>NZ_JAVEPN010000015.1:0-84176 GCF_034008105.1 Trichlorobacter sp.
CAGCCAAGGCGCGGGCACGAGGATATCGCAACCCCAAGAATCTGATTACCATGGCCTACATCATTGCAGGCAAGCTCAGATTCAACTCGCTATACCCTCAACCCACTTGAAACGACGAGGAACCTTGTGTTATTGGTAGCGTACTCCATGCTGATATCCAAAGTCAGCGTTTCTAGCGGCTTGGATCGCAGGCCAAATCTAACCCTGTTGTCATAAGTCATGGAATGATCGATTCCGGGATAATCTGCTAGTCGCTCGTTAAGCTTGTTGTATCCAACCACAAGACTGTAATCACCCCAAACCGATAACCACTTGCCGATCTGGCTGTCTCGGAGCTGCTGTGTCAATGGTTTTAGCTCGTTAGCTGGTTCGACAATTCCGGTACTGCTATTGGCATACAACTCAGTGGACAGCAAATAACAGAGCGCAACAGTTAGTGTGATGTGTTTGAATATGGCCATCTGCAACTCCTTATAGGTAGCTGCAAATTTCGCAGCAATTCACTTTTTGCTAACTTAAATAATGAATGAGATACCTAAAAACTAACTCAAAGTCACCACAAAATAATAATTTGTTAGATTTCATCTATAATAAACTAATAATTTGTCGGTTATAGAAAAAGCCCTTCGCGCCAATCATGGCTTGCGGAGGGTGGATATGGATACGACCAAGAAACTTTTCGGTGCCAGAGTGAAGGAGTTGCGCAAAATACGCGGGTTGTCACAGGAGCAACTATCAGAGCTGGTTATGGTAGACCCAAAATACATCAGTTTTATCGAATGCGGGCGTAATACTCCCTCATTTGAAACCATGGAAAAGATCGCAATCGCCCTGCAGGTAGAGATCAAGGACCTGTTCGAGTTTCAGCATCTGCAAGCGGGTGGGGTAAAAGAGGGAGAATTGGAACAGTTGCTGGCCGGGGCTGATGAGGAGAAGCGCAAGACCTTGCTGAAGATCGTCAGGGCGGTAGTGAGATAGGGGTTGCTGAAGTCGGCCAGCTATGTTATTAGACAACATATAGCCTGCGAGGTGTAAGTGGGGACTGCCAGAGAGATCATCAGATACCGGAAAGAGAAGAATGGTCGGATCATTGAGGTGGTGATCTGGCACCTTTCCGAATCGGTTGCAGGTAGTCTGCACCCTTTTAAATATCGCCTGTACTGTGGTTTAACTGACGGCACCTGCATTGTCCGTTACGATAATGAGCGCGGCAAGGGTGATCACCGGCATGTCGGACCGGTGGAAGAGACCTATCGCTTCACCACCCTGCGCAAGCTGGTGGAAGATTTTGAAGCGGATGTGGAGAGGATGTGATCGTTATGAAAGCAAAACGTGACTTAAAAATCGGCATAAAAAGTGACAGCGAATTTTTCGATGAGTTAAAGCTGATTGCCGACCGGCTTGATGACGGTTGGTTGCCAGAAAAGACGATCGAACGGCTCTATTTTGATAACCTGCCCATGCTGCTCAAGCATCTGACACCGAAACGGTTCGAACTGCTGACAGAACTACGCCGCATGGGACATGCCAGTATCAATGCATTGGCAAAGCACCTCCACCGCCAGTATCGCAACGTGTTCGATGATGTAAAGGCCATGGAGCGTCTGGGCCTGGTTGAAAAGGATGCCAGCGGTCATTTTTACGTGCCATGGGATGAGATTGACGCCACCTTCCGCTTGGCAGCCTGACAGCTCAACATTTTAAAAACGAAAGAGCCACCATGCCCAAACAGTACCTCGCCGACCTGAAGGATAGAGACGTCGTTGAATCGGTGTTCATGGTCAAGGAAAAGACCATGGCCATGGCCAAGAACGGCAAGCCCTACATGAACCTGAAGTTCATGGATAAGAGCGGCGAGATGGACGGCAAGCTGTGGGATAAGGTGGACGAGCTGGACAAGGCCTTCCAGAAGGGCGACTTCGTGCAGATCCGTGGCACGGCCTCGCTCTACATGGGCAAGATGCAGCTGGTGGCTAAGGAGATCAGGCGGCTGGAGGAGGAGGGGGTTGATCTGGTTGATTTCGTGCCGGTCTCAGCAGTACCACTGGCTGAGATGAAAAACGAATTGGCCCATCAGGTGGCATCACTGACCAACCCGCACCTGAAAGCGCTGATGGAAAGCTTCCTGAGCGACGAGCAGTTCATGGCCGGTTACTGCAAGGCCCCGGCTGCCAAGGGGATGCACCATGTCTATCTGGGGGGGTTGCTGGAACACTCCCTGGCGGTGGCGCGGCTGGTGGACGCGGTGGTGCCGCTGTATGCCGGTCTAAATCGCGATCTGCTGCTGGTGGGGGCGCTCTTGCACGATGTCGGCAAGGTGGCCGAGCTGTGCTACGAGCGGGCCTTCGAGTACACCGACGAGGGGCGCCTGATCGGCCATATCAGCATCGGCGTGGAGCTGCTGAGCGAGCGGATCGCCACGCTTCCCGGCTTTCCCCGTGAGCTGGCCCTGCTGCTGAAGCATATGCTGCTCTCCCACCACGGCCAGTATGACTACGGCTCCCCCAAACGGCCCAAAACGGTGGAGGCCACCGTGCTGCACTACCTGGACGACATGGATTCCAAGATCAACGGCATCCAGGCCCACATGGCCCGCGATACTGCCCAGAATAGCCGCTGGACCGGCCACCACCGGCTCTATAATCTGTACTTCTTCACCGGCAACGGCAACGATCAGCAGGAAGAGCTAAACGCCCTGGCCGAACCGCTGGCCGCGGCTGCCCCCGAGCAGGACAAAAAAGAGCCGAAGCAGGCCTCGCCTAAGGCCGGCTTCGGCAATCAACCGTTCGCTGCGCTGCAGAGCCTGCAGCTGGCTCCCGAAGGAGAGTAAGCCCTACCTGCCGAACAGTCCCTTCAGCCCCTGCTCCAGCAGCTGCTTTTCCGGCCGCGGCTGGCCCTGCTTGTCCTTCAGCAGCCGTCTGCTCAGCTCTTCCTGCAGCTTGCCCTTGAGATGCTCTCCGGCCTGGGCGCTGTCGAGGGTGAAGCGGGGCGAGCCGACCGTACCCACCACCTTGAGCGGCAGGATACCCCAACCCTGGCTGTCGGTCAGGAAACGTCCCGCACTGCCCCGCACCACCTGACCGGTGATGGCCGGCGACAGACGCAGATCGAGCCCCATGGCGATGCTCTTGTCAAAGCCGGCGGTGCCGCTGGTCTTGAACTTGGCATCGCTGCCGTCCAGGGCCGAATTGAGCGTCACAATCCCACCCTTAATAGCGAAATCCCCCGCGTAGCGACTGAAACGCAGGATACGCAGCGCATCGGCCTTGAGATAGCTGGCCAGTTGCGGCATGAAACCACTGCCGGTCAGCTTACCGTCGCTGATGGCAAAACTGCCGTTACCGCCCAGGTTGCGTTTGATCGCCTCGGGCTGGGTGCCGCTGCCCTGCAGTTGCGCCGTCAGCACCATGCTGCCGAAGGTGCTGCCGCTGGCCTTGGGAGCAAAGGCGGAGACCAGCTGGTCGGCCTGCACCCCCTGCACCGTCAGTTGGGTGCTGTAGCTGAAGCCCTTGACCCCCAGGTTGACCCGGGCCGTGTCGCTGAAGCTGCCGCCGGCCAGGCCCCCTTTTAGGCTATCCACCGTCAGCAGGTTGTCGGCCAGCCGCCATGACAGCGACGGTTTGCTGATGGTCAGGGTACGGAAGAGCAGGCTGTTAAGCGTGACCGTGCCGTTGGCAACCAGCGGCAGGTTGAGCGGCCCTGGCTCAGGCTTGGCAACGGCCTTCGGTGCTGCGGACGGGCCGGCCAGCGCCGTCGATCCGGCTGGTGCCGCCGTTGCCTTGGCCTTGGCCGGCAGGAGCTTGTTCAGGTCCAGCGTGTCGCCGCTGACCGCCACGCTCAACTTGATCGGCTTGGCCAGCAGGTTGGCGGCCTTGAGGCCGATGGCCAGCTTTTGTTCTTTGACGGTCAGGGTCAGTCCCTTTGATTCAAGACTGTCCTTGCCCAGCAGCAACTGGCCGCCAATGCTGGGGCGCTGACCACCGGCGGTCAGCTGCATGGCGTTGAGCGTAATCTCGCCCCCCTGCAGCAGTTCTTTGGGCTGCTTGGTAGCGCCGGCCAGCTTCAGGTTCAGCTCCATGCCGCCAGCCAGATCGAATCTGGTGATCTTCTCAGCCAGTGAGGGCGGCAGGCCAGCTGCCAGTTTGCTTAGATCCTTGGCGATCAGCCTGGCAGCCAGGGCCACCGTGGGACCGCTGCCCACCGCGGTGGCGGTACCGGACAGATCGAACTGCATGCCACCCGGCAGGGCCGCCTGCAATGAGATCGGAAACGTGCCATCCAGCGAGATCTGCTGCGCGCTAAACTGGATGGCGCTGATCTCGGCCTGATACGGCTTACCCCCCAGCCCCTTGCGGTCGTCAAAGATCAGCCGACCGTCGCTGACAACCACCTCGGAGACAGACAGATCGATCGGACTCTTGGCCTTGGGTTCCGCCGGTGCCGCCGGCGGCTGCTTCTTGACCAGCAGATCGCTGAAGTTGAAGCTGCCATCGGCATTGCGCACCACCCGCACCAGCGGTGATTCAAGACGGATCTGCTCAATCTCGACCCGTTTGCGCAACAGCGGCCAGAAGCGATAGTCGAGCCGGATGGCCCCGGCCTTGACAAACGGCTCGCTGCCTTCGCGGTCCAGCACCACCAGATCGTGCAACCGGATACCGGAAAAGATACTGACCGAGACATCACCCAGGCTGACCTGACGGTTGATGGCGGCGGAGATCTTGGGCAGCACGGTCTTTTTAACCAGTTCCGGCGAAATGATCAGCTTGACCAGGATGGTCAGACCAACCAGCAGGGCCACGACAATGCCAGCCGAAACGCCGGCGATCTTGAGCAATTTCTGACGGTTCATACTAATCTCCTTCTGTGGGCCATCAACGGGCTGCCGGCGGCTTGACGTCTGCAGGCGCCGGCTGGCTGCGCTGCTTGGTGAAGTACGGGTCGTTTTGGGCCTTGTCCACCAGCGACACCGCCAGTAATACCCCCAGCAACAGGGCCACCCCGGCGCTGATCCGCTGGCGCGTAGAACCAAAGGCCAGTGGCAGCACGGCACAGCTTACCGACAGGAAGGCCATACCGAACCCGGCCGTGGGTGAGCCGATCAGGCCTGCGCCAACCAGCAACAACCAGGCCAGCCAGAAGCCGCCGCTGGCTGCCGCCTGTTTCAGACTGCCAAGCTGCATACGCATCTACCTCCGTTCCAGGATAAAGGTTACCGGGCCGTCGTTAACCAGCGCCACCTGCATATCAGCCTGGAAGATGCCGGTCTGCACCGGTACCTGCTGCCGCCGCAGGGCGTTAACAAAAAAGTCGTACAGCCGCTTGCCCTCCTCGGCCGGGGCCGCACTGTCAAAGGAGGGGCGGCGCCCTTTGTCACAGGTGCCGGCCAGGGTAAACTGCGATACCGCCAACAGCGCGCCGCCGATGTCAATCAACGAGCGGTTCATCTTTCCGTCGTCATCCTCAAAGATACGCAGACCGACGATCTTTTCCGCCAGCCAGTCGGCCGCCGCCTCGCTATCGCCCTTTTCGACCCCCAGCAGCACCATGATCCCTTGCCCGATCTGACCGACGACTGCACCATCCACCGTCACCGAAGCCGAGCTGACCCGCTGAATCACGGCTTTCATGGCTTCTTCAGCCAGGGGGCCAGACTGCTCAGCTGGTCCGGTTCAACGGCCGGCGAATAGAGGAAGCCTTGTCCCTCATGACAGCCCCAGGATTTAAGCGCCGTTGCGTGGCGCTCCTGCTCGACCCCCTCGCCGATCACGGTCAGACCCAGAGTACGCCCCAGATCAACCACCGCCTGGGCCACCATGGCCGCCCGCGAGGTGGTACCGATCTCCTGCACAAAGGATTTGTCGATCTTGAGCCGGTCGATCGGCAGCCGGTGCAGATAGGAGAGCGAGGAAAAACCGGTGCCGAAGTCATCGATGGCGATCGAAACTCCCAGGTCCCGCAGCTGCTGCAGGGTCTCCACGGCCCGCTCGGTCTCCTGCAGGATGTAGCCTTCGGTGATCTCCAGCTCCAGGCAGTTGGCCGGCAGTCCGGTATGATCCAGTGCCCGGCGCACCAGATTGACGATGTCGCCACGCTGAATCTGCAGCGCTGACAGGTTGACCGCCATCCGCTGCAGGCCCAGCTTTTCGGTACGCCACTGCTGCATCTGGGCGCAGGCGTCGAACAGTATCCACTCTCCCAGCGGGATGATCAGGCCGCTCTCCTCGGCAATCGGGATGAACTTGGACGGCTTGACCAGGCCAAACTCCGGGCTGCTCCAGCGGGCCAGCGCCTCCACCCCCACCGCGGTATCGCTGCTGAAGTCGATCTGCGGCTGGTAGTGCAGTCGCAATTCGCCCCGTTCAACGGCCCGCCGCAGCCGTGATTCCATCGAGACCCGCTCCCGCAGTGTGGTGGTCTGCTCCCGGGAGTAGAGACGGTAGCCGCCGCGTCCCGACGCCTTGGCGCGGTACATGGCGGTGTCGGCGTTGCGCAGCAGCTTGGTGACATCGTCGCCGTCCTGGGGGAAAAAGCAGATGCCGATACTGGCGGCCAGGAAAAACTCATGCTGCTCGCAGGATAACGGCGCTGCCAACGCATCCAGCACTGATTGAGCCAGGTCGATGGCCTCCTGTTCGTTGCTGAGCTGCTCGATCAGCACACAGAACTCGTCACCACCCAGGCGGGCGATCAGGTACTGATCCTTGAGCACCATCGTCAGGCGGGCCGCCACGTCCCGCAGCACACAGTCACCCACCTGGTGGCCATAGCTGTCGTTGATATTCTTGAAATGATCCAGGTCCATGAACAGCAGCGCCACCTGGCTCCTCTCCTGCCGGGCAGCCTCAAGGGCCTGACCGCAACGCAGGTCAAACAGGGTCCGGTTGGGCAGGCCCGACAGCGGGTCATGGTGGGCCTGAAAGGCGAGTTCCTGCTGAATCTGCTGTAATTCCACAAACTGTGAACGCAGGCTGGTGGACATCTCGTTAAAGACCTGGGCCAACCGGCCAATCTCATCATTGCCAGGGATAGAAACCGTTACTTCCATATCACCGGCCCCCACCCGCTGGGTTGCCTGCTCCAGCTTCTTGAGACGGCGGGTCAGCAGGGTACCCAGCCCCAGTCCGGTCAGTGCGCTCAGCAGGATACCGGCACAGGCCACCGGAATACCCCGCGCCAGTAGCAGGTCGGTACGGTCAACCAGCTCCTGGCGGGAAAACTGAACCGCAATGCTGCCTAACTGTTCAGTGGCATTCTCGATCCGCTTGACCTTCCAGAGCAACGGTAACGTGTCGACCATCGCGGGGTTGCTGTTCCCCAGATCCTGGGGGGTGGTGCTGGCCACCACCCGGCCGGTCTGATCCAGCAGCATGACCCGCTTGATGTGGGGAGCGTTGGTGAAGGGGGTGATGAAGAGCTGAAAATCGGCCGGTTCATTGGTCAACAGGGCGTTACGGCCCATCTCGCTGATCAGGCCGAGAAACACCTCTTCACGGGTCACCAGCTGGTTAAGGTCGGACTCACGGCTGGCACTGAAGGTGTGCCAGAGCTGCAGGCTTAAGACCAGCAACTGAAACAGAAACACCACCAGGGCGATGCGGTATTTGAGCGACAGACGCACCATCGGTCAGTATCCGAGCTGTTGCATGATACGCCGTGCCTGGTTGTAGTCACGATCGGTGACCGGCTGGAAATAGCGGCCTGGTGTGGCGCTGCCCGGATCAATGAACAGGGCCCGCAGCTTGGGATCCATGGTTTCCAGTTTGGTGGCGATCAGGCTCTTCTTAATCCGCTCGCGATCAGCTGCCGGAACCCGCTTGTGAACGGCGAACAGGGCATGGGTGATGGTCTGAGAACGCCCGATATGCTGCAACTTGAGCCCCAGCTGAGCCTCAAATACCCGGGCCGCCGGGGCGCTGGTGGCGCAAGCATCCACGCTGCCGATCTGCAGCTGCTGCAGACAGGCCAGATGGTTGGGGAAGTTGCGGATCGTGATTTCATCAGGTCTGATGCCTGCCTGCTGCAAGGCCGCCCGGGCCAGATAGGTAACCGAGCCGGTACTGGGGGGCGTTCCTATCTGCTTGCCGCGCAAGTCTGATAGCCGCTTGAGCGGCGACCCCTCCTTGACTGAAAATTCAGCATACAGTCCTTCGGTTCTGGCAACCAGCGGTTGATACCCGATGGCCTGGCCAAATTGAACATAATCAAAGGGGTGAATATGGACGATGTCGAACTTCTTTTCTTTCAGCGCCGCAATAAAGGCATCATAGGTCGGGGTGACCCGAAAGCGGACCGGCTTGCCGAGCTCACGGGACAACTCCGCCGCAATCGGCGCGAAGATCCCCTCCAGGTTGCCGGTGGGTAAGAAGGGAAAGACCGCCAGGGTGTACTCACGGGGAGCCGGGCTGGACGGCGTTGCAACGGCGCGAGCCGTGCCAACCTGCAGGCAACACAACAGACATCCCAGCAGCAGGGTAACGATACGACGGTCCATACAGTTCTCTCCCTACAGCTTCACCAATTCGTAGCTGCGGCTGCCCAGGCCGACCTTTTCGGCATGCTCCAGTTGCACCTGCCAGGGGATCTCGGGCCAGACGCCGTGGAACTTGTCGCCCCCCGGCTCATGGCCACTCTTCAAGGCCGAATCCTGATTACCCCGCGCTGCATTGACCAGATCGGCGCAGGCCTGATCCAGGGCCACCGGATCGGTGGAGGCACAGATGCCGATGTCGTTCACGATCGGCGCGTCGCAGTGGCCGTAGCAGTCGCAGGCCGGCGAAACCTGGGTGATGAAGTTCACAAAGACCAGCTTACCCTGCTTGCCCGCCACCGCACCCAGGGCGTATTCGGCCATCTTCTTCATCACCAGGTCGGCGGCCTCGTTCCACTGGATGTTGATCGCCTTGACTGGGCAGACCGTGATGCAGCGCGAGCAGCCGGCGCACATGTCGGCGTCGATCAGCGCCTTGCCGTCAACCATGGCAATGGCGTCGTGGGCGCAGGACTTCAGGCAGAGCCTGCAGCCGGTGCAGTGCTTGGCCGATACCACCGGCGCCACGGTGGAGTGCTGCACCAGCTTGCCCTTGCGGGAGGCGCAGCCCATGCCCAAGTTCTTGATGGCGCCGCCGAAGCCGGTCAGTTCGTGGCACTTGAAGTGGGACAGCGCCACCAGGGCGTCGGCCTCCACGATCTCGGTGCCGATGTAGACCTCTTTGAGCAACTGACCCGCGATCGGCACCGTCACCTCGCTCACCCCCCGCAGGCCGTCGCTGATGATCAAAGGCGCGTTGACCACCGCGTAGGCAAAGCCGTTCTCGATGCCGCAAGCCAGCGCCGAAACCGCCTCTTTGCGCTCGCCGGGATAGAGGGTGGAGGAATCGGTCAGAAACGGCTTGGCACCCAGTTTTTTCAGCTCATCCACCACCCGCCGGGCAAAGATCGGCCGGATAAAGGCACTGTTACCCTTCTCACCGAAGTGGATCTTGACTGCGGCCAGGTCACCCTCGACCACCCGTTGCGCCAGACCGCACAGGGCCAGCAGCTTGGTGATCTTATCGAACAGGTTTTCCTTGTGACTGGCCCGCATATCGGCAAAAAACACCTTGGCCATGATTCCCTCCCTAAAAGCGCACTTTTTTTGACCACGGTCATGCAATTGGTCGAAACGCTGCTATACTCTCCATACCATACAAACGTCCAAAACGCATCTCTCTGGATGCCACTACCAAAGGAGGATTAGACTATGAGCATGTTCTGTAACCAGTGCGAGCAGGCCGCCAACGGGACCGGTTGCAATATTTCCGGCGTCTGCGGCAAGAAACCCGAGGTAGCCACCCTGCAGGATCACCTGATCTACGGCCTGAAGTCGCTGGCCCTGTACGCCGACAAGTTGGGCCGCGACAAGGAGATCGACCGCTTTACCATCGAAGGCCTGTTCACCACCGTCACCAACGTCGACTTCGACCCGGCCGTGATCGGCCAGCTGATCCAGCGCTGCTACCAGCTGAAAGAAAAGGCCAAGGCCGCCTGCGCCACCAAGGGCATTACCCTGTCCGGCCCGGTTGCCGACTGGAAACCGGCCGCCGATCTGGCCGGCATGATCGCCCAGGGTGAGCAGTATGGTATCAACAGCCAGCACGTTAACGAAGATATCCGCTCCACCATCGAGATCCTGATGTACGGCCTGAAAGGCATGGCGGCCTACATGGATCACGCCATGATCCTGGGCAAGAGTAACGACGAGGTAATGGCCTTCTTCCAGAAGGCGCTGGCCGCCACCACCGACGCCTCCTTAGGCCTGATGGACTTCGTGGGTCTCTGCATGGAGTGCGGCAAGCAGAACCTGACCACCATGGGCCTGTTGGACGCCGTCCACAACGAGACCTACGGCAGCCCGACCCCCACCGCCGTCAACCTGGGCACCAAGGCCGGCAAGGGGATCCTGGTCACCGGCCACGACCTGAAGATGCTGGAAGAACTGCTCAAGCAGACCGAGGGCAAGGGGATCAACATCTACACCCACGGCGAGATGTTGCCGGCCCACGGCTACCCCGGCCTCAAAAAATACCCGCACCTGGTGGGCAACTTCGGCGGCGCCTGGCAGGATCAGGCCAAGGAATTCCCCCACTTCCCCGGCGCGATCATCTTCAACACCAACTGCATCCAGCGCCCGGCCGATTCCTACAAGGACCGCCTCTACACCTGGGGTCTGGTGCAGTGGCCCGACGTCAAGCATATAAGCGGCTGGGACTTCTCCGAGGTGATCAACAAGGCCCTGGCATGCCCGAGCCTGCCGGAAAACCCGGGCCAGGAGATCCTGGTGGGCTTCGGCCACAACGCCGTACTGGGCGTGGCCGACAAGGTGATCGCCGCGGTCAAGGCCGGCCAGATCAAGCACTTCTTCCTGGTGGGCGGTTGCGACGGCGCCAAATCGGGCCGTAACTACTACACCGAGTTTGCCGAAAAGGCCCCCCAGGATACCGTCATCCTGACCCTGGCCTGCGGCAAGTACCGTTTCAACAAGCTGGAGTTCGGCGACATCGGCGGCATCCCGCGCCTCTTGGATGTGGGCCAGTGCAACGATGCCTACTCGGCGATCCAGATCGCCGTGGCCCTGGCCAACGCCTTTGAGTGCGGCGTCAACGACCTGCCGCTGTCGCTGGTACTCTCCTGGTACGAGCAGAAGGCCGTCGTCATCCTGCTGACCCTGCTGTCGCTGGGTATCAAGGATATCCGCCTGGGACCCTCACTGCCGGCCTTCATCACCCCCAACGTGCTGAACTTCCTGGTGGAGAACTTCAACATCATGCCGATCACCACGGCTGAGGAAGACCTCAAGGCGATCCTGGGCTAAGCGCTCCAGACGCACAAACGGCAGCAACAAGGCGGGCAGTCCCCAGTGGGGGCTGCCCGCCTTTGCGTCTGCAACAAAACCGATGCTTTACAGGACTGTTGCATAACGGTAACATACACCCCCTTGGTATGCATCTATTCACGTATAAGGTCGGGCAATGATCGAACCATTCAAGATGACGTATACAGCCCTAGGCGGACTTGGTGTCTTCGTCCTCGGCATGAAGTATCTCTCCGACAGCCTGCAAATGCTTTCGGGCGGCCTGATCCGTAAAGCAATTGCATCAATGACGACCAACCGCTTCCTCGCGGTGCTGGTCGGCATTTTTGTGACCTGCTTTGTCCAGTCGTCCTCAATCACCACGGTCATGGTCGTCGGTCTGACCAACGCCGGCCTGATGCACTTGACCCAGGCCATCGGCGTCATTCTTGGGGCCAACATCGGCACCACCATTACCGGCTGGATCCTCGCGATCCAGGTCGGCAAGTACGGTCTGCTGCTGATTGCCCTGGGCGTCTTTCCGATGCTCTTTTCGAAAAACGATACCATTTCCGGCATAGCCAAGGTGCTGGTGGCCCTCGGCCTGATCTTCTTCGGCCTTGAGATCATGAGCGATGCCTTCAAGCCCCTGCGTAAAGACGAAGGCTTCATGAACCTGATGCTGGCACTGGATGGCCGCACGCTGCTCAGTGTGCTCGGCTGCGTGGCGATCGGCTGCCTGATGACCATGGTGGTGCAGAGCAGTTCCGCCATGCTCGGCATCACCATCGCCCTGGCAACAACCGGAGCGATTCCCCTCTACACGGCCATTGCTCTGGTCATGGGCGAAAATATCGGCACCACCATCACCGCCCAGTTCGCCGGCATCGGCGGGTCCATTACCGCACGCCGCGCCGCCATGGCCCACACCGTCTTTAACGTGCTGGGAGTCATGATCATCGTCACCTTCTTTTCAACCTATGTCGAACTGATTGAAAGATTCGTGCCGGGCGAGGCCGGGTTTGCCGATGCCCAGGGGACCTACCCCTACATTGCCGCCCATATCGCCATGGCCCATACCGCTTTCAACGTCACTGCCACCCTGGTAATGCTCCCGTTTCTCGGTCAGCTGGCAAAGCTGGTGACCAGGCTGGTACCGGAACGGGAAGGGGCGGCGCGGGGCGCCTTCAAATATATCGGGTCGCCCGGCACTATTCCGGTCTCCATGGGTATTCCGATGGTCTTTGAAGAACTCAAGCGGATGCAGGCCCGGGTACACAAGGCCCTGCGTCACGCCGGCAGCTATCTGCAGCAAGACCTGAAAGGCCGTGACCGTTTCTACCGCAAGGTGACGGCGCTTGAAGATGAAACCGATATCATGCAGCATGAGATCACCACCTTTGTCGTCACCATGATGCAGGCAGGCAGCGCCAGCAACAGCCAGTCAGATCGCGCCTACAGCTATGTACGAGCCGCCGATGAACTGGAATCGATCGCCGATTACGCCGCTTCGCTCTGTTCGTACATGAAACGGCTTACCAAACATGAACTCGACTTCAGTGAGGAGGCCTGGAAGGACCTGCACCATTTCCACCGCGAGGTTTTTGCCTTTTTCATGCTGGTCAGCACTGATTTCAAAAGCCCAGATACCGTCAGCAACACCAAAATCTATGACGAGGCCCATCGCCTGAACGACCTGGCCGATGAGATCCGCAACCGGCACGTACAGCGGATGAAGTCAGGTTGCTGTGGCGCGCTGCCTGCCCTGACCTTCAGCGACATGGCGGTCGCCCTGCGACGGATCAAGAACCACACCGTCAACCTGCACGAGGCGCTCTATGCGAAGCCTCCGGCATCCTGATGCAGACACAGCACCTCAGAACGGGAAGGTTGCTGTTTCCGTCACACCAGTGCTTGCCGACTGCTGGTGGCATGTGGTGACCGCACGGTCTAGATCAGAGGCTGTCTCCAGAGCGGGGGCAGCCTTTTGGTTATGGCGCCACAAAGCAGTTGCCTGCATGTAACAAGGCTGTAACGTTTTGCTGGTAGCGTAACGACCTGGAATACGCTGCCTGAAACAGGCTGTGCGACGCAGGAGTATGACCGCATGAAAAAAATACTGATCGTGGAAGATGAGAAGGACCTGGCAGATCTGCTGGCCTTCAACCTTGAAAAAGAAGGCTTTCGGCCGCTATGCGCCCTGACCGGCCCTGACGGCCTGACACTGGCCCGCGAGGAACTGCCGGATCTGATCCTGCTGGACCTGATGCTGCCCGGTATGATGGGCACCGAGGTCTGCACCGCACTGCGCCGGGAACCGAAGACCGCCGCCATTCCGGTGCTGATGCTGACCGCTCGCGGCGAGGAGATCGACCGGGTGGTCGGTTTCGAGGTGGGGGCCGACGACTACATCGTCAAGCCATTTTCAATGCGCGAACTGCTGTTGCGGGTGCGGGCCATCCTGCGGCGCAGCAGCCACGAGCCTGAATCGGCCGCGCTGCTACAGGCAGGCCCGCTGACTATCGATATCGAGCGACACCAGGTGCTGCTTGAAGGCCAACCAGTGGAGCTGACCGGCACCGAGTTCAAACTGCTGCAGTACCTGGCCGAGCGGGTGGGGCGGGTACTGGGCCGCGAACTGCTGCTGCAGCAGGTCTGGGGCTACAACTATGTGGGCGACACCCGTACCGTGGACACCCACGTCACCCGGCTGCGGGGCAAACTTGGCCCGGCCGGCGAGATGATCAAGACCGTGCGCGGCTTCGGCTACAAACTGGAGATTACGCCATGACCTTTCGCTGGAAGCTGTTTCTTTCCTATGCCCTGCTGTCGCTTATGATGGCCGGCGCCCTCTACTTCCAGACCAACCGACTACTGGAAGGGCGGCTGGTGGATGAAAGCCGCAACCACCTGCTGAACGAGGCCCGGTTGGCCCGCATGACCTACCAGCACCTGCACACTGGCCAGCACCCCCAACGGATAGCCGAGCAGCTGGGCAGCGCCACCCGCTCGCGGGTAACCCTGATCGCCGCCGACGGACGGGTGCTGGGCGACTCTGACGTGCGTGACGACCAGGTGGCCAGTCTGGAGAACCACCGCAGCCGACCCGAGGTGCAGGAGGCGCTGGCCAGCGGCAGCGGCAGCACGCTGCGCTATTCTGAGACGCTGCGGGCAACCATGCTCTACGTGGCGGTGGCCAGCAGCGCTGCTGACGGCGTGGTGCTGCGGCTGGCCCTGCCGCTGGAATACCTGGACAGCGCCAAACGCTCACTCAACACCCTGCTGGGAGGCGCTGGCGCTGCTTTGCTGGTGCTGGCCCTGATCTTCTCGGCAGCATTATCCAACCTGACCGCACGTCCGCTGCGGGCCATAGCCGAGGCAGCGGCGCGTTTCGGAGCCGGCGAGCGCGGCGTGCGCATGCCAGCACAGGGCAGCGACGAGATCGGCTACTTGGGCAAGGTGCTCAACGAGATGGCCGAACGGATCGAGGGCCAGGTACAGACCCTGGCCGGTGAGCAGCGTCGGCTGGATACCATCCTGCGCGGCATGGGCGAAGGGGTGATGGTGCTTGACTCCCAGGGGGTAATCACCCTGGTCAACCCCGCCTTTCGCCGTCAGTTCCAATTGAGCGGACAGGTGGAGGGTCGTCCCCTGGCCGAGGTCTGCCGGCATCCCGACCTGCTGGAGGCCCTCGAAGAACATCAGCAGAGCGGCGCCGAAGTAGTGCGCGAGGTGCACCTGCAGCTGCCTGAGCTGGTGCTGTCCACCCACTGGGTGCCACTGGGCGACCAGCAGGGTGCGGTGGCGGTCTTCCACGACATCAGCGACCTGAAACGGATAGAAGCGGTGCGACGCGACTTTGTGGCCAACGCCTCCCACGAGTTGCGCACACCGGTGGCGGTGATCAAGGGCTACGCCGAGACCCTGCTGGACGGTGGTCTGCAGGACGCCGGGCGCAGCCACCAGTTTGTGCAGATCATCGCCAGCCACGCCGAACGGCTGACCAACCTGATCAACGACATCCTGACCCTCTCCAAGCTGGAATCCAAAGAAACGGCGCTGGAACGCCACCCGTTTGACGTCTGCGGCCTGATCCGCAAGGCGGGCTTGTTGATGGGAGAGCACGCGCGGCAGCAGGGCATCAACCTGGTTATTGACTGCCCTGAACAGGGGTTGCCCAAGGTGCCGGCTGATCACGGCCGCCTGGAGCAGGTGCTGCTCAACCTGCTGGATAACGCCATTAAATACACCCCCTCCGGTGGCACGGTGACCATCGCGGCCGAGCAACGTGGTCAGCAAGTGGCGCTGGTGGTCAGCGACACCGGTGTCGGCATCCCGGCCAAGGACCTGCCACGGATCTTCGAGCGCTTCTACCGGGTGGACGAGGCTCGCAGCAGGGAACAGGGCGGCACCGGCCTGGGACTGGCCATCGTCAAGCATATCGTGCAACTGCACGGCGGCGAGGTGCAGGTCAGCAGCGAACCGGGCCGCGGCAGCCGCTTTACGGTCCTGTTACAGCAGGCCTGACCACAAAACTGTTGCAGTAAACCGTCTGTCTCAGTAAGGTAGCCCGGTTGTAACATGAGCGTTACAACCGGGTTATTTTGTAGATCAGGAGACAGACATGTTCGGATTGATTCCCAAGGATGAAAAGTTTTTCGAGATGTTCCGCGAGATGGGCACCATCATCACCGAAGGTGCCGAGGCCCTCTGCGAAATGATGAACGACTTCAGCGACCCGGTGGCCAGCCAGCGCAAAATCAAGGATATCGAACACAAGGGCGATCACCAGACCCACGCCATTATCAACAAACTCAACAAGACCTTTGTCACCCCCTTCGACCGTGAAGACATCTACGCCCTGGCCTCCGGCCTGGACGATATCCTGGACCTGATCGATGCCTCGGCCCAACGGTTCGTGATGTACCGGGTCGACGCCCCCACCCCGGCCGCCAAGGAACTGGCCGACATCATCCTGCGCTCCTGTCAGGCCGTGGAATGCTCGCTCAAGCACCTGGGCGGCAAAAACGAGGATATCTGTTCCTGCTGCGTCGATATCAACGCCCTTGAGAACGAGGCTGACCGGGCCTGCCGCGAGGCGATCAGCAAGCTGTTTGATGAGGAGCAGGACCCGATCCAGCTGATCAAGTGGAAAGAGATCTACGAGACCCTGGAAAAGGCCACCGACAAGTGTGAAGACGCAGCCAACGTCCTGGAAAGCGTGGTCATGAAAAATGCTTGATCTGTCGCTTGTGTTGCTGATCCTGGTGATTGTTGCGGCCCTGGCCTTCGACTACATCAACGGCTTCCACGATACCGCCAACGCCATTGCCACCTGTGTCTCCACCCGGGCCCTGTCGGTCAAGGCTGCCATCCTGATGGCCGCTTTCTTAAACTTCGCTGGCGCCATGGTCTCCACCAAGGTGGCCACCACCATCGGCAAGGGGATCGTGGATGCCAGCAGCATCACCCAGATGGTGGTGCTGGCCGGCGTGATGGGGGCCATCATCTGGAACCTGATCACCTGGTACTACGGCATGCCCTCCTCATCCTCCCACGCCATCATCGGCGGCATCATGGGGGCCGTGATCGCCCATTCCGGCCCGGCCTTGCTGCATTGGCAAGGTCTCAAAAAGATCGTGCTGGCGCTGGTGCTCTCACCCATCGTGGGTACTATCATCGGCTTCATCTTCATGGTGATCGTACTCTGGATCTTCCGCAACCACAGCCCAGGGCCCCTCAACAAGGGTTTTCGCAAACTACAGGTGGCATCGGCCGCCTTTATGGCCTTCTCCCACGGTTCGGCCGATGCCCAGAAATCGATGGGCGTCATCACCATGGCGCTGTTGTCCTACGGCCTGATCCCCAGCTTTGAGGTGCCGACCTGGGTCAAGATCGCCTGCGCCGTGGCCATGGCCTTAGGGACCGCCGCCGGCGGCTGGCGGATCATCAAGACCCTGGGCCGCGACTTCGTCAAGCTGCAGCCGGTGCACGGTTTCTGCGTCGAGACCGCCGCCGCCAGCGTTATCATGGGCGCCGCCACCATCGGTATGCCGGTCAGCACCACCCACGTCATCACCTCCTCCATCCTGGGGGTCGGCATCTCCAAACGGCTGACCGCCGTCAACTGGGGCGTGGCCTACCGTATCCTCTGGGCCTGGGTGCTGACCATTCCCGCCTCGGCCCTGATGGCCTTTATCACCTATCAGGGCCTGACCCCCCTGTTCGGTAAATAGCCGCAGTAATCGGACGGCAACCCCGTGTTGCCGTCCGTTCGTTCCCTGCCACTTCCCACCCGTTTTTGCCCCTCAAGGTTTGCTACAATTCCGTTACAATGCCATCACACACTTGATTCTGCCCGACTCTGCCGTACACTTACGGGAGGTGTAGAGTCTGGCCGAGGAGGTGTTCATGCAACTTTATCTGGTACGACATGCAGAGGCAATCGAACGCAGCGAAGGGCTGGCCGAGGAGCTGCGTCACCTGACCCGACGCGGACGCAAGCAGGCCGCCAAACAGGCCAAACGGCTCAAAAAGAACAGGCTGCGCCCCGGCCTGATCATTACCAGTCCGCTGATACGGGCGGTGCAGACCGCCGAGTTGCTGGCCGTTGACATCGGCAAGGAGACCGTTGTGGCAGCAGATGCCTGCCTGGCCGCCGGAGCCGATACGGATGCGGTGATGACCCTGCTGCGTGGAGCCGCCAACAAGATGTCGATCATGCTGGTGGGGCACGAGCCGCAGCTTTCCGCGCTTGCGGCACAGCTGCTGGGGTATGAACATGTCGCCCCGCTGGCAAAGGGTAGTTGCCTGGCACTTTCCTGGCGCCCCGACAAACCGGAACGCCCGGCAGCTTTTGACTGGTACATCGAGCCCGGCAAAAAGCTGGTCACCTCGGCCCGCAAGGCGCTGCTCAGGCCAGCCTGATACCATGGGCACCATCGCCCTGCCTGCAGCCCGACTGCTGCTGGAGCGCCTGGAACAGGCACTGCATGACCAGTGGCGCGAACTGCTGCAACAGCGGCAGCTGGTGCTTGACCAGTTCGAGGCTGAGGCGATTCACGACCTGCGGGTTACCAGCCGCCGCTTGCGCACCATGATCGAGCTACTGGCCCCCCGGATCGGCCAGGACCAGGTACGGCGTCTGCGGCGTCCGGTCCGACGGCTGACCCGTGAGCTGGGCCAGCTACGCAACCTTGACGAGGCACACCACTACCTGAGCGGGCTTGAGGATGACGGCCTGACGCCACTGCTGACGCAGCTGGAGCAGCAGCGCCGGCAGGAGCACAGACGGATCAGGCGTCTGCTAGCGGAGCTGCCGCACAAACGCCTGCACAAGCTGCTTGAGCTGGCTGGCCAGCAGCTGCACACCCCGGAAACAGCTGCGCCGCTTGAGGTGGTCAGCTGGCTCGCGGATCGCAATCTGACGCTGTACCGTCCCATCCACCAGCTGCTGCAGTTGCCGGAACTTGCCGAACGGGCAGAAGAGCGGCATACTCTCCGTATCGCTGTTAAAAAATGGCGCTATTTCAACGAACTGCTGGCGCAGTTGTGGCTACGGCGGAACGACCGGCAGGTGGCCTTGCTCAAGCGCTATCAGGGGCTGCTGGGGGAGCTGAACGACCGTGAGGTTTTTCTGGCCTTGGTCAAGGGAGCATCCGGGCTTGAACCGCAGGTGCGTGAACGGGTTACGCTGGTGATCGCTGCCCAGCACCGGCAGCTGATCAACGATTTCAAACAGCTGCTGAGCCAGCAGCCACTAAGGTACCAGCTGCAAATCTAAGAGAGGGAACGTAATGAAAAACGAGCGTCTGGCCGCCATCGACATCGGCACCAACTCCATCCGCTGCATCGTGGTCGAGGCCTCCAAAAACGGCACCTACCGCATCCTTGATGACGAAAAGGAAACCGTGCGGCTGGGGGAAGGCATCGCCTCCTCCGGCGCCATCAGCAATGCCGCCATCACGCGGGCCGAACAGGCAGTCAGCCGCATGGCCAAGCTGGTCAAGGGCCTGGGTGTCAAGGGGGTCGAGGCGGTGGCCACCAGCGCGGTGCGCAGCGCAAGCAACGGACCGGACCTGGTGGCACGGCTGGAGGCGATCCTGGGGGTTGCGATCCAGGTGATCAGCGGCGAAGAGGAGGCCGGACTGGCGGCCCAGTCAGCCCTGCGCAATTTTGATATGCAGGGTCAGCGCTACGGTGTACTGGATGTGGGCGGCGGTAGCGTCGAGCTGACCTCGGCCCAGGGACAGCTGGTGGAAGAACACTACTCCCTGGAACTGGGGGCGGTGGTCATGACGGAGCGCTTCCTGAAAAGCGACCCGATCAAGGGCAGCGAGATGGAGAAGCTGCGGCGCCACATCCGCGCTGAACTGAAAAAGCGGTTTGGCGGCGGCAAGCTGCAGCTGCCGGTGCTGGTGGGCTCGGGCGGCACCATCACCGCCATCGCCCAGATGGTATTGCAGTACCGCCGCGAAGAACTGCCTTCTGTGCATGGCGTCACGGTCTTGCGTACCGAGGTGGTGCATATCCTGGCCATGCTGCAGCGCAAAATCCTGGAAGAACGCAAGACCCTGCCGGGGCTCTCCCCGGATCGGGCCGACATCATCGTGGCCGGTGTAGCCCTGGTGGACTGCATGATGGACTACTTCGGCGCCAACTCCCTGCTGGTGAATGGCCGCGGTATCCGCGAAGGGGTGATCCTGCAGGCACTGCAACGTCACGGCCTGGCCCGCCAGACATCAAACCACCGCACCTGGCGCGATGCCGTACTGGAGTTCGGCCATAGCTGCCAGATCGAGGAAGGGCACGCCCTGCAGGTCTCTCGGCTGTCGCTGGCGCTGTTCGACGACCTGGCCAAACCCTGCAACCTGAAGAAACGTGAGCGGGTGGTCCTTGAAGCGGCGGCCCTGCTGCACGACTGCGGCGCATGGATCAGCTACGAGAGCCACCACAAACACTCCTACCACCTGATCCGCCACGCCGACCTGTTTGGTCTGACCCCCCGTGAGCGGGAACTGGCGGCGCAGATCGCCCGTTACCACCGCAAGGCGCTGCCCAAGAAAAAACACGAGCCGTTCCAGAAGCTGTCCGCCAAGGAGCAGGGGCTGGTCAGCCGGCTGGGCGGCATCCTGCGGCTGGCCGATGGCCTGGACCGACGCCGCTGCAGCGCGGTAGAGCAAATCAGCTGCCAGCTGCAAGACCGGGTTGCCCGGATCGGCCTGAGCGGCTCCGACGACCTGGTAGTGGAGGTGTTTGGCGGCAGCGCCAAGAAAGAACTATTCGAGAAGGCCTTTGATCTGCAGGTAGTCTTTGCGGTGCAACCGGAGGCCAGGGGGTAAACGATGCAGCCGACCCGTTTTACGGCCTTTGCGCTGGATGGCGAACTGGAGCTGAACCGGCTGGCCGGCCGGCTGAACATCAGCCGCAAATACCGCTGGGAAGAGCCGATGCGACTCAACCCGGTCACCCTCACCCCCAGCACCGACGGCGACAGCCTGCAGGTCTACCTGTATTCCTTTGGCGGCCTGGTCTTTGTGAATGGCGATGACGAGCTGGTGGGACGTTTTCTGGAGGGGATCGGCCACTACGCCGAGACCCTCAAAGGCAGACCCCAACTGCGCTACCGTGAGGAATACCGCCTGGAGATCGAGCCGCAGCGGCCGGCGTCGATCAGCAATGATGCCGCGCTGCTGCCGGCCTTCAGTCAGGTCAGTCAGGATATCATCTGTCTGGTGCTGGCCCAGTCGGTGGCCCTGGAGCGGATCGAGGAGCGCACCGATGCGGTGCTGGACGAGGTGGAGGGGCTGATCGCCCAGCTGAAAAAGGGCAAGCTGGAACTGCCGGACCGTGATCTGGCCCGGCTGGCCTCCATCGTGCTGGGCTTCAAGTACGCCTCAGTGGCCCAGATCATGGTGTTGGACAAACCGGACATCACCTGGGACAACGCCGAGGCCGAGCGCTTCTATCTGACCATGGCCGGCCTGTTTGAGCTGCGGCCCCGCTACCAGGAGATCAAGCATAAATCCGAGACCCTGTTGGATGTGAACGAGGTCTTTACCAGCCTGTCCCACGCCCGCCGCTCGGCCCGGCTGGAATGGATCATCATCCTGCTGATCGCCTTCGAGATTGTGATGACCCTCTGGGAGAAATTCTGGGGTTGATCTTCGATACGGCTCGCTACAGCAGCGTGTAATGCTGCTGCATGGCGCGGTGGCTGCGGTAGGCGGCCAGGTAGCGCGCATCCTCGGCATAGGTGCCGGGATAGATCGGCGGTACCGGCTGGTGCCGCTGTTCACGATCCACATTCACAAAGGTAAACAGGCAGGAGTTGGAGAGCGCCTTGCTGGTACGATCACGGCTGATCCGCTCAATACTGGCCTCAACACAGATAAAACTGTCGCAGGTGTAGACCACCCGGCAGGTGTAGTGCAGCTTATCCCCCAACCGCACCGGATGAAAGAAGTTGATCCGGTTGACCGCCGCGATGATCGGTCGGTGCGGCGCGATCAGCTCGGCGCAGATCGCTGACAGTTCGTAGGCCCGGCGGATGATGTAACCGCCGAAGATACGATGGGGCACATACTCCTGCTCCGGGTACATCCGCTCCCAGCCATCCACCACCAGCCGATCCGCCTTTACCCCGTTAAAGCCCGCTTCATCCTGAGCCGTATGCAACTGTTGTAGCAGCTGATACTCTTCGCGGCTGGGCGGTTCCTGCTGGGCTGCCTGCTGCTGCCGGTACTGTTCCCGTTCCTGGAGCGACTTTTCGGCCCGGCGCCGTTCCAACTGGTCCTGATACTCCAGCGGCGGCAGGGTCCGGCTCTCCTCGGCCGCCTCACCGCCGCGTGCCACCATGGTGAAGTAGCAGGAGGCGATATGGGTAGCCGGATCGCCGACATGCTCCACCCGCATCCCCACCACCATCGATGAGCGGCCCACATGATTGAT
This sequence comes from Trichlorobacter sp., assembly GCF_034008105.1. Lineage (NCBI taxonomy): Bacteria > Pseudomonadati > Thermodesulfobacteriota > Desulfuromonadia > Geobacterales > Geobacteraceae > Trichlorobacter > Trichlorobacter sp. The sequence goes on from NZ_JAVEPN010000015.1 coordinate 22,283, forward strand.
CCGCGCATCGATCTGAATGTCCCGACTATTATCGACCACATGACGCACAATGATGTTGTCGATAGCGGCAGTCACCACCTTGGCGTCGGGGTGGGCGCGGCGGGCGTAGCCCAGGGCCACCTGTTCGGCCATGATGTCCAGATCTTCCAACAGCAGTCCGAACCTGAAGTTGCCGACAATCGGTTCATCAACCACCAGATAACGCCGTTGAGCCGCCGGATCGGTGGCCAACGGGATCGTTTTGTAAAGCGAGGTCTGCTGAGGTGTCGTCATGATCTGCCTCCGTTGGGGTACAGACATACCGCCTGACTCTCGTGTCTTCGCCATCTCTTTGTAACGCAACCGTCGCACCGCAGCCATCTTGATCAATTAGTATCTGAGTAAGAAGCCGTAAAACAGATTACCACCCGGAAAACCGTTCCAATCAGTTTTGGAGAAAGCCATGGCAACCACCAGCATTACTAAGGAAAAAGAGGCCCGCATGCAACGCTCTCGCACCATCCTGGCCACACAACAGCGACCGGTCAGCTACAGCTGGGAAGAATTCATCACCCGTCTGGCACAGCTTGATGACCCCAGGCTGCGGACGTTTGGCCAGCAAGAGCTGGCTAAACTTTCCCGGCAACAGCGGAGCTAGGCACCTTGCTTAAGACGTTGGCGGTACTCCTCATAGTCAGGTAACACCCGGTCATAGCAATCATGGATCAGGCTTGACGAAATCATAAAATCAGCCGTGGAGCGGTTACAGGCCACCGGGATATTCCAGACCACCGCGATCCGCAGCAGCGCCTTGACGTCCGGGTCGTGGGGCTGCGGCTCCAGCGGATCCCAAAAAAAGATCACTAGATCGATCTCACCCTCGGCGATCTTGGCGCCGATCTGCTGATCCCCTCCCAGCGGGCCACTCTGTAGCCGGGTCACCGCCAGACCCAACTCCTCCTGTACCAGGCTGCCGGTGGTACCGGTGGCACACAGGTCATGTTCCACCAACACAGCCCGGTTATAACGAGCCCACTCCAGCAGATCCCGCTTCTTGTGATCATGGGCCACCAGCGCGATCCGCTTGCGTCCCTGCATCTCAACAGTCTTGTAGTTCATAATCCCTCCTCGTCTGCACGCCACAATACCGTCCTCTCGTAGCAAGTTCAACCCTGTTGCCCGGTTTTAAGGCTGCTGTCACCTGTTTGCAACACGGGCAGGCTAGATTGGCGCTGCACAACGGCATGAAAGGAGCTTAGCCATGAAATTCAGAACGCTTGATGATTATTACACCTGGACCTGCGACTGGTGCGACAGCGACAACCGGACCCTGTGGGTACGGGTGGCACAAGGCGACGTAATCTGTGGCGCCTGCCACCGGACCAACAGCGATATCTCTTCATCCGTTGCACCCCAGCCACTGCACCGGATGATGGCCGGGTTGTGTTGACCGGCGGGTCATTTCACCCAGATTTTCCCAACCTGTAACCTGATTGTCACACTGTGGCCGTATGGTGCAAGTACTGAACTGATTATCTAACCAACCATCTCATTGGAGGACGTACCCATGTTGAAAACGACGATCCTGGCAGCTGTCGCCACCCTTTGCATCACCACCGCGGCCCAGGCCGAGAAAGTAACGGTCGATGCCAAACTGCCCAGCTACAAGGCCACCTCGGGCGTATCCGGCAACCTGAGCAGCATCGGTTCCGACACCCTGAACAACCTGATGACCTACTGGGCTGAAGGCTTCAAGAAGAAGTACCCCAACGTCAACATCCAGATCGAGGGCAAGGGTTCCTCAACCGCACCGCCGGCCCTGATCGCCGGCACCGCCCAGCTGGCCCCCATGTCCCGCGAGATGAAGGGCAAGGAGATTGAAGACTTCGAGAAGAAGTACGGCTACAAGCCGACCAAGATCGGCGTGGCCCTGGACTCGCTGGCCGTGTTTGTCAACAAGGACAACCCGATCAAGGCCCTCTCGCTGGATGAGGTGGATGCCATCTTCTCCAAGAACCACAAGCGTGGTCTGGCCGATATCGCCACCTGGGGTCAGGCAGGCGTAACCGGCCCGCTGGCTGCCAAGCCGATCTCACTGTTCGGCCGTAACTCCGCCTCAGGCACCTACGGTTACTTCAAGGAGCACGCCCTGAACAAAGGCGACTTCAAGAGCACCGTCAAGGAGCAGCCCGGTTCCGCCTCGGTGGTGGAAGGGGTGGCCAAGGATGTCAGCGCCATCGGCTACTCCGGCATCGGCTATGCCACCTCCGGCGTGAAGGCCCTGGCACTGTCCGACAAGAAGGGCGGCACCATCTACGAGGCCAACTACGCCAACGTGCTGTCTGGCAAGTACCCGCTCTCCCGGATGCTCTACATCTACGTCGCCAAGAAGCCGGGCGAGCCGCTGCCCAAGGTGGTGGAAGAGTTCCTGAAGTACGCCCTGTCCAAGGAAGGCCAGCAGGTCGTGGTTAAGGACGGCTACGATCCGCTGCCGGCAGCTGCCGCAGCCAACCAGCTGAAGGCACTGAAGTAACCTGCTGAAAACAGTAGCTGACAGGGGTGTGGCCGACGCCACACCCCTGCTTGTATCTTAACGCCCGACTAGGATTCAACATGCCGAAAGCAACTGTAGACACATCTCGCCGCAATGACCGCCTGGCAGCCTGGCTGATCAAGGGCTGCGGCCTGTTGGTGATCGTGGCCGTGATCGGGATCCTGCTGCTGATCGCCAAGGTGGCCCTGCCGCTGTTTTTTGCCCCCAGCGCCGAACGCCTGGCCCAGGCACCGACCGAGTTTTCTGATGGCGTCAGTGTTGAGCGGGCTGCCGTCAGCCAGACACGCCAACTTGACGATAGCGGCTCCATCACCGTGCAACTGGTGGCCGGCAACCAGCTGGCGGTACAGCGCAGCAGCGTTGCAACCGATATCCTGGGTAACGAGGCCCGCAGTGAACAGCAGTATCGCCTGAGCGACCCGCTGCCCGGCCCGATAACCGTCTTCTGGTTGGGACGCAAAGGTCAAAATCTGTATGCCGGCACCGACAACGGCTGGCTGGTGCGCTGGGACCTGTCCGCTGAGGGCGAAGGACGGCTGGTGGATACGGTGGAGGCATTCAAGGACCACCGCCGGATAACCGCCCTGACCACGCTGCTGGGTGACAACTCACTGGCGGTGGGTGATGCCCAGGGCGGGGTCACCACCTGGATGCCGGTCACCACCCCCGGCAGGGGTGAAGACAAACAACTGACCCTGATCCACCGTCTGCCCAGCAGCAACGGTCCGGTTAGCCTGCTGTTGGCCTCGCCGCGGGACAAGTCGCTGGCCGCCATCGACAGCCACGGCACCATCCGCCTGGTGCATATGACCACCGAACGGCTACTGCTGACCCTGAAGGCGGCCATGCCGGTCGAAAGCGCCAGTTTCGTGGATCGTGGGCGTCAGCTGGTGGTTGCCGGCGCCGATGGCACACAGGTGGCCTGGAAGCTGTCCGTTCCCCATCCGGAGACCTCGTTGGGCACCCTGTTCGGCAAGGTCTGGTATGAGGGCTACAGCAAACCGGAGTATGTCTGGCAGTCCTCAGCCGCCACCGACGATTTCGAGCCCAAACTGTCGCTGGTGCCGCTGATCTTCGGTACCTTCAAGGCCACCCTGTTCGCCATGCTGTTCGCCGTGCCGCTGGCCCTGTTCGGCGCCCTGTACACCAGCCAGTTCATGGCCCCCAGCCTCAAGGGGCGGATCAAGCCGGCGGTGGAGATCATGGCGGCGGTGCCGTCGGTGGTAGTCGGCTTCCTGGCCGGCCTGTGGCTGGCGCCGCTCTTGGACACCCACCTGCTGGGCCTGTTCCTGGCTGCCCTGCTGGTGCCGAGCATGCTGCTGCTTACGATTATTGCCTGGCGACCACTGGCGGAAAACACCCGTATCGGCCGCCGGCTGAAGGGTTACGAATTTCTGGGGCTGTTGCCGGTGGTGGTGCTGGGGTTGTGGCTGTCCGGCCAACTGGCACCGCTGATCGAGGCCACCCTGTTCGGCGGCGACCTGAAACAGTGGCTCTACTCAGTGCTGGGGGTGCGTTATGACCAGCGTAACAGCATCGTGATCGCCATTGCGCTAGGCTTTGCGGTGATTCCGATCATCTTCACGATTGCCGAGGACGCACTCTCCAATGTGCCCCGCAACCTGTCGGCCGCCTCGCTGGCCCTGGGTGCCAGCCGTTGGCAGACCGCCTGGCGGGTAGTGCTGCCCTCTGCCCTGCCGGGCGTCTTCTCGGCCATCATGATCGGCTTTGGCCGGGCGGTGGGCGAGACCATGATCGTGCTGATGGCCACCGGCAACACGCCGATTACCAGCTGGTCGCTGTTTAACGGCCTGCGCTCGCTGGCAGCCAACATCGCAGTGGAGATCCCTGAGGCCCCGCTGGGGGGCACCCTCTATCGCACCCTGTTCCTGTCGGCAGTGCTGCTGTTTGTGCTGACCTTCATCATCAACACTGCGGCAGAGCTGCTGCGGCAGCGTTTCCGCAAAAAGTACGGGAGATATTAAGGGTATACCGTGAAAAATTACTTCAAACGTGGCGAACCGATGGTCCTGGTGTCCGGCGCAACCCTGGCCGTGATCCTGTTCATGACTCTGACCCTGATGGCGGTGATTCTGGGTAATTCCCTGGGTTATTTCTGGGTCAAGGGGCTGGTGCGCCTGCAACTGACTGACGGCAGCCTGGTGATGGGCCAGCTGACCGACACTGAGCGCCACGCATTGACCGACGCCAAGCGGCAGCAGCTTAAGGTGGGCAACCGCGACCTCTATGCCCAGGACTTCCGTTGGGTGGACGAAGCTGAGATCAGCGGCCGTGATATTCCTGAGGATGCCTATCTGTTGGAGCGCCGCGAACACGGCAACTTCTTTGGGTTCCTCAAGGAGCTGAAGGACATCAACGGCGCACCGGTTGCCGCTGACCACGCCAGCCTGCTGAAGCTGCACCGCGAGGTGCTTACCCAAAAGGAAGATCTTGCGCCGATCAAGAGCGAGATGTCCCGCCTCAACCAGGCCTCGGAGCGGCTGCGGCTCAAGATTCTGAAGCTGGAGTACCACGATGCCGAGGCCAACAGCGCAACCATCGCCCGTCTCAGTGAGCAGCGCGAACAGCTGACCGTGGCCTTTGATCAGCTGCTTGAGCAGCTCAACCAGCGTCAGTCCGTGATTAACCAGGCCAGCGCTGTCTTCAGTGACGCCAACGGCACCACCAAGGAACTGGCGCTGCAGGAGCTGGTGCGGATCTACCAGCCCAACCGCATGTCGGTGGTCGCCAAGGCAGGGGCCTATCTGGTCAAGATAAAGGAACTGCTGCTGGATGACCCCCGCGAGTCCAATACCGAAGGGGGGCTGTTCCCGGCCATCTTCGGCACCGTCATGATGGTGCTGCTGATGTCCGTTTTCTCGCTGCCCTTCGGCGTGATCGCCGCCATCTACCTGCGTGAGTATGCCAAAGAGGGCAAGCTGGTGCAGCTGGTGCGGATCGCGGTCAACAACCTGGCCGGGGTACCCTCCATCGTCTACGGTGTGTTCGGCCTGGGCTTCTTCGTCTACGGCATCGGCGGCTCGCTGGACAAACTGTTCTTTCCCGAGCGGCTGCCGACCCCGGTCTTCGGCACCGGCGGTATCCTCTGGGCCTCGCTGACCCTGGCGCTGTTGACCGTGCCGGTGGTGATTGTGGCCACCGAAGAGTCGCTGGCCTCGATTCCCAAGGGAATCCGCGAAGGCTCGCTGGCCTTGGGGGCCACCAAGTTCCAGACCCTGACCCGCGTGCTACTGCCGATGGCCACACCCGGTATCATGACCGGTCTGGTGCTCTCCATGGCCCGTGCCGTGGGCGAGGTGGCGCCGCTGATGATGGTGGGGGTGGTCAAGCTGGCCCCCACGCTCCCCTTTGACGGCCAGTTTCCCTTTTTTCACATGGACCGCAAGTTCATGCACCTGGGGTTCCATATCTTCGACGTCGGTTTCCAGTCCCCCAACGTGGAGGCGGCCAAACCGATGGTCTATGTTACCACCCTGCTGCTGCTGTTGATCGTGATCGCCGCCAGCAGTCTGGCGATCCGTTTCCGCAACCAGATGCGGCGCAAGTACACCAGCTCGCACTTCTAAACCATAAAGGAACAGATGACGATGAGCCCTGAATCTGAAGTAACCAGCAGACAACCGATTGTGACCGTAGAGAGCCTGAACCTGCACTACGGCGCTGCCCATGCCCTGAAGGATATCTCCCTGTCGGTGGCCCGCAACCAGGTGACCGCCTTCATCGGCCCCTCAGGCTGCGGCAAGTCCACCTTGCTGCGCTGCCTGAACCGGATGAACGACCTGATTGACTCGGTCGCTATCTCCGGCAGCATCAAGCTGGACGGCCAGGAGATCACCGGCAACGCCACTGACGTGATCTCGCTGCGACGCAGGGTGGGAATGGTCTTTCAGCAATCCAACCCGTTTCCCAAGTCGATCTATGAAAACATCGTCTATGGTCTTCGGATCGCCGGGGTTAAAGACAAGGCGCTATTGGACGAGACCGTTGAAAAGAGCCTGAAAGGCGCCGCCATCTGGGACGAGGTCAAGGACCGGCTGCATGAATCGGCCCTGGGGCTGTCCGGCGGTCAGGCCCAGCGGATCTGCATCGCCCGGGCCATTGCCACCAACCCGGAGGTGATCCTGATGGACGAGCCCTGTTCTGCCCTCGACCCGCTCTCGACCCTCAAGATTGAGGAGTTGATTGACGAGCTGAAAGAACAGTACACTATCGTCATCGTGACCCACAACATGCAGCAGGCGGCCCGGGTTTCCGATGCCACCGCCTTTTTCTATCTGGGCGAACTGATCGAGATGGGCGAGACCAAGAAGATCTTTACCAACCCCGAAAAAAAGCAAACTGAAGACTATATAACAGGAAGGTTTGGGTAATTAACTATGGAACGACAGCATATCAGCGCAGCCTTTGATGCCGAGCTGCACGACCTGCGGCAGCGGATTCTGACCATGGGAGGTCTGGTGGAGGTGATGATTGCCGACGCCATCAAGGCCCTGGTGGAACGGGACACCCCGCTGGCCGAGCGGGTAATCGCCCAGGACCACCTGGTGAACGGCCACGAGGTGGCCATTGATGAAAAGTGCCTTGAGCTGTTGGCCCGTCGCCAGCCGGCAGCGCGGGACCTGCGCTTCATCACCCTGGCCTTAAAGATCGTCACCGACCTGGAACGGATCGGCGACCAGTGTGCCAACCTGGGCAAACGGGTGCGGGAAATCAATACCGAACCACCCTTGAAGCCGTACATCGATATTCCCCGCATGGCCCACTGGGCCTCGGTCATGGTCAAGGAGTCGCTGGACGCCTTTGTGCGCGGTGACGACGAGCTGGCCATCAAGGTCTGCCAGGATGATCAGATGGTTGACGACCTGAACCAGCAGATACAGCGCGAGCTCTACACCTTTATGCTGGAGGACCCCAGCACCATCAGCCGTGCCATGAAGCTGACCTATGTCTCGAAATCATTGGAGCGGATTGCCGACCATGCCACCAACATTGCTGAGATGGTGATCTTCATGGTCAAAGGCAAGGATATCCGCCACACCATCGCCTAACTATTCAATATAATTATATTTTGTTTGCATCATTGGGGGCCTGGCGCCCCCTTTTTTTGTGAATACAGAATGGTGTGCCATTTTTAGCACACTTTTTTAATGATTGTCTGTATGATGGCTCAAGCATTGCGCAAGGAGCCGTCATGGAACCGATTGTTACCTATAAAGAACGCTGTCGCACCTGCTATTCCTGCGTCCGCACCTGCCCGGTCAAGGCGATCAAGGTCGATAGCGGCTATGCCGAGATCATCTACGAACGCTGTATCGGCTGCGGCAACTGCCTAAACTGCCCCCAGAAGGCCAAGGTGATCGTGGACCGGATGGTCAAGACCCAAGAACTGCTGGCCTCGGGCGACCCGGTGGTGGCGGTGCTGGGCTGTTCCTTTCCGGCCTTCTTCCATAACTACACCCCTGGCCAGCTGGTGGCTGGCCTGAAAAGCCTCGGCTTCCACGAAGTGCATGAGGGTGCCTACGGCGCACGGCTTGTCGCACCACACTATGCGCGGGCCATCGCCGATGCCGAGCAACCGCTGATCTCCTCCCATTGCTCGGCGGTGGTGGACCTGATCGAGCGCCACTACCCCAAGCTGTTGCCCAATCTGGTACCGGTGGTCTCCCCCATGATGGCCATGGCGCGCTACATCAAGGAAAACCTCGGGCCCGAGACCAAGGTGATCTATCTCAGTACCTGTATCGCCGCCAAGTTCGAGATCCAGTCACCAGAGCTTGCCGGGCTGGTGGATGTGGTGCTGACCTACAGCGAGATCGAACTATTCTTCCGCCGGCGCGGCATCAACCCCACCGTGCTGACCGAGGCGGCCTTTGATGGCATTGACCCCCAGCACGGACGCATGTTTACCCTTTCGGGCGGACCGTTTCGCGCCCTGGACATTAAAACCGATTTTCTGGATACTGAGACCGTTTCCGGCGAAGGAGAAGTACATACCCTCGACATCGTGCGCGACCTGGCTGCCGGACGCATCAAGCCGCGCTATGTAGACCTGCGCTTCTGTGATGGCGGTTGTGTGGACGGTCCCGGTAAAAACCGCGAGCTGACCCTGATCTCCAAACGCAACCTGATCATTCGCTACAATAGCAGCACGATTCCGTACCGCACCGCTGCCCACTATCAGGATGCCCAGCCACCCCAGCAACTAACCCGCAGCTTCAGCGACAAGTCGCGCCGGCTGCCGGCCCCCAAGCCTGATGATGTCCGCCGTATCCTGCACTCCACCGGCAAGTTCACCCAGGGCGACGAGCTTAACTGCCGGGCCTGCGGCTACAACAGTTGCCGCGAACATGCTGTGGCGGTCTTTCAGGGCCTGGCCGATCTGGGAATGTGCCTGCCATTCAACCTGCGCAGCATGGAAGAGGACCGGGGCCGGTTGATGCAGAAGTACGAGCTGGTGACCCGCGAGCTGAACAAGCAGTTGGGCGAGGATATGATCATCGGTGATGACCGTGATAACGACGAGGTGGTGGCCCTGATCCGGCAAGTGGGGCCAACCCCCACCACAGTGCTGATCCGTGGCGAGACCGGGACCGGCAAGGAATTGACCGCCCGGGCCATCCACCGCCTGAGCGCACGGGCCGACAAGCCGTTGGTGACGGTCAACTGTACCACCCTGACCGATTCCTTGCTGGAAAGCGAGCTGTTTGGCCACAAAAAAGGCGCCTTTACAGGTGCCATAGCCGACCGCAAAGGTCTGTTCGAGGCAGCCGATGGCGGCACCATCTTCCTGGACGAGATCGGCGACATCACCCCCAAGCTGCAGGCCGAACTGCTGCGCCTGCTGGACCAGGGCGAGGTGCGACCGGTAGGCGGCACCAGCGCCAAGCGGGTCGATGTGCGCCTGATCGCCGCCACCAACAAGGACCTGGAGGCCGGCGTGCGGGACGGCTGGTTCCGCGAAGATCTCTACTACCGCCTGAACGTCTTCACCATCCAGCTACCGCCGCTGCGCGAGCGTGAGGACTCGATCCCGATCCTGGCCCGCCACTTCCTGGGTAAGGCCCGTAAAAAACTCAACAAGCCACTGGACGGCATTGAAGAACGGGCCCTGGCCGCCATGCGCCACTATCGCTGGCCCGGCAATGTGCGTGAGATGCAGAACATCATCGAGCGGGCCGCCGTTCTGACCCAGGACGGCGTGATCAGGCTGGAAAACCTGCCGTCGGTCTTCCGCGACATCTACGGCGAGCGGGCCGGCGCACTGCCTGGGGTGCGGCGCACCTCCTTCAAGGCAGAACGTGAAACCCACTTGGGACGACTGGAACGGAACCTTATCCTGCGCTACCTGGAGGAATCAGGTGGCAACGTCTCCAAGGCTGCCCGCCTGGCCGAGGTGCCGCGACGCACCTTTTACCGTCTACTGGAGCGCTACGGCATCACCCTGCAACGCTCCCTGTCCAAACAGCCTGCATCCGACAGCGGGAGCCAACCGAACGTTCTATAATAGTGTATACTTTTGTCTAAAGTGTGTCATTCGAGACACACTTTACACACTCATTTAATGCATGTTTTTATTGCTCATAAAAAAAACAACGTATTTTCAGCGGTTTGTTGTATACGACTTTTTTGGCACGCTATTGGCAATAGTTAGATACCAATCGCACCTTATTATCTACGGCATCTACTAACCAATAGCGAAAAAAGGAGAACAAACCATGGGCAGAATGAGAGAGAACCCCCGCTACAACGTGATCTCGATGCGCGTCAGCGACGAAGAGCGTGAGCAACTGGAAAGCCTGGTGCGCCGGACCCACAAGAGCGTGTCCGACATCATGCGCGAGGCGATGGAGGTCTTCACCCTGCAGCTTGAGCGTCAGGAGATGCGCAAGGCCGCCTGATCAAGTAACCAAGCCAACATCACAACGAGAAACGGCGCGGGAAGATTCCCGCGCCGTTTCTCGCTTCAAAAGGCCCCTGCACTGAGCCGCAATCAGTTAATTACCACCTCGAACTGCTCCTGGTGAAAGCCCGGCTTGGCCCGCACGGTGACCCGCTTCTTGAAGATCTTCTCCAGCTCCTCCAGCCCCCGCCGCTCCTCGTCATACAGCAGATCAGCCACCTGGGGATGCACGGTCAACAGCACCTTGGTGCCGCGAATATCCAGCATCTCACGCCGCAGCTCGCGGAAGATCTCGTGGCAGACGGTGGTCTTGGACTTGACATAGCCACGCCCCTCGCAGTAGGGGCACGGTTCGCACATCATCCGGCCGATGCTCTCCCGCACCCGCTTGCGGGTCATCTCCACCAGGCCCAGCTCAGAGATCTTGAGGATGTTGGTCTTGGACTTGTCACTCTTGAGCGCCTCATCAAGGGCCGCGTAGACCTTCTCCCGGTTGACCTCCTTCTCCATGTCGATGAAGTCGATGATGATGATGCCGCCGATGTTGCGTAGCCGCAGTTGGTAGGCCAGCTCCTTGACCGCCTCCAGGTTGGTCTTGAGGATCGTGTCTTCCAGGTTGTGCTTGCCCACAAAGCGGCCGGTATTGACGTCAATCGCGGTCAAGGCCTCGGTCTGCTCGATGATGATGTAGCCGCCACTCTTCAGCCAGACCTTGCGCCCCAGGGCGCGGCTGATCTCCACCTCCAGGCCGTAGTGGTCGAAGATCGGCTCTTCATCGTCGTACAACTCCACCGACGACTTGAGCTTGGGCATAAAAGTGGTGATGAACTGCACGATCCGGTCGTGATCAGGCTTGGAATCTACCACGATCCGCTTGACCTCGTCGGTGACGATATCCCTGACCACTTTCGGCACAACATCCAGATCGGCATGGATCAGGCTGGGGGCGCCGGCCTTGTCCTTTTTCCTGACCACCTCGTCCCAGATCTTGGTCAAGTACTCAATGTCTGACGTGATCTCCTCTTCGCTCTTGCCCTCAGAGGCGGTGCGCACGATGTAACCTGAACCGGCTTGCTTCTTGCGCTCCACAATCTCCCGCAGGCGCTCCCGCTCCTCCTCTTCCTCGATGCGGCGCGAGATGCCGATATGCTCCACGGTGGGCATGTAGACCAGGTGTCGTCCCGGCAGGGAGATGTGGGCCGTGATGCGGGCCCCTTTGGTGCCGATCGGCTCCTTGGAGACCTGTACCAGCAGTTCCTGGCCCTCCTGCAGCAACTCCTCAATCGGGTGCAGCGCCTTGTAATCCGGCTGGGCGCTGTCATGGTCATCGCCGTTGCGGTCGTCCTTCTTGGCATCGTCCAGCAGGCTTTCGTACTCATCCAGCCCATCAAACACATCTGCCACGTAGAGAAAGGCCGCCTTTTCCAGCCCGATATCCACGAAGGCGGCCTGCATGCCGGGCAGCACCCGCACTACGCGTCCCTTGTAGATGTTGCCCACAATCCCCTTTTCCCGGGTCCGCTCGATATAGAGTTCGGCGATGGTGCCGTTCTCGATCAGGGCGATCCGGGTTTCCTGGGCCGTCACATTGATGACCAGTTCCGATGCCATGGTGCCTGTACCTCTATCTATAAAGTAAAAATCGTTTCTAGTTTTTCGATGCGGCAGTCCTTCAAGGTCTCCACCGGGACGCCGGTAACGGCAGCTGCCACCTCCACCGCCTTGCCGCGGCCGATGACCATCTCGAGCATACTACCACAGGCGCTCAAAGAACGCACCTCCTGGCGCAGATCGAACTCCTGACGCTGTTTTTTCTTCTCACGCACCAGCAGCCAGGAGGAGTGTGCCATAAATTGCACAACTTGCTGCGCAAGCAGGTCAGCATTGTAGTTATGCAGCGTCACCCGGTAACGGGTGGCATCGATCAGCACCGACAATGACTCGGTCTTGAGCGGCATCTCCTGCGCATCAAGTATGGTGATGCCGGGTGGCAGCACCCGGTTCAGGCGCTCTTGCGCCTCGGCGGGCCCCATGGCGTTCACATAGATATCGAGATATTCGGCCTCGGATTCGACCCCCACCGAGGTGGCCGTGGCAAAGGAGAAGCGGGGGTGGGGGTGAAAGCCTTGTGAAAAAAGGACTGGCAGGCCTGCCCGGCTGACCGCCCGGGTAAACAGGTTGATCAACTCAAGGTGACTGAGCACACTGATCTTGTCCCGCTTGCAAAACCGCATCCGCAGCCGCCGGTGTTCTGGCTCGGCCTCGGCCACCGTCGCTGGCGGCGCCAGCGACAGCTCGGACGTTACCAGGTGGTTGGTTACCTGCTGAAAGTCGCAGACACCGCAGCCCGAGCAGTGCCCGTTGCGGCAATCCTCGGTGGCCGCCTCTGCCAAGGCGGCGCGATACTCCTGCAGCAGAAACGGTTTACCGACGCCGCTGTCCAGGTGCTCCCACGGCAGCAGCTCGTCCTGATCCCGCTCACGCAGGTACCACTCGGCATCGACCCCACACTCGGCAAAGGCCTGTAGCCAGCGGTTAAGCGAGAAATGCTCGCGCCAGCCGTCAAACTGGCAACCCAGTTGCACTGCGCGCTCGATGACCGGCCCTAGACGCCGGTCACCCCGGGCGATGACCCCTTCCAGAAACGACAGCTCAGCCTCCTGATATTTGTAATTCAGCTTGCGACGCCTCAACTCATCCCGCAGCAGTGCCTGCCGCTCACGGGTCTCCTCCAGGGTCAGTTGCCGCTGCCATTGGAACGGGGTGTGGGGTTTGGGCACAAAGGTGCTGACCGCCACGTTCACCTCGCCGTGGCTGCCCACCTTGCGAGCCTGTTGTTTGACCTGACGCGCCAGGTCGGCGATGGCCAACAGGTCGTCGCGGGTCTCGCTGGGCAGGCCCATCATGAAGTACAGCTTGATCAGGCGCCAGCCGGCGCCGAAGATATTGGCCGCCCCCTCAAGCAGGTCGGCTTCGGTGATCCCCTTGTTGATCACCCGCCGCATCCGTTCGCTGCCGGCCTCCGGGGCCAGAGTGAAGCCGGTCTTGCGTACCTTGCGGATTTCGTCGATCAGCTCGGGGGTCAGGGTGCCCACCCGCAGCGACGGCAGCGACACCGCTACCCGGCTGGCGGCATACTGCTGCATCAGGGTTTGCAACAACGGCCCAATGCAGCTGTAGTCGCCGGTGGAGAGCGACAGCAATGAGATCTCGTCATAGCCGCTGGCCTGCAGCGCGGTCTGGATCAGCTGCTGAATCTGCTCCGGCGAACGCTCCCTGAGCGGACGGTAGATGTAGCCGGCCTGACAGAAACGGCAGCCGCGGGTGCAGCCGCGGGCGATCTCCACCGCCACCCGGTCATGGACGGTCTTCATAAAGGGAATGATCGGCTGGTCAGGGAAGGGGGCCTGTTCGAGATCGGTTACAAACCGCCGCCGCACCCGTTCGTAACCGGCCTTAAGCGGTCTGATGGCGGCAATCCGTCCGTCGGCCTGATAGTCGCTCGCAAACAATGAGGGGATGTAGATGCCGTCGATCCGGGCCAGGCGCTCCAACAGTTCGGCCTTGGAGCTGCCTCCATCCCGTTTCCACTGCCGCAGTGCCTCGGCGATTTCCACCACCGCCTGCTCGCCGTCACCGAGCAGCACGGCATCCAAAAAGGGGGCCAACGGTTCGGGATTGTAGGCGCCGGGCCCGCCAGCGATCACCAGCGGAAAACCGCTGTCGCGCTGGTCGGCCCGCCAGGGAATGCCGGCCTGGCTCAACATGGACAGGATATTGGTACAGGAGAGTTCATACTGGAGGGTGAAGCCGACCAGGTCGCAGGATGCCAGGGGGGTGCCGGTCTCCAGTGTGGCCAGCGGTTCACCTGCGGAGGTCATCAAGGCGGCCATGTCGGGCCAGGGGGCATAGACCCGCTCGGCGGCCACCCCCTCCAGATCGTTCAAGATCCGGTAGAGAATCTTGAGACCCAGGTGGCTCATCCCGACCTCGTAGACATCGGGGAAGGCCAGGGCGATCCGCAGCTCAGCCTGTGGCTTGACCACTGAGCCCATCTCGCCACCCAGGTAGCGGGCCGGTTTTTCAACATCCAGCAGATTTAGTGGCATCGCAGCACCTTTACGGATAAAAGAAAAGCCTTCGAAGGTCTCTTCGAAGGCTTTGTCTTCTTGATTGGTGCCCAGGACTGGACTCGAACCAGCACACCCTTGCGAGCACAAGAACCTGAATCTTGCGTGTCTACCAATTCCACCACCTGGGCAAGGAACAATTCTATTAACACCACCTCATGCCGATTGCAAGAAAAAAATGCTTACCTGAGCAGTCTCGACCAATCTGACATTTCCTGTCAGGTCGTTGTGCTAGCCTGAAAACAACTTCAGGAGGTAGGGGTATGATCGAAGCAATTGTGATACTGGGCGGGGTTATCGTGGCAGCGGGAATGGTCTGGACGGTGGCCGACCTGCTGCGGGACAGCGGCATTGAACCACGCCACCTGACCTGCCGGGCACGGCAGGCAGCAGAACGGTCGGTTACCCGAGCTGATCAGGCCTGCTCGGCCTTCAGATCGCGCGACATCAATTCCAGCACCGCCTGCCGGGCCGGCTTGTCGCAATGCAGGATCTCGTAGACCTTGGCGGTGATCGGCATCTCGACACCCAAGCGTGCTGCCAGGGCATTAACCGATGCGGCGCTCTTGACCCCCTCGGCCACCATCCGCATCTCGGCCATAATGTCAGCCAGCTTCTGGCCCTGGCCCAGCTTCATGCCCACGGTACGGTTGCGGGACAGGTCGCCGGTGCAGGTCAGCACCAGGTCGCCCATGCCGGCCAGCCCGGCAAAGGTGCCATCCTGGGCACCCAGCGCACGTCCCAGCCGACGCATCTCAGCCAGGCCGCGGGTGATCAGGGCGGCCCGTGTGTTGTGGCCGAAGCCCAGTCCGTCGGCAATGCCGGCGGCGATGGCGATCACGTTTTTAACCGCCCCTCCTAGCTCCACACCCACCGGATCATCGCTGGAATAGACCCGAAACACGTTGTTGCTGAAGGCGGTCTGCACGGTCTGCGCTGCAGCCTGATTACGTGAACCGGCCACGATCAGCGACGGCAGGTTGGCTGCCACCTCCTTGGCAAAGGTGGGGCCGGACAGGGCCACATAGCGCTGCAGGGCCTGCTCGCCCAGCACCTGGGCAACTATCTGCGAGACTGTGCTGAGGGTCTCCAACTCGATCCCCTTGGAGGCGTTCACCAGCAGGCAGTCTGGCCCCAGGGCCGGCGCCAGCTGCCCCAGGATACCGCGCATGACCTGGGTTGGCGTCACCAGCAGCACCAGTTCGCAACCAGCCACCGCCGTTGACAGATCGTTGGTGAAGCGTAAGGCCGGATGCAGCGCTACGTCCGGCAAAAAGAGATGGTTGACCCGCGTGGCCTGCATGCCGGCCACCAGTTCCGGTTCATAGGCCCACAGACAGACCTCATGGCCGTTGCCGGCCAGCACCTGCGCCAGGGCCGTACCCCAACTGCCTGCACCGATCACCGCGATCTTCATTCCCACTCCTCGTCATCAAACTGCTGCTGCCGGCGTGGATCAAAGCCCTCATCAAGGGATTGGCGGGCCAGCTCGATGCTGTCCAGGGCCAGCCGCCTGACAAAGGGATGTCGCACCAGTGGTAGTGGCGCACCGACCAGACTCAAGGAAACGGCCAGCACCCGCTGCACCAGCTCTGGAGCAGCAGTACACTGCTGCATCAGGTCGGCGGTCAGCAGCAGACGGCGCAACAGGCCCAGCTTGTTCGGCTCAATCAGTTCGTTGCAGAATCGTTCCAGAAACGGTTCCTGCTGATCTGGCGCCCGCTTGAGCAGCGGTTCACCGTCACTGCCGAGTGCTTCGGCCAGTTCGTACACCAGCGGGTCGGAATAGATCCAGCCCTCGAAAAACGGCTCTTCCAGCAGCTTTTCACTCTCCCCCAGGTGCGAGGCTAACCGCTCCACCAGGCCGTCCAGCAGCTCCGCCTCAAAGCTGGGCAGGTACTGCTCGGGCCGCAGATCAACCGCACCCAGCAAGTGCCGGCCGGCATACAGGTCCGGTGGCAGGTAAAAGTTCTGTTCAATGCTCTGCTGGGTGGCGTCCTTGAGCAGGCTCACCAGATAGGGCAGCCCCACCGGGAACATCCCCTCGTCGGCATTAACCTCATCCAGATAGTCGTCGTGCTCTTTGCGATTCTGGAAGCGGGTCTGCACGGCATGCAACACCCCCTCACCATCGCCAAGCTGCAGCACCAGCGCCGCCAGGCTATCATCCGGCAACAGCCAGGAGAACCAGATCGTGCGCACACCGTAGCAGTCCACCGGCGACGATTGTGTGGTGATCAGCTCCGTGCCGGCCGCGAAGACCGCCGGCAGCGGTTCTGCTTGACGGATACCGAGGAAACCCAGCCGGCGGATGCTGCGTTCGATCCGCTCCGCAAGCCCCTCCACCACCAGAAACTGCAGCTGCTGTAGCACCGCCAGGGCACAGCCGTGGCGCAGGCTACCCAGTGTCTCAACCGCCAGTCCGGCCACCTCGGCGTACTCGAAGTAGGCCAGCATCCGTAACAGGGCTGCCGCCTGAGGACCATGATCAGCACGAGCACCCAGGCGGCGTATCAGTTGACTACGCAGCACCTCATCGGCATCCAGAAAACGATCCATGAAGCGGACCAGTCCCCAGGGACCTTCGCTGAGACAGGTATCCAGGAAGCTGTTCAGCGTGCCGCTGGTCAGGTCTGCCCGCGCAAAGGGCGGCGAGGAGACGTCCACCCCGTAGTCCTGCAGGATCTCCAGCAGGGGAATCCGGCCCTCATCCCCCAGATCACGGCGCTTGAGGGTCAACGCCACCAGCTGGTCCAGCCAGGTGGTGGCATCGAAAAAGTCAAGCATGCAGGTATAGCGGTAGAGCTGCTCCCGGTCCTGTTCGTGCCACAGCCGCCGTACCAACGGGGGCAGGGCGCGGCGGCCGGCCTTCTGCAGCCGACGGCCTATCCGTTCCAGTTGATCGCGGGTCAGGCTGTCCCGTTTCAGGAAATCCAGCAGCCGCACGATGCGCCGGCGCTCCCGGCGGGAGCTATCAAAACTGACAACTCTGGGCATGATCGTGGGGCCTTACGCCTGCTCCTCGCTCCCTTCGTCATCATCTTCATCGCTTTCTGCCAGCTTGGCCACGGCCACGATCTTTTCCTGATCCTCGGTCACCATCAGCCGCACCCCTTGGGTGTTGCGACCGATCACCGAGAAGCCGGAGACCGGCACCCGCAGGATCTTGCCCTGATCGGTGATCACCATCAACTCATTGTCGTCGGCCACCTGCATCACGTCCACCACCATGCCGTTGCGCTCGCTGGTCTTGATGGTGATCAACCCCTTGCCGCCCCGGCTCTGGTCACGGTACTCATCCAGGTCGGTCCGCTTGCCGTAACCGTTTTCGGTGACGGTGAAGATGGTGGAGCCGGTGGCGGTGGGATCCACCACCTCCATGCCGATCACCACGTCGCCATTCTCAAGGTTCATGCCACGCACACCGCGGGTCACGCGGCCCATCGGGCGGGCGTCCTCTTCGCTGAAACGGATCGCCTTACCGCAGCGGGAGGCCAGGAAGATATCCTTGCTGCCGTCGGTCAGAGCTACGGCGATCAGCTTGTCCCCCTCGTCCAGATTGACGGCGTTGATGCCGGTGGTACGGATATTGACATACTCCATCAGCGGCGTCTTCTTGACCACGCCCTGCTTGGTGGCCATGAACAGGAACAGATCATCGCGGTTCAAGTCCTTCACCGGCAGGATGGTGGTGACCTTCTCGCCGTCCTGCACATTGACCAGGTTAACCACCGCCTTGCCCTTGGTGGTGCGGCTGCCCTCGGGGATCTCATAGACCTTGATCCGGTAGACCCGGCCCATGTCGGTGAAGAACAACAGGTAGTCTTTGGTGGAGGCGATGAACAACTGCTCCACGAAATCCTCTTCCTTGGTCTTCATGCCGGTCTTACCCTTGCCGCCCCGGCGCTGGGCGCGGTAGAGGTCCACGGCGCTGCGCTTGATGTAGCCGGAGTGGGAGACCGTGACCACCATCTCGGCGTCCTCGATGGTGTCTTCCAGGGAGATCTCGGCGGTACGGTCGATGATCTCGCTGCGGCGCTTGTCGCCGAACTTGTCCTTGATCTCGGTCAGTTCGCCGACGATGATCTTCATGATCTCCTGATCGGAGGCCAGAATCTCCTTCAACCTGGCGATCAGCCGCATGATATCTTCGTACTCCTGCAGGATCTTGTCCCGCTCCAGGCCGGTCAGGCGCTGCAGACGCATCTCCAGAATCGCCTGGGCCTGCTTCTCGGACAGCTGCACGCCGGGCCGGAAGGTCTGCTGATCCAGCGGCGCGATCTCCAGCTTCTTCAGGAAGACCGGATCGGAGAACCAGCCGGCCATCAGGCCCTGCTTGGCCTCTTCCGGGTTCTTGGAGGCCCGGATCAGCTCGATCACCGCATCCAGCCAATCCAAGGCAATCTTGAGGCCCTCCAGGATATGGGCCCGGGCCTCGGCCTTCTTCAGTTCAAACAGGGTACGCTTGGTGACCACCTCACGGCGGTGCTCCACAAAGCACTGCATCATCTCCACCAGCGACAGCACCTTGGGCCGGTTGTGCACGATGGCCAGCATATTGATGCCGAAGGAGGTCTGCATCTGGGTGTGCTTGTAGAGCTGATTTAAGAGTACCTCGGCGTTCTCGTCCTTTTTCAGGTCGATCACGATCCGCATGCCGTCGCGGTCCGATTCATCCCGCAGGTCGCTGATCCCCTCCACCTTCTTTTCCTTGACCAGCTCGGCGATGCTGGTGATCAGGCGGGCCTTGTTGACCTGGTAGGGGATCTCGGTCACCACGATCGACTGGCGGTCCTGCTTCTTGCTGGTCTCCACATGGGCCTTGGCCCGGATCTGGATGATGCCGCGGCCGGTGGCGTAGGCGTCCAGGATCCCCTGACGGCCGTAGATGGTGCCGCCGGTGGGGAAGTCGGGGCCCGGCACCAGCGCCAGCAGCTCCTCGAAGGTCAGGGCCGGATTGTGGATCAGGGCGATGATCGCATCGGCGATCTCGCACAGGTTGTGTGGCGGGATGTTGGTGGCCATGCCCACCGCGATGCCGGCCGAGCCGTTCACCAGCAGGTTGGGGAACTTGGAGGGCAGCACCGCCGGTTCGGACAACGACTCGTCGTAGTTGGGGGTGAAGGGGACGGTCTCTTTCTCCAGATCGGCCAACAGCTCCTGGGTGAGCTGTTTCATCCGGATCTCGGTGTACCGCATGGCAGCCGCGCTGTCGCCGTCCACCGAACCGAAGTTACCCTGGCCATCCACCAGCAGGTAGCGCAGGGAGAAATCCTGGGCCATCCGCACGATGGTGTCGTAGACCGCGGTGTCACCGTGGGGGTGGTACTTACCGATCACGTCACCGACCACGCGGGCCGATTTTTTGTAGGGCTTGTTGTAGTCGTTGCCCAGGTCGTGCATGGCGTACAGGCAGCGCCGGTGCACCGGCTTCAGGCCGTCCCGCACATCGGGCAGGGCCCGTCCGATGATGACCGACATGGCGTAGTCCATGTAGGACCGCTTCATCTCGTCTTCGATATTGACCGCTATCTTCTGGCTTGCGTGTTCCTGCATGTGATCTGTCCCTTAACCTTAGATGTCGAGGTTGACGACATTCAGTGCGTTCTGTTCAATAAAATCGCGTCGCGGCTCCACCTGATCGCCCATCAACACGGTGAAGATCTCGTCCGCCTCCACCAGATCCTCAATCTTGACCTGCAACAGGGTCCGGTTTTCCGGATTCATGGTGGTCTCCCAGAGTTGCTCCGGGTTCATCTCACCGAGACCTTTGTAGCGCTGGATGTTGAGACCCTTCTTGGCGTATTCCAGGAACCAGACCAGCAGCTCCTCATGGTTGTCGGTGGCCAGAAGCGGCTTGCCTTCCTGCTCCAGGAAGGCCTGACCGCCGGCCATGGTCTCGCAGACCTTGCGGAAGTTTTCCATCAACAGCAGATACTCGTGGCTGGCCAGCACCTTCAGGGTCTGGCTGTCCAGCAGGTGGCGCACGTTGCCCAGGCTGAAGTTAATCCGCTCCTCCTCCAGCTGGTAGTCGGCGTCACCGGCCAGTTGCTTCATCTGCTCCAGATAGGGCGCAAACTGGCTCAGCTCCTCCAGATCAGCCGGTACGCCGGCCTTGAGCATCAACGGCAGCAGCTCGGCGGCGATACCCTTCTTGACCACCTTATCCAGGATGGCGCGGTGCTCGATGAACTGTCGGATCACCGGGATAATCTGCGAGCCTTTATAGACCCGCTCGCCTTTTTCCAGCTTGAGCGTCAGTTCTTCGGCCCCCTCCTCCAGCAGGAACTGCTGCAGGGCCTGCTCGTTCTTGAGGTACATCTCTTTCTTGCCCCGCTTGACCTTGTAGAGGGGCGGCTGGGCGATGTAGAGATGGCCCCGCTCGATCAACTCCCGCATGTTGCGGTAGAAGAAGGTCAAGAGCAGGGTCAGGATGTGGGAACCGTCCACGTCGGCGTCGGTCATGACGATGATCCGGCCGTAACGCAGCTTGGCGATGTCGAAGTCGTCCTTGCCGATGCCGGTGCCCATGGCGGTGATCAGGGTGCGGATCTCCTGCGAGGCGATCATCTTGTCGAAGCGGGCCTTCTCCACGTTCAGGATCTTGCCCTTGAGCGGCAGGATGGCCTGGAACTTACGGTCACGTCCCTGCTTGGCCGAACCGCCGGCCGAGTCGCCCTCCACCAGGTACAGTTCGCACTGGGCCGGGTCCTTCTCCTGGCAGTCGGCCAGCTTGCCCGGCAGGCCGCCCAGGTCCATGGCCCCCTTGCGACGTACCGTCTCGCGGGCCTTGCGGGCCGCTTCCCGGGCACGGGCCGCCTCGATTGACTTGTTGAGCACGTCCTTGGCGATCTTGGGGTTTTCCTCCAGGTAGGTCGCCAGCTTCTCATTCAACAGCGACTCCACATAGCCCTTGACCTCGGAGTTGCCCAGCTTGGTCTTGGTCTGGCCCTCGAACTGCGGCTGGGGGATCTTGACCGAGATCACGGCCGTCAGGCCTTCTCGCAGGTCGTCGCCCGAGATGGCCACCTTCTCCTTCTTGAGCAGGTCGTTGGTGGCGGCATAGCTGTTCATGGTACGGGTCAGGGCCGCCTTGAAGCCGGCCAGGTGGGTGCCGCCCTCGTGGGTGTTGATGTTGTTGGCAAACGAGAAGATCTTCTCGTCGTAGGAGTCGTTGTACTGCATCGAGATCTCGATCTCCACGCCGCCCTTTTCTCCCTTGACGTAGATCGGCTTGGCGTGCAGGGCGCTCTTGGCCCGGTTTAAGTACTCCACAAACGAGTTGATGCCGCCTTCGTAATAGAACTCGTGGGACTTGCCCTCGGCCCGTTCGTCGGTGATGGTGATCCTGACCCCGGCGTTGAGGAAGGCCAGCTCCCGCAGCCGCTGTGACAGCACGTCAAAGGAGAATTCGGTGGTCTCGAAGATCTCCTCGTCCGGCATGAAGGTGATCTTGGTGCCGCGTCGCTTGGTCTCGCCGGTTGCCTCCAATGGCGCCTGGGGCTCGCCGCGGCGGTAGGACTGCCGCCAGATCTTGCCGTCACGCCGAATCTCCAGTTCCAGTGTCTTTGAGAGGGCGTTGACCACCGAGACACCCACCCCGTGCAGACCGCCGGAGACCTTGTAGGAGTCGTTGTCAAACTTGCCGCCGGCATGCAGCACGGTCAACGCCACTTCGGCCGCCGAGCGGCCCTCGCTGGGGTGCATGTCGGTGGGGATGCCCCGGCCGTTATCGACCACCGTCAGCGAGCCGTCGGTGTTGATGGTGACGACAATCGTGTCGCAGTGTCCGGCCAAGGCCTCGTCGATGGAGTTGTCCACGATCTCGTAGACCAGGTGGTGCAGACCTTGGGCGGCGGTTGAGCCGATGTACATGGCCGGCCGCTTGCGGACTGCAGAAAGCCCTTCCAGGACCTTGATACTCTCGGCGCCGTAGCCGGACGCCTCTGGGATGTTCTGATCGATCTCGCTCATCTGGGTACACTTCCCTCGTACGTCAATGTGCCGGCATCCACCCGATACAGGCTGCTCTGCTGCAGCATACCGGGGTCGATGCCGACCGTGGTGGTGGTAGTGATCACAACCTGCACCTGCCGCTGACGCAGGAAGTCCAGCAGGTTGTGTATCCGCTCCCGATCAAGCTCGGAGGCGATGTCATCCAGCAGCATCAGCGGCGGTTCGCCGAAGGTCTGCTGCAGATGGTCCAGTTCAGCCAGTTTAAGGGCCAGCACAAAGGACCGTTGCTGTCCCTGGGAGCCGAAGGTCTTCAGATCGTGGCCATCAATCATAAACGCCAGATCGTCACGGTGGGGTCCGCGTCCGGTGGTGCCGCGACGCAGGTCTGTGACTCGACACTGCTCAAGCTGCTCCTGAAACCGGTGGTCGCTGTCCGGTGCATAGGCCAGCTCCACCGTCTCACGACTGCCGGCTAGCCGCTGATAGTGCTGTTGTACCAGTGGCAGCAGCTGCGCTACGTACTGGCGGCGGTGTTCCATCAGCCGTGCACCGCTGGTCACCAGCTGTTCGCTCCAGACATCCAGTCCGTCGGTCGTACCGCACCGCAACAGGGCGTTACGTTGCTTCAGGGTACGGTAATACTCGTGGTAATCCCGCAAAAAGGTGGCCTTACCGGTGTACAGTGCCCGATCGAGATAGCGGCGCCTGGTTTCAGGTCCCTGTTTGACCATGGCGGTGTCGTCGGGTGAGAAGACCACTGCTGCCAGCTTGCCATGCAACTCTGCGGCCCGCTGGACCGGCTTGCCATCCACGGTTACGCGCCGTTGTTTGCCCGCCAGCTGTACCTTGATTTCACTGGCAACGCTGCCAGTCAGCACCTGACCGGTAACAACCGCAGTATCCATCCCCTGCCTGATCAGATCGGGCGTCTTGACGTTGCGAAAGGAGCGTCCAGTCCCCAGCAGATAGATCGCCTCCAGCAGATTGGTCTTACCCTGGCCGTTCAGTCCGTGCAGCAGGGTTATCTGGTTGCTGGGTCGCAGCTCGGCAGCGGCCAGGTTGCGGTACTGCTCAAGCCTGATGCCGGTCAGCAGCACTAGAGCCTCATCGGCATGATCACCGCCAGGAAGGTGTCCCCCTCATCCGGTGTAATAATGGATGGTGACAGCTCATTCTTGAATTTCATCAGCACCTGTTCGCTTTCGCAGACCGACAGTACGTCCAGCAGGTAGCGAGCATTGAAGCGTACCGAGAACGGCTCGCCACTGTAGCTCACCTCCAGCTCCTCCATGGCATCGCCCAATTCCGGGTTACTGGAAGAGATCTTGACCCCGTTGCCGTCGATCTCCAGCATGATCCCCTTGAACTTCTCGCTGGAAAGGATTGCCATCCGTCGCACAGCGTGGATCAGGTCTTCGCGCTTGGCCTTGACGTGTTGGTCGTTGGTAGCAGGAATCACCCGGGTGTAGTCAGGAAATTCACCGTCCACAAGTCGCATCACCAGGGTAGTGTCGCCTTTTTTGAGCACAGCACTGCTATCCACAAAACCGAATTTGAGCAGTCCATCACCTTCATCGGTGATTTTCTTGATCTCGTAGATACCCTTTTTCGGCAAAATAACACCCTTCAGCAGTTCAGGATTGGCCTTGCCGCTGAAATCGCCCGACGCGATTGAGAGCCGATGGCCATCGGTGGCTACCATCTTCAGCAACTGACCCGTATCACTGCTTTCCACCCGGGTAAAGATGCCGTTGAGGTTGTATTTGGTTTCGTCGTTGCAAATGGCGTACGAGGTTTTCTCGATCATGGTGCGCAGTAGGGCTGCCTCCAGCTCCAGTAGCTGCTCATCCTTGACCGTAGCAACTGCAGGAAATTCATCCGGCGACAGACCGACGATATTGAAACGGACCTTGCCGCAGGTAATCTCGACCCAGTCGTTGTCCTTGGTGCTGAAGCTAATCTCCTGGTTGGGCAGTTCCTTGACAATCTCATACAGTTTTTTGGCGCCCACCGTGATCCTGCCATCCCGCTCCACCTTGGCCGGATAACTGCTTTTAAGGCCTACTTCCAGATCGGTGGCAACGATGGCGATACTATCGCCACTTGCCTCGATCAGCACGTTGGACAGGATCGGCATCGACGTCCGTTTTTCGACAATTCCCTGGACCTTCTGCAACGCCTTGAGAAAGCTTTCCCGGTCAATCCTGAAATTCATATCCGTGCTCCTTTGCTGTGCATGGCGGTCTGCTTATCATTTCTTTTGTTTATTAAAGAAAGAAACCTTTTGTTATTATTATTAGTGCTGTGGAAACTGTGGGTTGTTCCTAACCCCTTGCAGTAGTTACCAAAATCAGTTTGCTTTGCTGTTGATGCTGCTGTTGGTAACGCGGCCTTTTTCCACAGGCAGTGATCTGTCCACAGCTATCCCCAGCTTGTTCAACAGCGTCTGGTGACAAGTTACAGATTCACTGCAAGATAGTGTTGCGAATCGTTTCGATTGTGCTGGCCAACTGTGGATCTTCGCCCAGCAAGCGATCGATTTTTTTGGTGGCGTGGATCACGGTCGAGTGATCTTTGCCACCAAACCTGCTGCCGATATCCGGATAGGAGGCGCTGGTCAGATCACGACAAAGCCAGATAGCCACCTGTCGCGCCTGCACAAACGTCTTGAGCCGTTTATCTGACTTTAGGTCCGCCACCTTGAGATTAAAGTGATCCGCCACGTTCTTCTGGATCAGTTCTACCGTGATCTCTTTACGTTTATCTACCAGGATATCCTTCAGGTTGTCCTTAGCCATGGCCAGGGTGATCGGGATATGCTGCAGACTGCTGTAGGCTCCCAGCCGGATCAGCATCCCCTCCAGCTCCCGTATATTGCGGGTATCACTGGATGCCAGAAAGTAGGCCACTTCATCAGGCAGGTTAATCCGATTCAGTTCAGCCTTCTTTTTGAGAATAGCCATCTTTGTTTCAAGGTCCGGCGGCTGTATATCGGCGATCAGGCCCCATTCAAAACGTGAACGTAGCCGTTCCTCCAGGTTGGGCATTTCCCGCGGGAATTTGTCCGACGTAATCACGATCTGCTTATGCGATTCATACAGTGAATTGAAGGTATGAAAGAACTCTACCTGGGTCCGCTCCCGTCCGGCAATGAACTGAATATCATCGATCAGCAGTACATCTACTGAACGGTAGCGCTCCCGAAAATCTTCCATCTTATTGAGCCGAATAGAGTTTACCATTTCGTGCATGAACTTTTCTGCTGAGCAGTAGCAGACCCGAGTCTCTGGCTTCTGGGACAGAATCTGGTGTCCTACCGCATGCAGCAGATGGCTTTTGCCCAGGCCAACGCCGCCGTAGATAAACAGCGGGTTGTAGGTAATGGCGGGATTGTTGGCTACTGCCAGCGCGGCGGCGTGAGAAAACTGATTGCCCGAGCCACTGACAAACTGGTCAAAGGTATACCGCGGATTGAGTGGTGTTCCGTCCCGCTCAGCCTGGGCAGGCCTCGGCTCTCCTCGCAGCGGTTTCGGTGCCGTCGGACTAGTCTCTTCTACTGGCTGTGGCAGGGGTGTCTCATCTTCCTTAATGGTCACCGCGATGGCGAGGTTTTTTTCTGCAGTGATCGAGAGGGCACTGTTAATCAGATCCAGGTAATTGTCTTCCAGCCATTCCTTGAAAAACTGGTTCGGTACACAGACCACGACGTTGTTATTCTCGGTGTGACTATATTGGATCGGTTGGATCCAGTTGATATAGTTTTGGGGAGGAATAACCCTTTCGAGGTTGGTCGCAGTCTGTGTCCAGACAGTTTGCATGATATCTTTCTTGGAGGAAGGCATAGTTGTCAAATGGTACCTTGATGCTCATGTTGGTTGCCAGTGGCGCTATCAACACCCTGTGCAGGGGATATTTTGCTTGTCACACTGGTGAGTTCTGCTGTTCTTGCCAGCTTGTCCTGTCCGTGTTTATCAACAGGTATATCAACACCTGTTGATAACGCTATAATTGAATAATATTGATATTATAGGAGTGAGTTGGGTCCGTTTTAGGAGGTCTTCTCATAGGGTCAGCACCTTAGCAGACCCCCCCCCTTTTTTCAATGCTTAAAACGGGGCGCTGAGTATAAAAAACACTTGACAGAAGGCCGCTGTTCTGATTAATACTCTCGTTCCCATATCTGTATCGATAGTGGGCTGAACCATATTTTTACTTTCTGGAGCAGAGCCGTGAAAAGAACCTTTCAACCCAGCAATACTTCTCGTAAACGGACCCACGGGTTCCTGGTGCGTATGTCGTCAAAAAATGGTCGCTTGGTGATCAAGCGTCGTCGCGCCAAAGGCCGCAAGCGCCTGGCAGTGCAAATCGCTTCCAAGTAATCTTCATTGCGACATACAGTCGTGCCATCAGCACGCGCAACGTATCCAAAGGCTGCTCGTCTTTTGCGGCGGCCAGAGTTTACCAGACTCTCGGCTGGCCGGCCCGGTTTTTCCGGACCGGCCTTCTTGGTTGTCTGGCAGCACAATCAGTATGGATTCCCTCGTCTGGGGGTAACAGCCAGTCGTAAAGTAGGAGGGGCTGTTGTGCGCAACCGAATCAAGCGTCAGGTCCGCGAATTTTTTCGTCAGCATCGCCACGGTCTGCCTGCAGTTGACGTGAACGTGATCGTACGAAGTCGTGCAGCTGCGCTGGATGGCTCAGCATTGTGCGCCGAGTTGCAGCGCGCCTTTCAGCGGATTGGTAGCTGCTGATGGTGTCCAGGCTGCTCATGTTCTTTATTCATGTTTATCGCCGTCTGATCTCTCCGGTCTTGCCTCCATCGTGTCGCTTTTACCCCACCTGTTCCGCTTATGCCTTGGAGGCAATTCGCCGGTATGGTCCCTACAAGGGTTCATACCTGTCATTGCGTCGTTTGCTCAAGTGTCACCCTTGGCATCCAGGCGGCTTTGATCCCGTAATCTGACTACTTGCCGTACTGGAGCCTGTATGGAAAAACGTACTATTATTGCTATTGTGCTTTCTGTTGCGGTCTTTTATCTGTTCTCGTTTTTTATGGGTCAGCAGAAGCCAGCTGACACTTCAGTACAGCAACCAGCAGGCGTACAGGGTGCATCTTCATCTCAGCAGCCACTTGCTCCGGTTGTAGCTCCCGCTGCAGCGGCTCCTGTTGTTCAAGTCGCTGATGCCCAATTGGTAAAGGTCGATACACCGCTGTATGAAGCTGTCTTTACTACAGCTGGAGGTGCCCTCAAGAGTCTTACCCTCAAGGGGTATCGCGAGAAGAACGCCGCTGACGCCAAGTCAGTTGTGCTCGTCGCTACCGCAGATCCTTCGCTGCCGGTTGGTTCAACCCGTGGCGCCGGTTTTGCGTTGCATCCGCAGGTTCTGTACGGTGTTGATAACAAGCAGCTTTCGGTTGCAGATGGCCAAAAGCAGCAACTGGTCTTTACCCATGTCTCCCCCCAAGGGTATGTCGTTCGCAAGGTCTACTCGTTTGATGCTGCCCAGTATGGCATTGGGCTCGCAACACAGCTGATCAACAACTCGCCTTCACCACTGGTCGGTTCGCTGCAGCAGATCATAACCGCACCTTCCGAGATCAAGGAGAAGGATAGCCGCTATGAGACCTACGGCTCGACGGTTTTCGCCGACAACTCGTTGCAGACCGACGCCCCCAAGGAGTTTGACAGCGCTGTTAAAAAGTATGACAAGCTGGTTCAGTGGGCCGGTATCACCGATAAGTATTTCCTTATTGCGCAACTGGCTGATAACGGCAGCGTGGCCAATGTCGAGATCAAGAAGAACCAGTCCGGTTTCATCGAGTCAGTGGCTACATCGCCGGCCTTTACGGTTTCGTCAGGCCAGTCAGTCACTGTCAGCCACACGTTGTTCATTGGTCCCAAGGATATCGATATCCTGAAGGCGCAAGGCTCCTCCCTCGAGCAGTCCCTTGACCTGGGTTGGTTCACGGTGCTTGCCAAGCCGATGCTGCACACACTCAAATTCTTTTACACCTACATCCCCAATTACGGTGTTGGTATCATCTTCATCACCATCATCCTGAAGATCATCTTCTTTCCGCTGACCCACAAGAGTTACAAGTCGATGAAGGAGATGGGCAAGTTGCAGCCCAAGATGGCTGCGCTCAAGGAAAAGTACAAGAACGACCGCGACGCCATGAACCGTGCCGTTATGGAGTTGTACCGCGACCACAAGGTAAACCCCTTGGGCGGTTGCCTGCCAATGCTGGTTCAGATCCCGGTCTTCTTTGCCCTCTATAAGGCACTGATGTTCTCCATCGAGTTACGCCATGCGCCGTTCATGCTCTGGATCACTGACCTGTCCGATAAGGATCCGTACTATGTTACGCCGATCATCATGGGCGCCACCATGTTCATTCAGCAGAAGATGACCCCTTCTACCATGGACGAGATGCAGCAAAAGATCATGCTGGCCCTGCCAGTGGTCTTTACTTTCATGTTTCTTAACTTCCCGTCCGGCCTGGTGTTGTACTGGCTGGTCAACAACATTCTGACTATCGGCCAGCAGATGTATATCAACAAGCTGGTCAAGGAATGACAGGTGGCCGATGTATCTTGCTGATACCATAGCCGCCATCGCAACCCCGCAGGGCTGCGGGGGCATCGGCATTGTACGGGTCAGTGGCCCTCGTGCTGAACAGATCGGGCTGGCGGTTTTTTGCGCTAAACGCGGCGGTGGCTTTGACAGCCACCGCCTTTATTATGGCCGCTTGATCAATCCGCTTGATGGCTCGACAATTGACGAGGGGATGGCCGTTCTGATGCGTGCCCCGCGCTCATACACCCGCGAGGATGTGCTGGAGCTGCACTGCCATGGCGGTTATCTGGTGGTGCGCTCAGTTCTGCAGGCCTGTGTTGCTGCTGGCGTCCGCCTGGCCGACCCCGGCGAGTTTACCAAGCGAGCCTTTTTAAACGGCAGGATTGATCTTTGCCAGGCAGAATCGGTGATTGATGTCATCAACAGCCGTACCGATGCCGCGCTCTCGCTTGCCCAGCGTCAACGGGAAGGGCTGCTGGGTCGTGAACTGGACTCAGTGCGTCAGCTGATAGTCGAGGCCCTGGCGATTCTGGAGGCCCATATCGATTTCCCAGAAGACGATATCGACCCGGCCTCCTATGCCTTGATTTACGATCGCGTCACCGCCGCCCGCAACCAGATCGTCCGTCTCATGGACAGTTTCCGGTACGGTAAAGTGTTGCGAGAAGGGGTGTCGGTCCTGCTGGCCGGCAAACCCAATGCCGGCAAATCCAGTCTGCTGAATGCGCTGGTCTGTGAAGACCGTGCTATCGTCTCTGCGGTACCCGGCACCACCCGTGACATGATTGAGGAGATCGTTACGGTTAACGGTCTGCCGCTGCGGATCATTGATGCCGCCGGTATCAGGCGCCACCATGGCGACGAGCTTGAGCAGGAGGGGATTCGGCGTACGCTTGGCAGGCTTGCAGAGGCCGACCTTGTTTTGTTTCTGGCCGATAGCAGCCGGCCCTTTGATGCCGACGATCATGAGATTCTCTCTGCTCTGGCAGGCCGCCCGTATATTACGGTGCTTACCAAAACTGACCTGTCTCCACAGCTGGATAGCCAACTGTTGCCGGCTTGCAATGATCTCGTTTCGGTCTGCAGTAAGACCGGCGCCGGCCTCGAGCTCTTGCGCGCTACCTTGCATCGGTACTTCATGGTTGATGCGCCACCACTTTCTGATGATCTGGTTGCTATCTCCAATGTCCGTCACCAGGATGTTTTGGCGCGGGCGGTCTCGTCGTTAGCACTGTTTGAACAGCATAGGCAGTCTGCCTTGTCTCCGGATCTGCTTGCCGTCGACCTGCGTGACGTCCTGTCCGCCATTGGTGAGATAACTGGTGCTACAACCCCGGACGCGGTACTTGATCTTATTTTTTCAAGCTTTTGCATTGGCAAGTAGTCAGATGTTTCACGTGGAACATGGGTGGCGGTATGCATTGTTACGATAAACAGTATGACGTGATTGTGGTGGGCGCGGGACATGCCGGCTGCGAAGCGGCCCTTGCCGCTGCGCGCATGGGGTGCCAGACGCTGCTGCTCAATATGAGTCTTGACGGCATGGCGGTCATGTCGTGCAATCCGTCGATCGGCGGATTGGCCAAGGGGCACTTGGTGCGAGAAATAGATGCGCTGGGTGGCGAGATGGCCAAAAATATCGACGCCACGGGAATCCAGTTTCGGGTATTGAATACGCGGAAGGGGCCTGCGGTCAGGGCGTCGCGGGCACAGGCTGACAAGCAGCTCTACCGGTTGCGTATGAAGCGGGTGCTTGAGGGGCAGCAGGGCCTGGACTGCAAGCAGGGGGAGGTCACGGCGCTGTACCTTGAGCAGGGGCAGTTGCGGGGTGTGGATACTCGCAGCGGTCTGCGTTTTTTGGGCAAGACCGTGGTGCTGACCACCGGCACCTTTATGCGGGGTCTGATCCATATCGGCTTGACCAGCTTCCCGGGGGGCAGGGCAGGAGATCAGCCCTCTGTTGGCTTGTCGGATCAGCTGCAGGAACTTGGTTTTGAGGTGGGGCGGCTGAAAACCGGAACGCCTGCCCGTCTTGACTGTCGCACCATCGATTTCAGCAGGCTTGAGGCTCAGCCGGGTGACGATCCGCCCCAACCGTTTTCATTCTCCACCGAGCGGATCACCATGCCGCAGGTGCCCTGCCATATCGCCTACACCAACGAGCGTACCCATGAGATCATTCGCGGGGGGCTGGATCGCTCTCCACTTTATTCGGGGGTGATTGAAGGGGTTGGCCCGCGCTACTGTCCGTCCATTGAGGACAAGGTAGTGCGCTTTCCTGACAAGGAGCGCCACCAGACCTTCATCGAGCCGGAAGGTTTGGACACGGTGGAGGTGTACCCCAGTGGTATGTCCAGTTCGCTACCGATCGATGTGCAGATCGCCTTCTATCGTTCGATGGAGGGCCTGGAGCAGGTGGAGCTGATGCGGCCGGCCTACGCCATTGAGTATGATTACGTTAACCCGGTGCAGTTGCATGTCACGCTGGAGACCAAACTGGTTGCCAATCTGTTTCATGCCGGACAGATCAACGGCACCTCTGGCTATGAAGAGGCAGCTGGCCAGGGGTTGTTGGCCGGCATCAACGCTGCTCGACGGGTGCAGGGACGTGAGCCGCTGGTGCTGGGCCGCCACGACGCCTATATCGGCGTCATGGTCGATGATCTGGTGACGCTGGGTACCAAGGAGCCGTACCGGATGTTTACCTCGCGGGCCGAATACCGCTTGCTGTTGCGCGAAGATAACGCCGATCTCAGGCTGCGTGAATTGGGCCATGCCATCGGGTTGGTGCCGGACGAACTGTACGCCGGATTCTGCCGCAAGCGCGAAGCTATTCACGCTGAACGCGAGCGTGTGGCGCTGACACGACTCAGTATAAACGAGCAGGAGCGGGACTGGTTGCAGCGGCATGGTTGTAGTGAGGTGCAGAAGGGCACAACGCTGGAGCAGTTGCTGCGACGTCCCGGGATTGGCTATGTTGAGCTGGCCGAAATTGACAGCGTCGTCCATGATCTTGCCGCTGCAGTGCGCGAGCAGGTGGAGATTCAGGTCAAGTACCAGGGCTACATCGAGCGCCAGGAAGAGCAGATCGAGCGGTTGCGCAAGATGGAGGCGGCACAGATACCCGTAGACCTGGACTATGCCGATCTGCAGGGATTGACGCCTGAGGTGCGTGAAAAGCTGGAGCGGTTCCGGCCGGGAACGCTGGGCCAGGCCTCGCGCATACAAGGGGTTACACCGGCGGCGTTGGCGATACTGTCGGTGGCACTCAAAACGGGTGCCCGACAACCATGAATGTAAAGCTGCTGCAGGAGGGGGCCAGGTCGCTCGGAGTTGAGCTCAGTGGTCAGGCCGTGGGGCGGTTGGAACAATACATGGGTGAGCTGCTGCGCTGGAACCGGTCAATTAATCTGACAGCCATAACGCAGTCTGACGAGATCATTGCCAAACATTTTGTGGACTCCATGAGCATCGTGCCGCTGCTCAGGCCGCACGAGCATCTGCTGGATGTCGGCTCCGGGGCCGGGCTGCCCGGGCTGGTGGTGGCGATGCTGCGGGATGACCTGCCGATCACCAGCGTTGATGCCGTTGACAAAAAGGTGCGCTTCCAGCGGCATATCTGCAGGTTATTGACGCTTGACCAGGTTGAGGCCATACATCAGCGGGTGGAGCGACTGGCAGAACAACGACCCGGTCAGTTTGATCTGGTCTCCTCACGGGCCTTCCGTGACCCACTTCGCTTCATGCAGCTGGCACATCCTCTGGTGCGGCCTGGCGGGAGGCTGGTGGCCATGGTGGCAAACACCGGCGGTATAGAAGAGTGGAACATGGAGCAGTGTGCGTGTGACCATGGCTTCCGTTTGCTCGAAATGCGTAGCTACGAACTGCCTCGACAGCTGGGGGCACGAAAACTGGTGGTCTTCGGCCGTAACCCGCTATAGTTACGCAACTCTAGCGGGCGATGCGCAGAAGGGGCTCTGAGCCCCTTTTTTGGCGCTGCGCAAACCAAGGGCCCGGTAGCGGGTTAAAATCGATTGTGGTGCATTTTTGTGCGCCAAACGTGATTTGTCATCTCTGTGGGTATGAACCGGGCTGCTGATGGCGAAGCGGGTTGCCATGCCGTGTCTATCTGCAGTACAGTGGTCCGTCAAAAGTCAAAGAGGATACCAATGCTGTTGCGCGTCTATTACGAAGACACCGATGCTGCCGGGGTGGTCTACCACTCCAATTACCTCAACTATTGTGAGCGGGCCCGCACCGAATATCTGCGTGAGCGTGGCTGGTCGGTGGCCGAGCTGGCCAGCGACGGGGCGGTCTTCCCGGTGGTACGGATGGAGATCGATTTCAAGGCACCGGCCCGACACGATGATCTGCTGCAGGTCATCACGACACCACTGCGGGTGGGTGGATCATCCTTTGAGTTGCGCCAGCAGGTACACCGTGCATCCGACGGTAAGCTGCTGGTGGAACTGCTGGTGACGCTGGCCTGTGTGACGCCCCAACTCAAGGCGCGTCGAATTCCCGCTGGGGTGCGAGCAACACTAAGCGCTGAGGTGTCCGCTGCATGAACAGAGCGCCAGAAACCATAGACCGCGCACAAGCGCTGGAACTGCTCGTACACGGTGATCTGCTCCAGCTGGGCAAGTGGGCGGACGCCATCAGGCGACGCTTGCATCCGGATAACCGGGTCACCTTTGTGGTGGACCGCAACGTCAACTATACCAATGTCTGCGAATCCCGCTGTTCGTTCTGCGCCTTTTACCGCGATATCGAGGCAGCGGATGCCTATCTGCTGGATTACGAAGCCATCTTTGCAAAGATCGCGGAACTGGTGGAGCGGGGCGGCACGCAACTGCTGATGCAGGGCGGCCTACACCCCGAGATCGGTATAGAGTACTTCGAGAATCTGTTCCGCGAGATCAAGCGGCGCTTTCCGCTGGTACAGAACCATTCCCTGTCGCCAGCCGAGATCTGCCACCTGGCTGACCGGCATACGCTCAGTATCACAGAGGTTTTGAGCCGCCTCAAGCTGGCTGGACTTGATTCCGTGCCGGGCGGAGGGGCCGAGATCCTGGTGGACGAAGTGCGTCAGAGCATCTCGCCCAAAAAGATCGGCTGGCAGCGCTGGGGTGAGGTGATGCTGACAGCCGCTGCATTGGGTATGTCCACCACCGCCACTATGATGTTTGGCAGCAAAGAGACCCCGGAACAGATCGTTGAACACCTGTTCAGGGTGCGAGCGATGCAGGAGCAGGGTGGCTCCTTCACAGCGTTCATTCCCTGGACGTACCAGCCCGGAAACACAGAGCTAGGTGGAGAAACCGCCACAGGCGTCGAATATCTGAAGGTGTTGGCATTGTCGCGGATCGTGCTGGATAACATCGCCAGCATCCAGGCCAGCTGGGTGACCCAGGGAGCCAAGCTGGCGCAGGTGGCGCTGTTTTTCGGCGCCAACGACCTGGGTGGCACCATGCTGGAGGAAAACGTGGTGGCCGCTGCCGGTTGCAGCTTCCGCATGTCGCAGCAGGAGATGGTTGAGTTGATTCAAGGCGCCGGCTTCAGGGCGGCGCAACGTGACACCGGCTACAGAATCGTGAAGGAGTTTTGAAGCGGATGCCAGGCTACACGCTGATTGAATGCGAACGAAAACTGTCTGAAGTCTGCCACGGGCTGCGAGATGAGCCTGAACTGGCCCTTGATCTTGAGGCCGACTCGCTGCACCACTACCGTGAAAAGGTCTGCCTGCTACAGCTGTCCACCCGCAGCGCCACCTGGTTGATCGATCCGCTGCTGGTAAATGATCTGGCACCGCTCGGGTTACTGCTGGCCGATCCTGAGCGGCTGATCGTGTTTCATGGCGGCGATTACGACATCCGTTCGCTGCACCGCGATTTTGGTATCAGTGTCGGCCGTATGTACGACACCATGATCGCAGCTCAGTTCATAGGACTCACTGAGTTTGGACTTGCCGCACTGCTGCGCAGCCACTTCGGCGTTGAGCTGGACAAACGCTTCCAGAAGGCTGACTGGAGCCAGCGTCCGTTGACCGCTGACATGGCCAACTACGCCGCCCATGACACAGCCCACCTGCTGCAGCTGGCTGATAGCCTGCGTGCAAAGGTCGAAGAACTGGGACGTAGCGGATGGGTGGCCGAAGAATGCGCACTGGTGGCAGCTAACCGGATGGTGGACAAGGGTGAGGGACCGCTGTTCCTGCACTGTAAAGGTGCCGGAAAGCTACAGCGACGGAACCTGGCGATTCTGGAGCAGCTCCTGCAGCTGCGGGACAGCCAGGCACGGCAGCTTGATCGTCCGCCATTCAAGGTTATGTCTTCGGAATCATTGCTTGTTATTGCTGAGCGTCAGCTGCGCACCGTTCACGAAATGAGCGAAGTGCAGGGTCTGACGCCACGGGTGCTTAATCGCTACGGCGGGCTGCTGGAAGCTGCAGTGCAGCGCGGCCTGGAGCTACCCGAGGGTCAGTTGCCGCGCTTTCCGCGCAGCAAGGGCGAACCGAATCCCGGCATCAAGGCCAGGATCGCGCAGCTGAAAAAGTGGCGTGAGCAGTTGAGCGCAGAACTGCAGCTGGCCACCGGACTCGTGGCGCCCAACTGGCTTCTGGAACGGATTGCGGAGCAGCGTCCCGACAGCATTGAGCAGCTGGCTGCGGTGCCGGGCATTCGTCGCTGGCAGCTGGCGTTGTGGGGAGCAACACTCGTGCAGCTACTGGCTCAACCAACCGATTCGTAACCGGCGCGGGGTACGTGATGAAACTGGGAATCCTGGGCGGCACCTTTAATCCGATTCACCTGGCCCATCTGCGTATTGCTGAGGCGGCACGTGAGGCTGCAGAACTGGATCAGGTACTGTTTATCCCGGCCATGGATCCTCCCCACAAACCGGTGGAAGGGGCGGTGCCCTTTCAGCAGCGCTTTGCAATGGTTACACTGGCCATTGCCGACAATCCCGGTTTTGGCATCAGCGACATCGAGGCCCGGCGTGAGGGGAAATCCTATACGGTGGAGACTCTGACGGCGCTGCGGCAGGAGCGTCCCACTGATGAGCTGCACTTCATCATCGGCAGTGACTCGTTCCTGGAACTTGGCCTGTGGCACCGGTATGCGGACTTGTTCGAGCTCGCCTCGCTGGTGGTGGTGGCACGTCCTGGCAGCCTGGTAACCGACCCGATCCAGCAGTTGCCTGACGCGGTGCAGCCGAACTTCAGCCAGGAAGGGCCGCACCTGCTGCGTCACAGCAGTGGTAACGCTATTCAGTTTGTGGAAGACAGTCGTCTGGAAATTTCCTCCAGCCGCCTGAGATCATTAGTGGCAGCAGGGCGTACAGTGCGCTATCTGTTGCCGTCGGCAGTGGAAAACTACATTGCCCAGAAAGGGTTGTACCGAACATGAGCGATCAAAAAACAGAAAAACCTACCCTCAGCGCCCGCGAGCGGGCCATACGCTGTGCAGAGCTGGCAGCGGACAAAAAGGGGTACGACATCCGCGTGCTGGATATCACCCGCATCAGCACCATCGCCGACCTGCTGGTGATTGTCTCTGGTCAGTCAGACAGGCAGAATCAGGCCATCTGTGACCATATCCGCAAGGAGCTGAAGAAGTACGGCAAGGTGCAGGAGATCGAGGGTGAGGCGGACGGCAAGTGGATCGTGATGGATTACAGTGATGTGCTGGTGCATATCTTCCATGAGGAGCAGCGTCGTCGCTATGACCTTGACGGGCTTTGGGAAAAAGGTGAGCTGGTTGAACTGCCGCCGGAGCTGCAGGCCACCATTGCCGCCAATGCAGCATCGTTCACTATCTGATCGGAATAAACTGTGAAACTACGGGTGCTTTGGCTTGGCAAGACTCGCGATGCCTGGATCAAAAACGGGGTGACAGAGTATGCCACCCGGGTTGGGCGCTACCTGCCGCTGACGTTTGACGAGCTGAAGGACGAGAAAGACGCCACCCAGCAAGAGGGGCGCCGCCGTGAGGGGGAACGTCTGTTGAAGCAGCTTTCACCACAGACGGTGCTGGTGGTACTGGATGAGCGCGGCCAGCAGATGACGTCGGTGCAGTTCGCCGAGTTTATAGGCAAGCAACGTGACAATGGCACCGCTGAGTTGGCCTTTGCCATCGGCGGCGCCTATGGCTTCAGTGATGAGGTGCGTAACCGGGCCGCCAGAGTGCTGGCCCTGTCGGCCATGACCTTTACCCATCAGATGGTGCGCCCCTTTCTGCTGGAGCAGATGTACCGGGCCTGCACCATCCTGAATAACGAGCCCTATCACCACTAGACCATGCCCGATGTAATCAAGCTACAGGATATCCGCCGGGTCTTCGGCGAGGGAGACCACGCCGTAGAGGCGTTGCGTGGAGTCTCGTTTACCATTCAGCAAGGGGAGTTTGTGGCAATCATGGGGGCCTCGGGCAGTGGAAAATCCACCTGCATGAACACCCTGGGCTGCCTGGACCGGCCCACCAGCGGCACCTACTGGCTGGACGGCATCGACACCGCCGGTATGACGCCGGACCAGCTGGCCGAGGTGCGAAACCGGAAGTTGGGCTTCGTGTTCCAGGGCTTCAACCTGCTGCCACGCACCACGGCGCTCGAAAACGTGGAACTGCCGCTGATCTACGCCCAGGTGCCGGCTGCTGAACGACATCAACGGGCCCTGGCAGCGCTTGAACTGGTCGGCCTGGGTGAGCGCACACATCACACCAGCGCCCAGCTTTCCGGGGGACAGCAACAACGGGTAGCCATCGCCCGGGCCCTGGTGAACCAGCCGGCCGTGATCCTGGCCGACGAACCGACCGGCAACCTGGACACCGCCACCACCCATGAGATCATGCAGCTTTTCAGCGAACTGAACCGCAAGGGTATCACCATCGTGATGATCACCCACGAACCAGAGGTGGCTGAGTACGCCTCCCGCCGGATCACCTTCCGCGACGGCGCCATCGTTACCGATACGGACCAGAATTTCTAATATGCTCCAACTCGTCAACCTGTCGAAAGATTTTGCTGGCCGCGTTCTGTTTGCGAACATTTCCTGGCACCTGCGGAAGGGTGAGCGGGTGGCCTTGATCGGTGAAAACGGCGCCGGTAAATCGACCCTGATGAAGATCATCGCCGGACTGGAGGAATCGTCCAGCGGCGATATCCAGCTGGCCAAGGGGGCCCGGGCCGCCTACCTGCCCCAGGACGGCATTGTCACCAGCGGTCGCAAGCTGTTTCACGAGGCCCGCTCAGCGCTGTCCGATCTGTTGGCCCTGGAGCAGGAGCTGCACCAGCTGGGAGTCCAGCTGGAACAGCTGCCCCACGATGGGGCCGAGCATCACAGCCAGTTGCATCGTTACGGGGAGCTGCAGGAACAGTTCCGGTACCGTGGCGGCTACACTATGGAGGCCGAGATCGGCAGCGTGTTGCGGGGGCTGGGCTTTACCCAGGAAGACTGGCACCGTGACTGCGGCGAGTTCTCCGGCGGCTGGCAGATGCGGATCGCCCTGGCCCGCCTGCTGTTGCAAAAGCCGGACGTGTTATTGCTGGACGAGCCGACCAACCACCTGGATATCGAGGCCCGTAACTGGCTGGAGCAGTACCTCTGCAGTTACCCCGGTTCAGTGATCCTGGTCTCTCACGACCGTTTTTTTATGGATCAGGTCTGTAGCCGGATCGCTGAGGTCTGGAACCACACCATCGCCGATTACCACTGTTCCTATTCCAGCTACCTGGTACAGCGGGAAGAGCGGGTGGCGGCGCTGCGGGAGGCGAAACGGCTGCAGGACGAAGAGGTCCAGAAGACGGAAGACTTTATCAA
Source organism: Trichlorobacter sp. (assembly GCF_034008105.1). NCBI lineage: Bacteria > Pseudomonadati > Thermodesulfobacteriota > Desulfuromonadia > Geobacterales > Geobacteraceae > Trichlorobacter > Trichlorobacter sp. Next base: position 61,222 of record NZ_JAVEPN010000015.1, read on the forward strand.
GCGCTTCCGCTACCAGGCCAACAAGGCCTCGCTGGTGCAGTCCCGTATCAAGCAGTTGGAAAAGATTGAGCGGATCGAGCTGCCGCCGGAGCGCAAAAAGATCCGTTTTCAGTTTCCCCAGGCACCCAAGAGCGGCCGGATCGTGCTGGAACTCAAGCACCTGACCCGGGCCTACGGCCCCAAGGTGGTGCTTGACCGGATCGACCTGACGGTCGAAAAGGGTGAGCGGGTGGCCCTGGTGGGGCACAACGGCGCTGGCAAGTCCACCCTTATGGCGGTGCTGGCCGGCGGCGTCTACCAGAGCGGACAGCTGACGGTCGGCCATAATGTGGTGGCCGATTATTTCGCACAGGATCAGGCGAACGTGCTGGACGGCGCAAAAACAGCCTATGACGAGCTGTACCACGACTGTCCCTACGAGATGGTGCCCAAGCTGCGCGATATCCTGGGGGCCTTTCTGTTCTCCGGTGACGATATCCATAAAAAGGTGGCGGTGCTCTCTGGCGGTGAGCGCAATCGGCTGGCCCTGGCCAAGATGCTGCTGCGTCCCTCCAACCTGTTGCTGATGGACGAGCCCACCAACCATCTGGACCTGTTCAGCAAGGAGGTGCTGCTGGATGCCCTGAAGGGATTCGATGGCACGGTGGTCTTCGTCTCCCACGATCGCTACTTTGTGAACGGCCTGGCAACCCGCATCGTGGAGGTGGGTGATGGCAAGCTGACCGACTACTACGGTGATTACGAATACTATCTGAGTAAAAAGGAAGCTGCCGTACTGCCGGGGCACGGTACCGGGGGCAAGGGACAAGAAAAGACGCCGCTCCACGTCGACCCATGCACCATGCCCCATGCACCGGTAGTCAAGGACCGTGAGGAGCAAAAGCGGCGCAAGAAAGAAGAGCAGGCCCGTGAAAGGCAGCAACAGTCCCTTGAGCACGAGATCGCTGAGGTGGAACGTCTGATCGCCGATCTGGAGACGGAGATGAACAGCCCCGGCTTCTTTGACGATCCTGAACGGGGGCTGCAGAGTGGTGAGCGCCACACGGCGCTCAACCAGCGTTTGGAGCAGTTGTACCTCCAGTGGGAGCAGTTGTCTCAGTAAAATTTCGTGCAATTCCGACTGAAAATAGGTATACAAGACTAAAGAGGTCCATAATTAATCCGGCGTCGAATCACGCTCATCATCACAAAGGAGATCTGCAATGCAAGAAAAGGTTCAGGCTGTACTGGAGCAAGTCCGTCCCATGCTGCAACGTGACGGCGGTGATGTGGAACTGGTTGAGGTGACCGAAGACAACATCGTCAAGGTCAAGCTGCAGGGAGCCTGCGGCTCCTGTCCGATGTCCACCATGACCCTCAAGATGGGGATCGAAAAGGCGATCAAGGAGCAGATTCCTGAAATCGTTGAGGTGCAGCAGGTACGCTAGGCACCGTCGTCCAAATCATGAACAACGCCCCACTGTCTTCAGACAGCGGGGCGTTGCTTTTTGCGCACTTCCTCTGTTAGAATCGCGCCCTTCATGAAGATCAAACGACTCGAAATACAGGGGTTCAAATCCTTTGCCGACAAGGTGGTGCTGGACTTCCAGCAGGGGGTGACCGGCGTGGTGGGCCCCAACGGCTGCGGCAAGTCCAACATCGTGGATGCCATCCGCTGGTGCATGGGCGAGCAATCGGCCAAGAACCTGCGCGGCAAGGCGATGGAGGATGTGATCTTTGCCGGCAGCGACAACCGCAAGTCGCTGGGCATGGCCGAGGTGTCGTTGGTCTTCTCCACCGAGGATGGCCGTGCTCCGGCCAAATATCTAGAGTTCAACGAAATTCAGCTCACCCGTCGCCTGTACCGGGACGGCGAGAGCGACTATCTGATCAATAAGACCCCCTGCCGGTTGCTGGACATCACCGAGCTGTTCATGGATACCGGGGTCGGCACCAAGGCCTATTCGATCATCGAGCAGGGCAAGATCGGCCAGGTGCTGCACTCGCGCCCCGAAGAGCGGCGGCTGCTGATCGAAGAGGCGGCCGGGGTCACCAAGTACAAGGCCCGCAAGCAGCTGGCCCTCAAAAAGATCGAGGGCACCCGCCAGAATCTTGCCCGCCTGAGCGACGTGCTGGGCGAGATCAAGCGACAGCTGAACGCACTGCAGCGTCAGGCCAAGAAGGCGGAGAAATTCCGGGAGCTGCGCGAAGAGTTGCGGGAGATCGATCTTTTGTTTGCGGTGCAGCAGGCGGCCGTGTTGCAGCAGGAGCGCAGTCAGGTGGAGACCGAACTAGCGACGCTGCAAACGCGGATGCGAGAGCTGCTAGGGACGGCCAGCGCTGCCGAAACCCAGGCCGAGCAGCAGCGTCTGGCGGTGCTGGAGGTGGAACAGCAACTGTCCACCGTGCAGGAGCAAAGTTACCGGGTGCGCAGTGATGCCGCCGGTGCCGAGAGCGGGCTGGGCTTTCGACGTAAGGAGCAGGAGCGGCTGGTTGAAAGGTTGGCCAAGCTGGAAGGTGAGTTGGCAGCCGTGCGGCTACGGCGAGAAGAGCTGCTGGCCCAGCAGGCAGGACTGCAGCAGCGGCAGCAGCAGCTGACCAGCGAACTGGCTGCGGCTGAAGGCTTGGTTGTCGGTGCGTTAGCAACTCAACAGGAGCAGGAACAGGCCTTTGAAACGGTTAATCAGGGCCTGGAGGCTCAGCGGCGAGAGCAGTTTGCCGCTCAGGGTGCTGCCAGTCAGTGCCGCAGCCGGATTGAGCAAGCGGTCAAGCGCTTAAACGCCCTTGCAGAGCGACTGGAACGGCAGGAGCGGGAGCAGCAGCAACTGACCACACGGTTTTCGGAAGGAGTCACCCGTCAGTCGGAGTTGAAAACATCCCTGCAACTGAAGGCCGATCAGCGGGTACGGGCCGAGCAGGAGCTTTCACAGTTGGCAGGTCAGGAACAGTCTCTTGCCACGCTGTTGCCGGAGGCCGAACAGGCCTGGCAGACGGTCCGTGATGAGTTGAGCAAAGCCGCTTCGCGGCTCAAATCACAACAAGAACTGGAGGCCCAGTTTGCAGGCTACGGTCCCGGTGTGCAGGCCTTGCTCAAACAGTCACCGCTTAGATCGCGTTTGAACGGGCTGTTGGCCGACCGGCTGGAAGTGGCTGAGGAGTATGAGGTCGCTTTGGAGGCGGTGCTGGCCGACCGGCTGCAGGTTATTCTGTGCGAACAGCAGGCCGATCTTGTGGCAGGTCTCGACTACCTGCGTCAGCAGGGTAGCGGCCGTGCCATGTTGGCCGTGGCGTTGGCTGAGGTGCCGTCGCCGCAAGCGGTGACGGGGGCAGAGCCGCTGGCAGACAAGGTGACGGCTGATGATGCGGTGCGGGGCTTGCTTTCACAGCTGCTGGCCACGGTACATGTCTGCGATGATCTCGCAACGGCCCTGCTATTGTCTCGTCAGCATCCGGCACTACAGTTCGTCACGCGCAGTGGCGAACTGGTCTCGTTGGGCGGTCTGGTGGCCGGTGGCGCCAGCGAACCAGTGGCGTCCGGCATCATCCACAAGAAGCGTGAAATCAAAGAGCTGGAGCTTAAGGTCGCCGGTCTGGAACAGCAGGTTGTTCGTTCGCAGGCTGAACGAGACCGGCTGCGTCAGCAGCAGCACGAGGTGGCCCGCAACCTGCTGGCGGCCCGAAGCAATCTGCACCGGTTGGAGCTGGAGCAGGCCGGACTGCAGAAAGACCTGCAGCAGGTTGAGCTGGAGGCCGGCCGTCTGCAGGAGCGGATTAAGCTGCAGCACCTGGAACAGGCAAATCTTGATGAAGAGCGGGTTGCCCTTGAGGCTGAACGCAGTGACGCGGCCAGCGGTCTTGAGCTGGCCGATGTGCAGGCCAGGCAGGCGGAACAGGCCGGGGCGGGGCTGACCCATGAACTTGAGGAGCGTAGGGCTGCCCTGGCAGCCGCCCGCGATCAGTTGACGGCGCAGCGGGTGGCGGTGGCCACCCTCAAGGAGCAGTTGGAGTCGTTGCAGGCTAATGCTGCCATGGCAGCCACCCAGCTGGCTGATCTTGAAAGCCGTCTGCAACAGGGTGAGGCTGATCAGCAGGACGCCAGTATCCAGCGGGCACAGCTGACGAACCAGATCGCGGACGAAGAACAAAAGCTGAAAACCTTGCTGGCGCAGCAGGTTGAGCTGGACCGCCAGCTGCATGAGGCCCGCGAACGCTACGAGCAGGCTGGCGGTTTGCTGGCCAGTGCCGAGGCTACGGCTCGATCACGACGCGAGGAAAATGACGCCATCCGCCAGCAGCAGTCAGATCTAACCCTGCGTTTTTCGACGCTGACCATGCAGCTGGAGCACCTGGAACAGTCGCTGCAGGACCGCCACCGCTGCCAGCTGGGTGATGCCCAGCAGCGGTTGTCCGGCAAGGCGTTGGACGAAGCAGCGGCACACACCCGGCAGGCCGATCTGGAGCGTCAGCTGGACGAGCTCGGTGAAGTCAATCTGATGGCGATCGAAGAGTATGCCAGCATGGAGCAGCGCTACGACTTTCTTGCCGACCAGAAGGCCGATCTCGAGGCCTCGCTGCAGGACCTTCAGCAGGCGATCCAGAAGATCAACCGCACCACCCGCAAACGGTTTCTGGAGACCTTCAACCAGGTGAACGACAAGTTTCGTGAGGTCTTTCCGCGACTGTTCTGTGGCGGGCGGGCGGAACTCAAGCTGACCGACGAACAGGACCTGCTGGAGACCGGCATCGAGATCATCGTGCAGCCGCCAGGTAAAAAGCTGGCCAATGTGATGCTGATGTCCGGCGGAGAAAAGGCCCTGACCGCGGTGGCGCTAATCTTTTCGATCTTTCTGATCAAGCCGACCCCCTTCTGTCTGCTGGACGAGGTGGATGCGCCGCTGGACGACGCCAACATCGGCCGCTTCAACGAGATGGTGCGCGAGATGAGTGCCATCTCGCAATTCATCATTATCACCCATAACAAGGCCACCATGGGGGTTGCCGATACGCTGTACGGTGTTACCATGGAAGAGCCGGGCGCTTCTAAGATTGTGTCGGTACGATTGCAGTGACTCAGTAAGGAGCTTTGTCAGCTATGCCGTTTAATCAGATTCTGAAAGATTTGGTAGAAACCGTGCCTCACGCGGTGGGGGCAGTCCTGGTGGATTGGGAAGGGGAGGCGGTGCAGGAGTATTGCCACTGTGATTCCTATGACATCCGTTTTGTCGGCGCCCACAAAGGGATCATTCTTTCCCGGCTGCGGGAGACGCGCGGCGAAAGCGCGGGGGGGCTGATTGAGGACGTCGTGGTCAGCGCAGAGCGACAGCATCTGTTGATCGGCGCCATTGACAAGGATTACTCACTGGTCTTTCAGGTAGAGCGGCCCTGTCCGCTGGGACTGGCCCGTTTTCATTTCAATCGGGCCGTGCAGCAGCTGCAGGAGGAGATGTAATGGCCGGTCTGTTTGAACGGCTGAAAAATGGCCTGAAACGAACCACCGATGGTCTGGTGGGGCGAATCGATGCCTTGGTGTTGGGCAAAAAAACGATCGATGCCGACACCCTGGAGGAGTTGGAGGAGATCCTGATCACCTCCGACATCGGGGTCAAGACCACCATGGAGTTGACCCGCAGCCTGGAGCAGCGGCTGTCCCGTAATGAACTCAAAGACGGCGAGGCCCTGCGGGATGCCCTGAAACAAGAGCTACTCGCCAAGCTGCAGGCGCACCACCGTCCATTACAGCTAAGCGCTGCCAAGCCGTTCGTGCTGTTGGTGGTGGGGGTCAATGGTGTCGGCAAGACCACCACCATCGGCAAGCTGGCCTCTCGCTACGTTGCCGAGGGACACACGGTGCTGCTGGCCGCCGCCGATACCTTCCGGGCCGCCGCTGCCGATCAGCTGGGTGTCTGGGCCGAGCGGGCCGGGGTCGACCTGATTCGTCACCAGGAGGGGGCCGACCCTTCGGCCGTGACCTTTGACGCCTGCAAGGCTGCCCTGGCGCGGGGGGTTGATCTGTTGATCGTGGACACCGCCGGCCGGCTGCACACCAAGGTCAACCTGATGGAAGAGATGAAGAAGATCCTTCGTGTGATCGATCGCGAGATTCCCGGCGCCCCCCATGAGACCCTGCTGGTGCTGGATGCCGCCACGGGACAGAACGCCCTCAACCAGACCCGCATCTTTCAGGAGTCGGCCGGGGTGACCGGTCTGGCCCTGACCAAGCTTGACGGCAGCGCTAAAGGCGGCGTGGTGGTGGCGGTTTCTCATGAGTATGGCCTGCCGGTCCGCTTCATCGGTGTCGGTGAAGGGGTTGACGACCTGCGCGACTTTGATCCGCAGGAGTTTGTGGATGCCCTCTTCCAGCGGTAAGACACGTCGCACGGCGCGGGACTTTGTCCAAATCCCGCTTGACTTTGTTCAGGAAAATCAATATATTAATCCACCTTTACAAGGAGTGGTCCGCGTGAGCGCTGATCTGTTTGAAAAGCTAGACAATAAAATCAGTGACTTGGTTACACGACATAGTGCCCTGAAACAGGAAAACCAACTGCTGGCAGAGGAGAATAAGCGCCTGCAGCAGGAGCGCGAAGCGCTCAAAGGGCGGATCGATGCCATCCTGAGCCGGCTTGAAGGCGTCTGATACCGTGAAGCAGACCCATCTGGTGACGATCCTGGGGCGGGAGATACCGGTCAAGAGCTCGGCGCCTGAGGCTGCGGTGCGGGAGGTCGAGACCTTCGTCAACCAACGCATTCATGAAATCACAACGAAACTGGCGGCGGCAGACCCCCAACTGGTGGTTACCCTGGCGCTTTTGAATCTTGCAGAACAGTATCTGTCACAGCAGGCCGGCACAACCGACCTTGACACGCTGGATGGCAGGCTGCAGGAGATGTTGGGGCGGATCGATGCCGCCCTCTGAGTACACGGTCTCTTCAGGGAGACTTGATATATATACCCACTGCGTTTCACGTAGCGCCATCAGTCTTTGCAGACACCGTGTCACGGTACTGCTTGCTGATATTCCGCACGGTTATATATCCGCACCAGCGGAGAGGCAGTCGAGCTGTTCCTGTCGTTTGCAGTTGGCTTAGCCGCGCCCTTCTCCTGGTCCCGCCTGAAGTGATCGTACCCGGCATCCCCGGGCAACTCCCCATTCGTTTGTCGCAGCCATGAGGGCGCCATGCCCAAACGCAGTCTACGCAGCAGCATGCTTGCCCGGCGTTCGAGTATGAGCCGTGAGCAGTGGCAGGCCGACAGCCTGAGGGCCCAGCAGCGGCTGTTGGAGTTGGAGCTGTTTCAGCAGGCCCGGCGGGTGGCGCTGTACGCCCCGTTGCAGAATGAGGTTGATACAGCCCTCTTGTTTGCTGCCGCCCGCGAGGCCGGCAAACAGGTGCTGTATCCACAGGTCTGTGGTGAGCAGCTGGCGTTTCATGAGGTTACGGCGCTTGAGCAGTTGAACCGGGGCAGCTTCGGTATTCTCGAACCCTGTCCGTTGTCGTCAGTGCAGGAGCAAGCGACCCTCGATCTGATGGTGGTGCCGGGGGTGGCCTTCGACCTGCGCGGTCACCGGGTCGGCTTTGGCAAAGGCTACTATGATCGGTACCTTGCCGGGCTTCACCAATTGCCGTTTCTGGTGGGACTGTGCCATGATTTTCAACTGTGCGATCAGGTCCCGGCCGAGGGACATGATATCAGGATGCACTGCCTGGTGACGGAGTTACGGGCAGTACAGGTGGCGGTAACCGATCGTCTCTGACGGTCGGATGATCATATATGAGGAGGTAGCACGATGGTAACAACCAGTATTATTATGGCGCTGGTGATCGTTGCGGTCGCTGGTGTGGCGTATGTAGCAGGAAATCGTTTTGGCAGGAAGAGCACTGAAGGGATCGTCAAACAGGCCGAGGATCTGGCGACCAAGGTGTTGGAAGATGCCCGTCGTGAAGCGGACACCATCACCAAAGAGGCGGAACTGAAGGCCAAGGATGTGGCCCTGGAGGCCAAAGAGGCGGCGGAGGCCGACCTGAAGGAGAAAAAGAAGGATCTGCTCAACCAGGAAAAGCGGATTCAGCAAAAAGAGGAAAATCTGGACAAGAAGGCTGACCTGTTCGACCAGAAGGAGATGGAGATTCTCAAGAAGGAACAGGCCATCAACCTCAAAGAACAGGCGCTTGGCAGCAAGGAAGAAGAACTGGATCGTTCGATTGGCGAACAGAAGGCCCGTCTGGAGGCGATCTCCGGCATGACCGCCGAAGAGGCCAAGAACAGTCTGATGGAGGCCATGGAGAGCGAGGCCCGCCACGATGCCGCCAAACGGATCAAGCTGATCGAGGATGAGGCCCGCGAGACCGCGGATAAAAAATCCAAGGAGATCATGGCCCTGGCCATCCAGCGTTATGCCGGTGAATACGTCTCCGAGAAGTGCGTCTCGGTGGTGCCGCTGCCCTCCGATGAGATGAAGGGCCGCATCATCGGCCGCGAAGGTCGCAACATCCGTGCCCTGGAGGCCGCCACCGGTATCGACCTGATCATCGACGATACACCGGAGGCGGTGATTCTGTCCGGCTTCAACCCGGTGCGCCGCGAGGTGGCCCGTCTGTCACTGGAAAAACTGCTGGCCGATGGCCGTATTCACCCCGGCCGGATTGAAGAAGTGGTTTCCAAGTCGGAAGAAGAGGTGGAAAAGGCGATCAAGGAGGCCGGCGAACAGGCCGCCTTCGACCTGGGGGTCCACGGCATCAACCCGGAGATCCTCAAGCTGATCGGCCGCCTCAAATACCGTACCTCCTACACCCAGAACGTCTACCAGCATTCGCTGGAGGTGGCCTTCCTGTGCGGTATCATGGCTGCCGAACTGGGGATCAACGTCAAGCAGGCCAAGCGGGCCGGCCTGCTGCACGACCTGGGCAAGGCCGTTGACCACGAGGTGGAGGGCTCCCACGCCGTGATCGGCGCCGATTTGGCCCGCAAGTACGGCGAATCGCCCAAGATCGTGCATGCCATCGCCGCCCACCACGAGGATGAGAAGCCCACCACAATCCTGGCGGTGCTGGTGCAGGCTGCCGATGCCCTCTCTGGTGCCCGTCCCGGCGCACGGCGCGAGATGATGGAGACCTACGTCAAGCGTTTGGAGGATCTGGAGCGGATCGCCACCTCCTTCCAGGGGGTGCAGAACTCTTTCGCCATCCAGGCCGGTCGTGAAATCCGGGTGATGGTCTCCAGCGAGCAGGTCACCGACGAACAGTCGGTGCTGCTGGCTCGCGACATCGCCAAGAAGATTGAGAGCGAGATGACCTATCCCGGCATGATCAAGGTTAATGTCATCCGCGAAACTCGGGCAACCGAGTTCGCCCGGTAGATGTCAGTACGAATCTTATTCATAGGCGATGTGGTCGGTGCCCCCGGCCGCAGCGCCATTAATCGCGAGCTACACCGGCTGGTGGACAAGCATGCCGTGGATCTGGTGATCGCCAACGGCGAGAACGCTGCCGGTGGTTTCGGCATCACCCGCGAGACCGCCGATGAGTTGTATCGCCAGGGGGTCGTGCTGCTGACCAGCGGTAACCACATCTGGGACAAGAAGGACAACAGCGGCTTTCTGGATGGCGAGACCCGTCTGATCCGTCCGATGAACTACCCACCCGGCACACCGGGCCGGGGCTCGGCCGTGATAGAGACCAACGCCGGTATCAAGGTGGGGGTGCTTAACCTGGAGGGGAGGGTCTACATGAAGAACCTGGATTGCCCCTTCCGTTGCGCCGACAGCGAGGTGGCGCTGCTCAAAAAGGAGACCGCCATCATCCTGGTGGATATCCATGCCGAGGCCACCTCGGAGAAGTCGGCCCTGGGCTGGTATCTGGATGGCCGGGTCTCGGCAGTGGTCGGCACCCACACCCATGTGCAGACCGCCGACGAGCGGATCCTGCCGGGTGGCACGGCCTACATCAGTGATGTGGGCATGACCGGCTCCTTCGATTCGGTGATCGGCATCGACAAGGACCAGGCCATCAAGCGCTTCCTGACCCAGCAGCCGGTCAAGTTTGACGTGCCCAAGAAGGATCTGCGGATCAACGCCGTGGTGATCGGGGTCGAGGCCGCCAGCGGCAAGGCGGTCAGCATCGAACGGATTAATGTACCTTGTTGAAGATAGTGAGGAATGAGGAATGAGCGGAACCGTTGCTGAACAGATGGCCGTCATCAAGCGCGGCTGTGTCGAACTGCTGGTCGAGAAGGAGATGGAAGACAAGCTGGCCACCGGCCGGCCGTTGATCATCAAGGCCGGTTTTGACCCCACTGCGCCGGACCTGCACCTGGGCCACACCGTGCTGATCCAGAAACTACGTCAGTTCCAGCAGTTGGGCCATGATGTCCACTTCCTGATCGGTGACTTCACCGGCATGATCGGCGACCCCACCGGTAAGTCCGAAACCCGCAAGGTGCTGACCAAGGAAGACGTACTGCGCAACGCCGAGACCTATAAAGAGCAGGTCTTCAAGATCCTTGACCCGGACAAGACCAAGGTGGTCTTCAACTCCACCTGGTTGAACGACCTGGGTTGCGGTGGCCTGATCGCCTTGGCCTCCAAGTATACCGTGGCCCGCATGCTGGAGCGGGACGACTTCCACAAGCGCTACACCGGCCAGCAGCCGATCGCGATCCATGAATTCCTCTACCCCCTGATCCAGGGCTACGACTCGGTGGCCATGAAGGCCGACGTGGAACTGGGCGGCACCGACCAGAAGTTCAACGTGCTGATGGGGCGTGAACTGCAGCGTGAATGGGGCCAGCCGCCCCAGTGCGTGCTGACCATGCCGCTCTTGGAAGGCCTGGACGGCGTCAACAAGATGTCGAAATCGCTGGGCAACTACATCGGTATCAGCGAAGCCCCGGACGAGATCTTCGGCAAGGTGATGTCGATCTCCGACCAGCTGATGCTGCGTTACTATGAACTGCTTTCCGACCAGAGCCTGGCGGCGATCGAAAAGCTCAAGGCCGGACTGGCCGACGGCTCGCTGCATCCGATGGCGGCCAAGAAGGCCCTGGGCCGCGAATTGGTGGACCGTTTCCACGGCGCCGGCCAGGGACAGCAGGCTGAAGAGAACTTCGTCAAACGCTTCAAAGAGAACGAGATCCCGGATGAGATGCCCCAAGTCAGCTACGCTGCTGGGGATTGTCCGCTATCACTGGCCAAGGCCTTGACCGAGGCCGGCCTGACCAAGTCCAACGGTGAGGCACGGCGTGCCATCGACCAGGGCGGGGTCAAGCTGAACAACGAGAAGGTCGGCAACGCCAATCTGGAGCTGACCACTGCAGGCGAGTACATCGTCCAGATCGGCAAGCGCCGCTTTGCCCGGATCGTGATTGCATGATACCAGTAAGCTGATAGACTGAACGAAAGGGACTGCCGAGGTGGTCCCTTTCCTGTTTGGAGTGCGTATGCAACAACGGATTGTAGGGCCGGAGACGGTCAGGATGCTGGAGTTGGGGCATCCCTGGGTGATTAGCGACAGCTTCACCAAACGCTGGCCCAAGGGGCAGGTCGGTGAACTGGTACAACTGACCGACGAACGGGGCAAGCGCTTGGCCACGGCGCTACTGGACCCGGCCGACCGGGTGGTGGCGCGGGTCTTGTCCGCAAAACCGATGCAGCTCGACCGGGCCTGGTTGAAACAGCGGCTGCAGGCCGCCCTCAGCCTGCGTGAAGCCTATCTGGACCTGAGCGATACCAACGCCTATCGGCTGGTGAACGCTGAGGGGGACGGCCTGCCCGGCCTGACCGTGGATCGCTACGCCGACTACCTGATGGTGCAACTCTACTGCGAAGGCTGGCGGCCCCATCTGAAGCTGATCACTTCTGTCCTGCAGGAACTGCTGCAGCCCACCGGCATCTATGAAAAGGCCCGTCCTCAGAATACCCGCGAGCTGGAGGCGGTCAGCGATTCGAAGGCCTACGGGCGCTTGTTGGCCGGCACCCCTGCCCCACAACGGCTGAAGGTACAGGAAAACGGGCTGACCTTTCTGGTTTCGCTGGAGCACGGGCTCAATACCGGCCTGTTCTTGGACCAGCGTCAGAACCGTCGTGACCTGCTGCCGCACCTGGCCGGCAAGCGGTTCCTGAACCTGTTCGCCTACACCGGCGCCTTTTCAGTGGCGGCAGCGGCAAGCGGGGCCGCAAAGGTTACCTCGGTGGATGTGTCAGCCAGCTATACCGATTGGAACCGGGCCAACTTCGAGGCCAACCGGCTCAATCCCAAGCAGCATCGCTTCCTGGTGGGAGATTGTATGATCAAGCTGCCTGAACTGGCCGTGGCCAAGGAGCAGTTCGAGGTCATCCTGATGGACCCGCCCTCCTTCTCCACCACCGCGAAAGGCCGCTTCACTACCCGGGGTGGCACCAGTGATCTGGTGGCAGCCTGCTTGGCGCTACTGGTCGATGGCGGCCTGTTGATCTGTTCATCCAACCACCAGAAGACCGACTTGGCCGACTACCTGAAAGAGCTGCGGCGTGGCGCACTACAGGCCGGGTGCGAGCTGCGGGTGATCGAGCAGCAGGGCCAGCCGGCCGACTTTCCCTACCCGGTCACCTTCCCGGAGGGGCGTTATCTGAAGTATGTGGTCTGCGTAAAAGGCTAGCCAATGCAGAGCAGCGAAATGCATAGCAGCCCCGAACCCTGGTTGCGGCAGCAGGCCCGCAGCGTGCAGAGCCGGCTGTTGACAGCCGTGCTGTGGGGCCTGGCGGGTGGTCTGCTGATCATCCTGCAGGCCCGATTGCTGGCTACGGTCTGCCAGCGGGTGGTGATTGACGGGCAGGGTTTGGCAACGGTGCAGCTGCTGTTGGCCTGGGTGGCGCTGCTGGTGCTGCTGCGGGGACTAGCCAGTTATCTGGGGGAACATGCCGCCGTGCGGGCCGCAGCCGAGGTGCGCCAGCAGGTGCGTAGCCGGTTGTACCGCAGAATACTGCAGTTGAAGCCGACCGGTCAGGTCGGCGAAGTGGGCCCATTGACCGAGGTGGTCACCGCCGGGGTGGAAGGGCTGGAGGCCTATCTGGCCCGTTTTCTGCCACAGATGGCGTTGGCCGGGCTGTTGCCGCTGGCCATGCTGCTGGTGGTGCTGCCCAGCGAGTGGCGTTCAAGCCTGGTGCTGTTATTTTCGGCCCCCTTCATCCCGCTCTTGATGATCCTGATCGGCAAGGGTAGCGAGACACTGAACCGCCGCCAGTGGGAACGCCTGTCCCGCATGGCCGGCCACCTGCTGGACCTGGTGCAGGGGTTGCCGGACCTGAAGATCTTCGGCCGAGCAAAACGTGAGGCCGAGCTGGTGGCTTTAGTGTCGGACCAGTACCGCAAGGGCACCATGGCGGTGCTGCGAGTGGCCTTTCTGTCGGCCTTTACCCTGGAGTTTTTCGCCACGGTCGGCACGGCGGTGGTGGCGGTGCTGATCGGCTTTCGGCTGTTGGCCGGCAGCCTGACCCTGCTGGACGGTCTGTTTGTGCTGCTGCTGGCCCCGGAGTTTTACCTGCCATTGCGTAACCTGGGCCTGGCCTACCACAGCCGGATGAACGGGCTGGCCGCTGCCGAGCGGATCATACCGCTCGTGGAGCAGCCGCTGACGGAGTTGGACCAGGCTGGTAGCGAGCAGCCATCTAACCAAACACCTGAAATTCGCTGCGAATCAGCCACCTTCCGCTACGGTGGCCAGCGGGGCGGGGTGCAGGATATCTCGTTGACCATCCCGGCCGGCGGCCTGACCGCCCTGGTGGGGGCCAGCGGTAGCGGCAAGTCGACCCTGGCCCGGCTGTTGCTGGGGTTGGCCCAGCCTGAATCCGGAACCATCAGTGTGGACGGCGTTGATCTGTCAGCGCTTGATCAGGCGGCCTGGCGCAAACAGCTGGCCTGGGTGGCCCAACAGCCGTTCTTCATCGCCGCCAGCATCCGCGAAAATCTGCTGCTGGGTGTAGATGACGCCGATCAATCAGCCCTCCGCAACGCGCTGGAGCAGGCGGCACTCTGGCCGGTGATCGCCCGTATGCCCGCTGGTCTTGAGACCGTGCTGGGCGATCGCGGTGCCGGACTGTCCGGCGGCGAGCTGCGGCGGCTGGCCCTGGCACGGGTGCTGTTGCGGGATGCGCGGCTGGTGGTGCTGGACGAACCCACCGCCGGCCTGGATGCCGAGAACGAACGATTGGTGCTGGATGCGCTGGAGCGGCTGGCAAAGGGACGAACCGTCGTGATGATCTCCCACCGCGAAGCGGCCATCGCTCGCAGTTGCCGCGTGGTGGAGCTGGCCGACGGGCGATTGCAACGGCTGGTCAGCCCGCAGCAGTACCTGGGGGTGACGCCATGAGGGAGCTGTTGCGGATCCTGCGACCGGCCCGGCAGCAGTGGCGCTGGATGCTGGCCGGCATCGGTCTGAGCGTGGCGGTGATCGCCGCCAATACCGCGCTGATGGCGGTCTCCGGCTGGTTCATCGCCTCAATGGCCGTGGCCGGCGTGGCCAAGGTCTCCTTTAACTTCTTCTTCCCTTCGGCCGCCATCCGCTTGCTGGCGATTCTGCGTACCGTTGGGCGCTATGCTGAACGGCTGGTGACCCATGAGGCGGCCTTCCGGATCCTGGCCGACCTGCGCAGTTGGCTGTTCAGGCGGCTGATCCCGCTGGCCCCGGCCGGGCTGGAGCGCTATGCCAGCGGCGATCTGAGCGGACGGCTGCGGGCCGATATCGACAGCCTGGAGAGCCTGTATCTGCGGATCATCGCACCGATCTGCAGCGGTGTGGCCAGCATTCTGCTGGCCGGGCTGTTTATAAGCTGGTTCAGCGCTACGGCCGCCCTGGTACTGCTGGCGCTGCTGCTGGTGGCAGGTCTGGTGCTGCCGCTCTGGATGTTGCGGCTGGCAAAGCAGCCGGGGCAGCAGTCGGTGGACCTGACCGCTGCACTGCGCAACCAGGTCAGCCAGGGGCTGCAGGGGGCCGAAGAACTGCTGCTACTGGGGGCGAGCGAGCACCAGGCAGCGGAGGTGGAGCGGCTGTCCGCTGAGTTGATAAACCGGCAGGTCAGCCTGGGACGCCTGGCCGGTCTGAGCGGGGCCGGGGTGGTCAGCCTGGCCGGGCTGGCCTTGGTGCTGGTGGCTGTGGCCGTGATTCCGGAGGTCAGCCAGCAGCAGGTCAGCGGTCCCCAGTTGGTGATGCTGCTCCTGTTCACGGCGGCGGTCTTCGAGGGGGTCGGGCCCCTGTCCCACGCCCTGCAGCTGCTGCCGGCCACCATTCAGTCGGTTGAGCGGATCCGGGAGCTGGCCGATGCCCCCCCTGCCCTGCCTGAGCCTGAAATATTCATACAACCGGAAGGTTATCGGATTGAACTGCAAGGGGTGAGCTGCAGCTATAGCGGTGGTCCGGCGGTGCTGGAGCAGTTCTCCTTGACCCTGGCCGAGGGTGAGCGGGTGGCGGTGGTGGGGGCCAGCGGCAGCGGCAAGTCCACCCTGGTGGAACTGTTGCTGCGCTTCCGTAACTACCAGGGCAGCATCACCATCGGTGGGGTCGAACTGAGCGACTGCGCAACCGACGAGCTGAACCGCCTGCTGGTGGCCCTGCCCCAAGCGCCGCACCTGTTCAACGCCACCATCCGCGACAACATCCTGCTGGGCCGGACGCTCAGTGATCAGCAACTGTCCGAACTTGTGGAAGATTGTGGTCTGGATGCCTGGATTGCCACATTGCCGCTCGGTCTGGATACCCCGGTGGGCGAGACCGGCAACGCCGTCTCCGGCGGCGAGGCGCGGCGGATCGCCCTGGCCCGCACCCTGGTGACAGACGCGCCGGTTGTGCTGCTGGACGAACCGACCGAAGGTCTGGATGGCGCGACGGAACAGGTGGTGGTACAACGGCTGCACAAACGGCTGGCAGGCAGAAGCGTGCTGGTGGTGACCCATCGTCCGACAGTGCTGGCCCTGGCTCAGCGGGTGGTGCGGATCGGGTAATTATTCAAACAGGAGGAGAGTACATGGCAATTCTGATCAATTGGCTGCTGGCCGCCCTGGCGATCATGGCCACGGCCTACCTGCTGCCGGGCGTCAGCCTGTCCGGTTTCGTGCCGGCCCTGGTTACCGCTCTGGTACTGGGACTGGTGAACGCCTTCATCAAACCGGTGTTGTTGCTGTTGACCCTGCCGATCAACATCCTGACGCTGGGCCTGTTCACCCTGGTCATCAACGCCCTGCTGATTATGCTGGTCAGTAAGCTGGTGTCCGGTTTTCAGGTGCAGAGCTTCTGGTGGGCGTTGGGCTTCAGTGTGGTGCTGACCGTGGTTAACTGGGGCTTAAGCATCTTTAAGCAATGACCATCGAGATCAACGAGGCGGATATTCAGGTGGAGTTCTACCGGGGCTCCGGCCCCGGTGGACAACACCGTAACACCACCGATTCGGCGGTGCGGATCAGGCATCTGCCCACCGGCATCGTGGTGCATGCTGCTGAAAACAGGTCGCAACTGCGCAATCGTGAGGTGGCCATGGAACGGTTGCGGGAGGCGCTGGAACGGCGCAACCGCACGGTGAAAAAGCGGATCGCCACCAAGGTATCCAAGGGGCAGAAGGAAAAACGGTTAAGCGAGAAAAAGATGGTGGCGCTGCGCAAGAAGCTGCGTAGGCCGGAAGAATAATCAGGACTTAGTCTGGCTTGCTGTTGCCGATGGCGGTGATGGTAACCAGCGTGTTGCCCGATGGCTTGCGGATCAGCACCTCGTCGTCCACCTTTTTGTGCAGCAGCGCCTGCCCCACCGGCGAATCAATGCTGATCTTGCCGGCTGCCACATCAAACTCGTCCGGTCCCACCAGCTGGTAGCAGCGCTCGTTGCCCTCTTCGTCCTCATAGGAAACCCAACAACCAAAACTGACCTGCCTGGGATTGGCCGGCAGATTAGCCACCTTGACCAGCTTGAGACGGGTGCCCAGGTGCTTGAGCTGGCGGTCGATCTCCCGCAGCCGCTTCTTGCCGTAGATATACTCGGCGTTCTCGGAGCGGTCCCCTTCGGCAGCGGCATCGGCAACACCCCGCACCACCTTGGGCCGTTCCACCCGCCAGAGCTGGTCAAACTCCTGCTCCAGCCGTTTCATGCCGGCTGCGGTTATCAGGTTGGTTTTCTGCATGGTTACATCAGGAAGGAGGCGGCCAGCGTCTGCGCCTCGCCCTTTTCTTTCGTCACCATGCGGTGACGCTCCTCAGCCGGGATCACAGCAGCCAGCATTTCACGGGCGGCTTCCGGGCTGCCGGCAATGGCCGAGGCCATCTGGAAGATAATCGTCAATGGCAGGCCGGAGCGGTAGCCGGTCACCAGCTTGGCGATCTCGTCCTTGCGCTGCTCATCGTTCCAGCTTTGGTAGATATCTGCTCCCAGTGTATCGAACATCACGCCTCCCCGTGCACTTTCTGCTGGTAATACTGATAGTTGCCTTCATAGGTCCGCATCTCGCCGTGGTCCACCTCGATCACCCGGTCCACCAGTGAGCGCAGGAAGTGGCGGTCGTGGCTGACCAGCACCACCGTGCCGCTGAAACGCTGCAGGGTATCCAGCAGGATCTCACGGGAGCGGATGTCCAGGTGGTTGGTGGGCTCGTCCAGCACCAAAAAGTTGACCGGGCGGGCAAACAGGGTGGCCAGCACTACCCGGCTCTTTTCTCCGCCGGACAGGTTCTCGATCCGTTTGTCCACCGCGTCGCCGGAGAACAGGAAGGCCCCCAGCAGGTTCATGATCACCCCGCGGTTGGCCAGCGGCAGCACCTCCTGCACCGTCTCGAAGATGGTCTTCTTCGGCTCCAATACCTCCATGGCGTGCTGGCTGAAATAGCCCAACTCCACGTTGGCCCCCAGGGTGACCCGGCCGGCGGTCGGCTCGGTCTGTCCGGCCAGCACCTTGAGGAAGGTGGACTTGCCGGCGCCGTTGACCCCCACCACGGCGATCTTGGACCCACGGCGGATGATGCCGGAGACGCCTGAAAAGACCGGCGTGACCCCGCCCTCCGGCAGTGGCCATTCCTTTGCCAGCCCGTCCATCACCACCACATCGTCGCCGCTGCGGGGCGGCTCACTGAACTCGAACTTGACCAGTCGTTCCTCGGGTGGGATCTCGATCCGCTCGATCTTGTCGATCTTCTTGACCCGTGACTGGACCTGGGCGGCATGGGAGGCCCGGGCCGCAAAGCGGGCGATGAACTCCTCCTCCTTGGCCAGCATATCCTGCTGACGCTTGTGGCTGGCCAGCAGTTGCTCGCGGCGGATGTCCCGTTCCCGCTCGTAAAAATCGTAGTTGCCGTTGTAGGTGGTAACGGTCTTGTTGGCCACCTCGATGATGCGGGTCACGATCCGGTTCATGAAATCGCGGTCGTGACTGGTCATCAGCAGCGCGCCGTCGAAGCTGTCGGCCAGCCACTCCTCCAGCCAGACGATCGACTCCACATCCAGGTGGTTGGTGGGCTCGTCCAACAGCAGCACGTCCGGTTTCAAGGTCAGAATCTTGGCCAGGGCGATCCGCATCTTCCAGCCGCCGGAGAAGGATTCCACCGGGTGATTGAAACGGTCAGGCCCGATGCCTAAGCCGGTCAGTACCGTCTGGGCGCGGGTCTCCAGGTCGTAGCCGCCGCGATGCTCGAACTCCTCCTGGGCTGCGCCGTAGCGCTCCAGCAGGGCCGCCATGGCGTCGTCGTCCAGCGGGTCGCACATGGCCGCTTCCATTCGCTGCAGTTCTTCTGCCAGCTGCATGGTGGCGCTTGAGCCGGCCATCACCTCTTCCAGGGCACTGCGGCCGGCCATATCACCCACATCCTGGGAAAAATAGCCGATGGTGGTTCGCTTGGCGCAGGTCATCTCGCCGCTGTCCGGCTCCTCCTCACCGGTGATGATCCGGAAGATGGTGGTCTTGCCGGCCCCGTTGGGACCCACCAGGCCGGAACGGGAACCGGGCAGGATCTGAAAGCTGGCATCGCGGAACAGCAGTTGTGAACCGTGTTGCTTCGTGATACTGGAGAGGTGGATCATGGGGAGACGGTCTGCTTTCGACAAAAATTGGGAACTGTGCTGATAGCACGATTCACGATTGTATTCAAGGAATTGGATAGTTAGCGCAGGCGCAGCAGCTGGTCAAGCAGGGCGTCGATCTCTGCAACGACCTCAGCCGGCAGCTGGTCGATCTGCACGATGCGGGTCACCAGATCAGCCTGGATAAAGGTCGGCAGCAGTTTGAGGATCTCGCCGGCCTGCTCCGGCTCCAGCCGGGCCAACGCCACGGCGATGGTCTGGGGATGCTCCTGCAGCAAGCCTTTGGCAATGGCACGGTAGTTCATGGCAACCTCACGATGGTTGCCTATCATACGACGATTAGCAACACATGCAAGCAAGGATTTGACAACATTATGGCACTTTTGACCCTGCGTGACATCAGCCTGGCCTTTGGCGGCCCTGCCCTGTTTGACGGCGTCACCCTGCAGATCGAGCCCGGCGACCGGCTCTGTCTGCTGGGCAGAAACGGCACCGGCAAATCGACCCTGCTCAAGTTGATCGCTGAACAACTGCCGCCGGAAGGTGGCGAGATCATCCGCCAACAGGGCTTGAAGGTGGCGCTGGTCTCCCAGGAGATCCCGCAGGATATCAGCGGCACGGTCTTCGAGGTGGTGGCCCAGCATACCCATGTGAGCCACGACAGCGATCAGTGGCAGCACGAGCAGCAGGTGGAGCGGGTGCTGAACCGGCTGCATCTGGATGGCGAGGCAGAGTTTGCAACCCTCTCCGGCGGCACCAAGCGGCGGGTGCTGCTGGCCCGGGCCCTGGTCAGCAACCCCGATATCCTGCTCTTGGACGAGCCCACCAACCACCTGGATATCGACACCATCCTCTGGCTGGAGGAGTTCCTGGCCCGCAACATCACCACCTGTCTGTTCGTGACCCACGACCGGGCCTTTGCCCGGCGGCTGGCAAACAGGGTGGCCGAGCTGGATCGCGGCAAAATCTTCGCCTTTACCTGCAGTTATGATCAGTTTGTGGAACGTCGCGAGGCGCTGTTGGAGGCCGAGGTCACCCGCATGGCCCTGTTCGACAAGAAGCTGGCCCAGGAAGAGGCCTGGATTCGGCAGGGGATCAAGGCCCGCCGCACTCGCAATGAGGGGCGGGTGCGGGCGCTTAAGGCACTGCGGGAGGAGTACCGCCAACGCCGCAATCGGCAGGGCACGGCCACCATCCGGCTGCAGGAGGCCGAGCGCTCAGGCAAGCTGGTGGTGGAGGCGGAAGTGGTCTGCTTCGGCTATGCCGACCGGCCGGTGATCAGCCAGCTTAGCACCACCATCATGCGTGGGGACAAGATCGGCATCATCGGTCCCAACGGCTCCGGCAAATCCACCCTGCTCAAGCTGCTCTTGGGGGAGCTGCAGCCGCAAAGCGGTACGATCCGTCAGGGCACCAAGCTGGAGGTGCTCTACATGGATCAGCTGCGGGAGCAGCTGGACCCTGACAAGAGCGTGGCCGAGAACGTGGGTGAAGGCAACGACACCTTGCTGATCGCTGGCCGTTCGCGGCATATTATCGGCTACTTGCAGGATTTTCTGTTCTCGCCGGAGCGGGCCCGTTCGCCGGTCAGCATCCTCTCCGGCGGCGAGCGCAATCGGCTGCTGTTGGCCAAGCTGTTCACCCGGCCGGCCAACCTGCTGGTGCTGGACGAGCCGACCAACGACCTGGACGCCGAGACCCTGGAGCTGTTGGAAGACCTGCTGGTGGAGTACTCCGGCACCCTGCTCTTGGTCAGCCACGACCGGGAATTCCTCAACAATGTGGTCAGCTCCACCCTGGCCATCAATCCGGACGGTACGGTCAAAGAAACCGTAGGCGGCTACGACGACTGGCTGCGGGAGCAGCAGGCCGATGCCGGTGCGGTGGCGTCGGCAAAGCCCGCTGCGGAAAAGGGCAAGCCCCAGAAGGAGCGGGCCCGCAAGCTGTCCTTCAAAGAGGAGCGGGAGCTGGAGGCACTGCCGGATCGGATCGCCGGTTTGGAGGCTGAACAAGAGACGATTCACGCCACCCTGGCCGACCCTGAGTTCTACAAGACCGCCGGGCCTGAGGTGGCGACCCTCAATGCCCGGCTGGAAGAACTGGAGGCCGAACTGCTGGCCGCCTATGAACGGTGGGAGGAACTTGAAGCGCTGCGCTAGATCATCGCCTCAAGGCCTTTGCGATCCAGGATGTTTAGTAATTTCAGTGACGGGCCGCCTGGGTGTTTCTCGCCGATCTCCCATTTTTGGACCGTAGACAGACTGGTATTGAGCATTGATGCGAGCACGGCCTGGCTGATCCGGTAGCGCTCACGCAGTGTTTTGATCTGTTCCGGTGTATAGTCCGTAACGGCCGGAATGCACAGTGCCTCATACTTATCCATCGACCTTTTGTCAATAAAGCCGAGACGATGCAGATCTGCTGCGGTTTCATGCACAGCAGAAAGGATCGAGCTGTTATTTTTTTTCATGGTTCACCTCCAGCAGTACTCCATCGTCGAGTGTTTGTTCAATCTGCTCGTCTGTCAGCCCCAGCAGGTCTGCTGCGAGCATTTTTAACGCTTCCAGCTCTTTGTCCGATATGTTTGCCCGCTCGTTCTTCTCAAAGCCGAACATGAATACCCATCGTTCCTGACGATTGCTCGCCAACAAGGTCCTGGCGCTGCCGCTCTTGCCACGGCCTGGCTGGGCGATTCTTTTTTTGTAGACTCCACCGCCCAAATCCGCATCAATCAGACCGCGTTTCATCTCATCGACTGCATCGACAAGAAGTTTATCGGTTATGGCGGCTTTTTTGAGCCAGCGGCTGAAAAGTCTGGTTTTGAGTATCATGGCACAGTAACTATATCACCTAGTGATATGGGTGACAAGCAACATCATCACCCCGACTGTGATCCGAACAAAATCATAAACAGCAGAATGCGCCAGGTTTACTCGACACACAGTATTTCGCCTGCTTAATAAATAGCTTTTTTTATAGATATTATTCCAAAGATTGTCCGCCATGCCTTCGATAATGACATATTGTGACGCAGTGCTGTGATACCGTTGTACATAGCAAGAAAGAAGTCACTAGCTGGTTATAAACAGCGGCAGGAGTACACTATGACGGGCAGTCAACAGGCGGTGGAACATCCATGCTCAATTGATTTTCAGCCGTTCAGTCTGCAATTGGTCGTCCTGGTGCTGCTGCTGGGTGAGGTGGGTATCTACATCCTGATGGCCCTGCTGGCAACAAAATATCTGATTGCAGCAGCCAAGGAAGGCAATCGCAGGCAAACTGCCATTGTTTTTGGGCTAGGCTTTGTGTCTATGTTGGTGTTCTTGCCGTACGACGAGAGCTCTGATGAGCAAGCAACGCTATCTGCAATCATGCTTGCTGGTATCTTTGGGTATCTGATCGTTGATTCAGTATACCGGAAACGGATTGGCGAAGCACTGGCAGTTGTGGCAGTCATGGTCTGGTTGGTGATTTGGCTGGTGAGGATCGGCCGCAGGATGGCAATTTAGCGGACTGTTTTATTGCGTATCATGTAATATCTGAGCGTTACACGAAGCTTCGTCACTAATGAGGAATGCCATGTCAGAAAAACAAGCGATGCTAACGATATTGCGACACGAGAAGATGAACGACAAGGTTGTCTGGAATCGTGTGGCCTTCAGGCTCATTGATATCAAGCCGACAAAGGTTATGTCCATCATTACGCCCAGCGACTATGGCTTGACGCCGAAGCCGATTTGCAAATATTGCCAGCGAGGTTACTACTGCACCTTCCATATTGTCGGCGACCGCTTGTTGCTAACGCACTTGAACGTCATGGCGGAAGAAGAGAGCCTGTAAAATAGATTGTGTAAGTGGCAAAAATCGGTTGAAATCTGACCTCACAGGAGGAACCGATGGCCACTACCGACGAACTGCTCGATGCCTTGATGAAAGACTACAAGAAGCCCGAAGAC
>NZ_JAVEPN010000041.1:0-2547 GCF_034008105.1 Trichlorobacter sp.
AGCAAATCCGCTGGATTTATCAAGCAATACGCCAATCACATTAATTATTGGTATACTTGGTTTAACTGCGGTAGCCGGGTTCTATTTAGTAAGTAAAAAGAGATATAACAATTAAATCCAATTCCTTCCTCTTAAAGCGCACTTCAACGTGCGCTTTTTTTTGCGCGTTTCATAAAGTTCAAGTTGAAATAAATAATTTTTGAATCGTTTTAAGAAATTAATGCGTTTCTGAGTATAAAAGCGAAATTTTCGCGTTTTTTTAATACTATTGCAAGATTTGACATTTAGTGCAAATATATAAGTATCAAGATAGATATTTCATAGGATTAATTCTTGGAGGGAATTAATTGTGAGAATCATTTCCAAAGAAATAATTACTTCCATTGTTGGTTTTACGGCTTTTATATCCGTGATTTTTTCCTTAGAAAAGCAAAAAGAAAAAGTGGCGGGAGAAACCATCGTGGAAGAAGTTTATCATCAAACTTCCTTTGCGATTAGTGAAGGATTTACCACGAGCACTATTTATAACCAGCCTCGTGTTAATCAAGGGACAGCCCCTTATTATTGGGATTTTCTCAATGGTACGGTTTCTTTAACAAATGCAATAACATCACCATCCGCGCATTTACGCGGTTATGTTGATGCGCAAAAGCCGGCTTTAGAAACCGTTTTTGCTATTCCCCATATCACTAAAGTTGACTTTTTCTATAAATCGGATCCAAATATTTCGCTCAATTTTAGTTATAGTTTAGATAATCGGCTCACCTAGTTTTCATCTACCAACTATGGGCGATCTTCCAGTGCAAAAAAAGTGACCTATATTATTGATTTAGAGGGATCAGACGAGTTCGTTAATCTACGCTGGCAAATGCAAAATGCGGGGAGCAAAACAGGTGATAAAGCTGAATTAATTATTGATGACATTACCATTTATTATGATGCAGATATTCCAATTGTGACCTTGGAAGCAATATCCATCCAAGGAACTCCCAATCAAACAGCATATTTTGCTGGTGATTTGTTTAATCCAACTGGTATTCAGGTAATAGCTTACTATAATGATGCAACAACAAAAGATGTGACTGCATTCACGACCTATACGCCGCAGCCATTAATCGCCGGAACCACGACTGTGATTGCCCATTATGCGGATGCCACTGGGGAACAAACAGCAAACATTACCGAGATTACTGTGGATGCGATTATTTTAGAGAATATCTTCATTAAAGAAACATCCAGCCACAACACTATTTTTCCCTTAGGCGAACCATTTGATTATACCGGGTTGATAATTATGGCGCGTTATAATAACACCACCCTTGAACTAGCAAGTGGATTTACTGTTTCCCTTGTTGATACGATGGAACTCGGTGAACAAAGTGTCACGGTTTTCTATGACAGTAAATCCACGAGTTATCTGATTATGGTCACAAATTTAAACGCCCAACCGGGCGTGGTTGATTATGCGGCGGATTTAATTATTTCCGAGTACATTGAAGGGAGTGCTAATAATAAATATCTTGAAATTTATAACGGAACTGGGCAGACAGTGGACTTGGCGGATTATCAGTTACAATTGTATGTAAATGGTTCGGCGACAGTGAGTAAACAGATGACATTATCCGGTGTACTACCTTCCAACTCCACGATTATTTATCAAAGAAGTTCCGCGGCTTTAACCTTACCACTAGGAATCACTTCCATAAATAGTGATGTTGTTAATTTTAACGGTGATGATGCGCTTGCCTTATATAAAATTTCAACTGGCACATATGTTGATATTTTTGGGCAAATTGGTATGGATCCCGGGACAGCTTGGACGATTGGTGAAGTTTCCACAAATGAACATACTTTAGTCCGTAAAGCCGATATTATCACGGGTGTTCAGCAAAACCCCCAAGTATTTAATCCTGCATTAGAGTGGGAGGTATATCCCCAAAATACCGCTTCTTACCTTGGATGGCATACCATGAACCTGATAATCCGCTTAACGGATTATCAACAAGCCCTGGCCTTTGCCCAATATGTTAATCATGGGATTGGGGAAAATGCCGCGGGACAATGTGGCATGGTCCTAAGTAATTTACAGTTGGAATATGGTTATATGAGTGCAACGGCAAAAAATGAATTTGTCACCAATGAGGATTCCATATTTATTGAGGCACGAACCCGGATGGCGTATTTAGAAACTTGGGCGGCTAGTCATCCAGAAGCGATAGGGAACCCATTTACTATGATAAATAATGACCAGTTAACGATGATCATGGGCATGCTTGCCCTGGTAGCTTTTTCGGGTTTTTATTTCACCAATAAGAAGAAGCAAATTTAATTTTGACCAATAGAGCAATCGCGCTTGGGTAGTAAGAAATTTTGTAAGCCGTCGATTTTGCTTTTATTTAAAATATTACTCGCTATTTGCAGATAATTTTCGGTGGTTTTTGTTGCATTTTTCCCCTTCATAAGATAAAGTAAACATTGCAGTTAATTACTTATGTAATAAGTAGTGTTTTATCTTATTCACAAAAACTGAAAATTGTTCCATAGATG
>NZ_JAVEPN010000016.1:0-80678 GCF_034008105.1 Trichlorobacter sp.
TCCACCAACACCCGCCACAGGTCCTCGCTCTCCCCCATGCCGACCCGGATCAGGAACGAGGCGATGCTCAGGTTGGTGCGGGCCCGGAACAGCTCCACCTGCCAGAGAAACTCGTCCCCCACCGGCGGTCCCTCGTCCAGGTAGCCATCCATAAAGACCGTCTCCGGCAGCCGCTCCAGCAGCTCGCGCTGGCTGAACAGCTGGTTGCGCAGCTGGGCCAGGAAACTGCCCACGTCAAAGGCAGGCGGCAGCATCATCGAGCTGCCGAAGTCGATGGCCGCCACAAACAGGGTCTCGCGCTGTTCCTGGCTGTCCTGGCCGATCATCAGATTCTTGGGGTGATAGTCGCCGTGGCCCTGCACCAGACAGTCGGTGCCGCAGGCCATCTCCCGGTAGGCCGACAGCAGCCGTTCCACGATCTGGCGGGCCCGGCCGCTATGGCGGTGGTTGATCTCCTCGAAGCGGGAGAGATAATGCTGCAGCCGCTTGGCCTCCCGCTGGTCGAACTCCTCCGGGCTGGTCACTGCCAAGGCTGCCTTATGCAGCCGCCCCAGCCAGCGGCCGGCCAGCTCCAGGTACCAGCGGGCATCGTCGGGGCTGGCGGAAAGCAGCTTGTCGTGCAGCGAGCGCCCACGGATGCCCTGTTCGATGATCGTCATCCGCTCCCGGTCGATCTCGATCGGCCGCGGCACCCGGTAGCGCCCCTCGCTGAAACCGGCCGCTGCCACCGCCGCCATGATCGACTCGGCCCGTTCGGTGCTCTTCCACTTCTTCTCGTCGGTCAGGGTACGGATGATGATCCGCTCCCGGTTTTCGTCCCCCTCCTTGGTGCCGAAGGTCACCTCGGTCACCAGCGCGTTGGCCCCGGAGCGGGGGATCTCCTTGAAGAACGGCCGACAGCGCCCTTTACGCAGCTCTGCCGCCAGTTCGGCGATGTCCTGTACGGGGTGATCAAAGATGGTGGGGTAGGCCCCGGCGTACTGCACACCGTGGGTGTCGGTGCCGGCAATGGCGGTAAAACGCAGGCGGTGCCAGTCGGCCAGGCCGCGGCTGTTTTCGGCCACGCCGTGGTTGGAGCTGAAGATCTCCACCCCGTCCAGCTGCGGATCGGTCAGTTGCTGATCAGCGGGATGGCGTCCCTTGCGGTAGGCATGGGCCAGCACCAGCGCTGCCTGTGGCCAGGCGGCCCGGATATCCTCCAGGGCGGTGCCCTTGGGGATCGCCTCGCTGGCGCCGTAGACCAGCAGATCACCATGCTTGGCAGTGGTCACCTCCTGGGCGGCAAAGATCCTGAAATGATCCGGCACCCCGGCCTGGCAGCGCAGCTCGGCCAGTTCCTCATCATGCCAGACCGCATGGTGATCGGTCAGCACAATCCCCTGCAGGCCGCGGGCCTGAACACGTCGCACCAGCTCCACCGCCGCTACCGAACTGCAGGCCGATTTTTCGGCCGTGTGGCAATGCATCTCGAACAGCATAGTCAGCTCCTTCCCGGTGATCGGGCCAGCGCCTGCTTGGTGCGATGGGTGGCCGGGGCGTTCCAGGGGTCGTCAGGCCAGGGATGTTTGGGGTAGCGCCCCCGCAGTTCCTTGCGCACCTCCGGGTAGCCCCGCTGCCAAAAACCCTGCAAATCACGGGTCACCGCCACTGGCCGTCCAGCCGGCGACAACAGGTGCACCAGCACCGCCAGCCGCCCCCGGCAGACCGTGGGCGATGCGGCCAGACCGAACAGCTCCTGCAGCTTCACCGCCAGCACCGGCCCCTCCTGATCAGTATAGTCGAGGCTGGCCGTACGTCCACTGGGTATCTGCAGCTTAAGCGGGGCAACGCTGTCAAGCTCCCGCTGCAGCCGCCAGTCCAGCAGCGCCTGTAGCGCCGGCAACAGATCAAGCTTCTGGATATCCTGCCAGGAACGCAGCCCGCCCACCAAGGGCCCCAACCACTGTTTCAGGTGACTGTCCAGCCAGCTATCGGACAGGTCGGGCCAGCCCTCCTCCGGCAGCAGGCGGGCGCACAACGCCACCCTGGCCTGCAGCTGGCGGGCCGCCGGGCTCCAGGTGAGGCTGGCGCTGCCGCGACGAGCGACCTGCTCCAGCATCAGCGGCAGCGCTTCTTGGTCAGATGCCGCAACCTGCCGACTACGCAGTACCACCGCGCCAATCCGCTCCTGCTCTGTCGCCGCCACCCGTCCGACAGCCTCATCCCAGATTACCTGCCGCTGGCGTTGCAGCTGCTGCTGCAAGGTCTGGCGCAGCTGCACCTCGCCGACCTGCACAAAGCGGTGGATCACCCCTTCAACCCCTGCCCCGCCGTCCACCTGCAAGGCCACCAACAGCTCAGGGCCGCTGCCCTTGAGCCCAGCCGACAACTGCGCCCCACGGCCCGAGGCCAGCAGGTAACGATCAGCATCGCCGCTGCGGCGTTGGGCCAGCCGGTCGGGCCAGGCCACCAGGGCCAGCGGGGCCAGCTGGCTGTCGTCCAGCGCAGTAGCCGCATCGTTGGGGCAGCCCACCAGGCGGCGCAGCTGCTGCTCGGTCTGACGGATCAGAGCAGGTGCGCTGCCGCGCTGCGACAGTTCGGCCCCCAGACGGCAGGCAGCAGCGGCCAGCCCCTGCTCTTGCCCTGCCAGCAGCAGCCGCGCCAGCCGGGGGTGCAACGGCAACCGGGCCATCCGACGGCCCAGTTCGCTGATCCGGTCGCTGTCATCCAAGGCGCCCAACAGACGCAGCAGCTCACGTGCCGCAGTCAGATGGGCGGCCGGCGGCGGGTCCAGCCACTTAATTCCGGGGACAGTACACGTAACATCCATACTGTCCCCGGAATTAACACGTATGCCCCAGGCAGCCAGCTCCAGCAACAGCGGCGCCAGATCGGCGGTCATGATCTCCGGCGGGGTAAAGGGGGTCATGGCCTTGAAACGATGTTCATCATACAGGCGGTAGCAGACTCCGGGTCCGGTGCGGCCGGCCCGCCCGGTGCGCTGCAGGGCTGAAGCCTTTGATGCCCGCACCGTCACCAGCCGTTCCAGACCCGTAGCCGGGTCCAACTGCAGGCGGCGCGACAGACCGCTGTCGATCACCACCCGCACCCCGTCGATGGTGAGTGAGGTCTCGGCGATGTTGGTGGCCAGCACCACCCGGCGCCGGGGGCCGGGCCGAATGGCCTGCTGCTGCTGCTCAAAAGGCAGGTCGCCGTAGAGCGGACAGACCAAGGCCTCCAGTCCTGTTGTCTCCAACTCCCGCTGCACCGCCCGGATCTCGCCGCTACCCGGCAGAAAGGCCAGGATATCACCCCGCTCCTCCTGCACTGCCCGACGGATGGCCGTTGCCATCAGGCGCGGCAGCGGCTGACGCTGCTGCTGCCCCAGGTAGCGCAGCTCCACCGGAAAGGAACGCCCCTCAGAGGCCACCAGCGGCGCATCCCCCAACAGGGCCGCAATCGGTCCGCAGTCCAGGGTGGCCGACATCACCAGCAACTTCAGATCAGGCCGCAGCGCGGCCTGGCACTCCAGGCAGAGGGCCAACCCCAGGTCGGCATGGATCGAACGCTCGTGGAACTCGTCAAAGATCACGCAGGCCACCCCGTTAAGCTCAGGGTCGTCCTGCAGACGGCGGGTCAAGATGCCTTCCGTCACCACCTCGATCCGGGTCTGCTGGCTCACCTTGCGTTCAAAGCGGATGGCGTAGCCCACGGTCTGCCCCACCGGCTCCCCCAGGCACTGGGCCATGTAGCGGGCCGCCGAGGCCGCTGCGATCCGGCGTGGTTCCAGCATCACGATCCGGCCGGCTTCCGGTGGGAACAGCTCCAAAAGCGCCAGCGGCACCCGGGTGGTCTTGCCGGCACCCGGCGGGGCCGACAGCACCGCGTTGGGGCTCGTGCGCAGGGTATCCAGCAGTTCCGACAAAACGTCATCAATCGGCAGACGGTCGGGCATGGTCAGATTCTATCCAGCGGCGAGGTTACGCCCCGACCGCCCTTGTTCAACACATGGGTATAAATCATGGTGGTCTGCACATCCTTATGGCCCAGCAACTCCTGCACCGTGCGGATATCATAACCAGCCTGCAGCAGATGGGTGGCAAAGGAATGCCGCAGCGTATGGGGGGTCACATGCTTAGTCAGTCCGGCATCAACGCCAGCCTGCCTGATGGCCCGCTGCAACCCTTTTTCATCCAGATGATGCCGTCTGGTCACGCCTGAGCGGGGATCAACGGACAACTTAATTGACGGGAAGACATACTGCCAGATCCACTCTTTACCGGCAGCGGGATATTTGCGGGCCACACCTTCCGGCAACCATACCTCGCCATAACCAGCAGCCAGATCCTGATCATGCAGCTGTTTCACTCGCAACAGATGGTCTTTAAGTGGCAGTTGCAGCTTCTGCGGCAACATGGTTACCCGGTCTTTGCCCCCCTTACCCTCACGTACCAAAAGCTGATTTGCACTAAAATCAAGATCCTGCACCCGCAGTCGCAGCCCCTCCAGTAGACGCAGGCCAGTACCATACAATAAACGCCCTACCAGCAACCAGCTATCAGGCAACTTTGCCAGCAGTGCCTGCACCTCTTCTTCTGTCAGCACCACCGGCATCTTTTGCGGCTTTTTGGCTTGCTCCACCTCCCCCAGCCAAGGCAATTTAATATCAAGCACCTCTTTGTACAGAAACAAAAGCGCTGCCTTGGCCTGATTCTGGGTAGAGGCCGATACTTTACGATCTCGCGCCAGATACGTTAAAAAATCTTCTATTTCGAGCTTACCCATCTCTTGCGGATGGGTCTTATTGTGGTAGAGTATGTAACGTTTTGCCCAATCAAGGTACACATCCTCAGTACGCCTGCTATAGTGTTTGAGGCGAATGCGATCACGGAGTTGATCAAGTAGCTTGGGTTTGGCAGGCTGGTTTTCCATGTCGTTTTTCCCTGAAATTTAGGTCGTTTTTTTATTTTTGTTAGGCAAAGCATAACAGCTAGTTAATAAATTTCAACCGGCTTTTTTGTGCTGTTTTTGTCGTTTTTTATTTAAATTTAGGTCGTCTAATACACGTTAGGTGCTTACCATAAGGAGATATTTCATGGTCAACGAGTTTGTCATTTCACTTGAAGATGGTGTTGCTAGACCGACTGATGCTCAAGGCACAGGCTGCACTCCTGCTAAATGGACCGAAGACCTGCTGCAGCATATTTTAACTATTAATCCGGAATTGCTAAACGTATGTGACCACCTGCCAATAAAAATTGATGGAGGAAGCACCGAGGTATCACCAGACCAATTGTACATCGATGAATTAGGTCGACTTGTGATTGTCGAAATTAAAAATGAAGAGGCAAAACTAGCTGCTTTGGCACAATTGCTGGCATACTCTGAGCACTACCATATATTGCCCCTAGGGGAGCTAGATCGTGGTTTTTTCAAAATTGCAAGCCGGGGAACACGACATGACGTCTTAAAGAATGCGTTGAACCAACTTCAAATATGGGGCAACAAAACACTTTTAACCACCAAGCACAACGCTCCAAATATAAAGAGTTTCAGCAATTCACAGCCTTGGCCATCAGACAACAAAAACAGCCTAAATGATTTTGCTAAACTTTTTTGGGGTGATCATGCTTTCACAATCACAGGTGCTCCAGCGAGGCTGGTTCTAATAGCACCTAGCTTTGACAAATACTGTGTAGAGTTAGCTGGTTATTTAAGAAAACGCTTTGTTCCAATTGAATTAATACGTGCCAACCTTTTAAGTAATTCAAAATCTGAAATTGTAATGCATTTTGAATCAATTCTCGAACAGAACCCCCAAATAGAACCAACATGGCGTGCAGTTCGTCAACTTTGGCAATTTAGCAATATACGCAATAATTTTTCTGCAAATGCGTGGGCAGACCACCTGAATTATGCTTCGTTCAGTTTTTCAGCCCAAGACGCTCCACAAGCCAGGTTTTGGCTTACCGTTGAAAATCATGGTGCAATTTTATCAACCGTTATCCCAGATGGGTGGTGCCCTGGAACGGCGCTCAAAAACAAGGTACGCGCCTCTCTTCTTGACGAACTTCCTGCTGGTTTTCAGATTAAAGACAGGGTGTGGCTTAGGCAGGAATTCGCTCTACCACAACAAGAAAAAGAGTTTCTTGCAAATGCACAAACACTTGCAACTGTGGTCAGAACTGTTCTAGCACAACACTCTCCACGCACTGCAAACAAGAACACCTAACGGCTCAATCAACTCGGACTGGCTTACTGTGCGCTGAATTTCACCAGTGTCTCTGTCGTCAGTTGGTCGGTTAGTCAAGCAACACCGCTCCGGCATCGCCAGCCGGTTATCTCATGAACGTTAGGTGTTAAATGCAAAATATCATATTTAAAATAAATGCACTTCGACATTGGCTTTCAGAAATGAAATTTACATGGTTATCCTTAACTATTATTTTGATCGCTTTAATCATATCTCTAGGCCCATATTCAACAGAACCAGTCATACGTATCACTGGACTTTTTTTACAAGTATTAGGCATAGGAACCGTAATATGGGGCATTTCTGAGACAAGAGCACTCTTTGGTCATCCCTCTTTTGCAAATAAAACAAAAGAGTGGCTAAAGCGTTTTCCTCTTTTTCAGCGCAAGCATGTGAGCATTGCTTGTAGCGGAAGTATATCAATTGCTCTAACCGGTAACGGTAGGGCGTATAGCACACATAGTGCCGGCAACAATCCTACGGTTGAAAATCGTCTTGAGGCTCTTGAAAAAAACATTGCAAGCATACATGAGCGTATAAATCAGACCCAAAAAGACATCGATCAGGAATGTCAAAAATCAGCAACTGCACTTCAGCAAGAAACACAATTGAGGCAAACAGAAGACCGTATTATTCAGGAAAAGCTCGAAGCAACTGGAACAGGCGGAGTTCATATATCAGCGATAGGTGCATCGTGGCTTTTTGTAGGAGTAGTTTTAAGCACTGCATCAGTAGAAATCGCCAAACTACTTAAATATCTATTCAACACCTAACGGCTCAATCAAGTGGGACTGGCTTACTGTGCGTTGAATTTTATCTGTGTCTGTGCCGTACCTTCGGTGTTTCCGGGGCTTCGAATCGCCAGCCCCTTATCTCGTAAACGTTAGGCGCAAAGGGAAATGTCACATGGAATTTGTCATCGAACAAGAAATCACTAGAGGGGAGTCATTTGGTGACTACCGATATAGCATTTACCGAGACGGGAAGTTAGTCGCTAACTATTGGCATGATTACCGTGGAGACGAGCATGGAATTATAATTGTTGGCTACAGCCAAGAACTTTGGCCTGTTGGTCGTATGGTTGATTTTATTGAAGGTGGTGGTACGAAGCCTCTAAAACTGTCTGAAAAAGCTATTTCATACCTAAAAACAAGGTTGTCAGCAGTTTAAACGCCTAACGGCTCAATCAACTCGGACTGGCTTACTGTGTGCTGAATTTCACCAGTTCCTCAGTCGTCAGTTGGCAGGTTAGCCAAGCAGCACCGCTCCGGCATCGCCAGCCGGTTATCTCGTAAACGTTAGATACAGAAAGGATAGTGTTTATAGTGAGGAGGGCGAAAAGCCCCTTCCGAAAGGAGGTAATGCGACATGGTAAGTAAACTCATTACCTACATGAGGAGGTGCGGGCGTCATGTCCTTAGTTGGCCCGGATACTTTGGATGTTCAGACTGGTGCAGAAACATATCCAAAACCCGGAGACCAAGAGACATGGTGGTGATTTCTTAAACGAATCATTGTGACGGGACCCCGACGACTTTGCCAGTCGGGAAGTCAGGACACCCTGCTCCCTCGCCCTTCTCCTTATACACATTATCAAGCAGCAGTATCTAACAGCTCAATCAAGTGGGACTGGCTTACTGTGCGTTGAATTTTAGCAGTGTCCGTGTCGTATATTCGGTGTTTCCGGGGCTTCGAATCGCCAGCCCCTTATCTCGTGAACGTTAGAGGTCACGCATGAAACAATACATTTTGGCTATCGCCATCTTAGTCGTTACAATTAACTCATCAGGGTGCGTTGGGAGCTCCTTTACCCATAATTCTGATATTAAAGTGAGTAACGATATATCTGCACTCTCATGGCAGTTTCGTACAAAACCTACCCGCAAACCCGACAAAGTTCTTCCTGGTGGACTTGAGAGTTACGTCGTACAAGATGAATTAAAATGGTGTGGCTTAACTGTCTTTGCAATAATACCTATACCGTTATGGATGCCAGTGTGTAACACAAAACTCGAAGTCACTTATAACGACGGTAAACCAGTACAATTTACTCGACAAATGCCTGTTTCTTCTGGCGCTTACTGCGGTCCACTTGTCCCAATGCTAGGTATTGGAGGGGGGGGACACGGTTTCTGTCGCGCAGGTACAGAATAGTCCAACCTCTAACGGCTCAATCAACTCGGACTGGCTTACTGTGCGCTGAATTTCAGCAGTTCCGCAGTCGTCAGGTGGTAGGTTAGTCAGGCAGTACCGCTCCGGCATCGCCAGCCGGTTATCTCGTAAACGTTAGGTCTAGAAAGGTGAATGTATGCGTGCATTGATTTATTTAACCTGTTTGGTAGCAGCTTATTTCGGGGGTGGCGCTTTAGTTGGCACACTTGCTTTCCCGCTTGTTCACTTATTTGGTGCCAGCAATGTTATGCTGTTTTTAGTTCAAAAAGTTTTAGGTATATTGGCGGCTATTGTTCCTGTTTTAGTCTTATACCGCATACTTGTTTTCATAAAGTCACGTTCAATATTAATTCCAGAAAATTTTAGAGGCATTCCATTTGCCATTGCTTGTGTAGCAACTATCCCTGCTCTTGCTATGCTAGCAGGGTATGCATACTTTATTTTCATCCAAAAACAAGGAATTTCAGGAATTCCACTAGCATTCGGGCTTGCAGGGACAGCATTGCTTTCCGTAATTCCAGTTATTCACTGTGAATTAAAAGAATTCTATTCAATGATTCCCAAACAAAAGCCCTAACATCTCAATCAAGTGGGACTGGCTTACTGTGCCTTGAATTTTTGCAGTGTCCTTGTCGTACATTCGGTGTTTCCGGGGCTTCGAGTCGCCAGCCCCTTATCTCGTGAACGTTAGGTGCATCATGTAACAGACTAGGAGAGTTGAAATGCAATTAAACGCATATGAAATATCTCTGATAAGTGGTTGTTTTACTATTCTTGGCACTCTCGTAGGCACATGGACAGGCTATCGCTTAACGCTTGCTCTATCTCTTAAAACTGCATTTCGTGAGGCATCAATCAAATTCCGTACTGCATTCAGAGATGAGCTATTAGCATTAAACCCTGCCATGTCAGCTAACACTATTGATGCTTGTGACTTACTTACCGCAGCATTTGAAAAACATCGTGCAGCAATTTTTGAATTCAAACCTTTTCTTGACACAAAAGCTGAAAAGCTTGAACTAGCTTGGCAAGAATACTATCGAGTCCCTGACGAGCCAAATTTCACCATACCCTTTTTAACACAGTATTCAGGACATGGTTGCAGCACAAGTGAAGCAAGGCAACGGCGCATCCTTGCAGCTTCTCGAATAGAAAAGATATTGTCTTTTGCCTATCATCACTAAATTGCACCTAACAGCTCAATCAAGTGGGACTGGCTTACTGTGCCTTGAATTTTTGCAGTGTCCTTGCCGTACATTCGGTGTTTCCGGGGCTTCGAGTCGCCAGCCCCTTATCTCGTGAACGTTAGGTGAAAGCAGGAGGCAATATGCAAATCCAGCGACTTGACCATCTGGTTCTTACGGTGAAGGACATCGAAACTACAGTACAATTTTACGTTGCTGTGCTTGGCATGCAAAAAGAAGAGTTTGGGGCTGGAAGGCTAGCGCTCAAATACGGTAATCAAAAAATCAATCTGCATCAGGTAGGCAAGGAATTTGAGCCAAAAGCAGACAAACCTACGTCTGGCTCTGCAGATTTGTGTTTCATTACCGACGTTCCGCTGAATGAAGCGATTGAACACGTACGCAGTAAGGGTGTCGAAATTATAGAAGGCCCTGTAAAACGAACTGGGGCTGTAGGTCCAATAAATTCGTTTTACTTCAGAGACCCAGACATGAACTTAATAGAAGTTTCAAACTATTAATTTCACCTAACGGCTCAATCAACTCGGACTGGCTTACTGTGCGCTGAATTTTAGCAGTGTCCGTTTCGTACATTCGGTGTTTCCGGGGCTTCGAGTCGCCAGCCCCTTATCTCGTGAACGTTAGACGTTTGTGATGACAAAAGGCACACATTACTGTATCCTGCCACCATGAAACATTTCCGCTGGAATCATCAGAAGAATACAGAGCTAAAGGCTGAGCGCGACATCACCTTTGAACAAATGGTTCTGGCTATTGAGGCAGACGGTCTGCTGGACGTGGTTCAGCATCCAAACATTGATAAATACCCAAACCAGCTTATCTTTGTCGTTGCATACGAGGGTTATGTCTACTTGGTGCCCTTTATTGAAGAGTCGGAATACTACTTTCTCAAAACCATTATTCCAAGCCGCAAAGCAAAACGGGACTACCTGAAGCGAGGTACATTATGAAAAAAGCAAAACTGAACACATATGAACAAGACATGCTTGAGGTATTCGACCAAGACAAGATGACCTCGGTCATTACCTCAAAAGATGACTTACAAAAATACCGTGCTGCTGCCCACGACACGTTTATAAAAGACCGTCGTGTCAATATCCGCCTATCTACTCCCGACCTTATGGACATCCAGGAAAAGGCGGCAGAAGAAGGTCTCCCATATCAGACCTTGATAGCCAGCATTCTCCACAAGTATGTATCCGGCAAATTGGTGGAAAGACCGGTCAGACGCCTAACGGCTCAATCAACTCGGACTGGCTAACTGCATGCTGAATTTCACTAGTGTACAAATCGCAATGAATCAGGCAGTTCAAGCAGCACCGTTCCGGCATCGCCAGCCGGTTGTCTCGTAAACGTTAGAACAAGAAGTTGAAATATTGCTGATTGCGAGAGGAAGAGTAATGTGCGGAGGGTGTAGTTAAAAAACGGACAGCTGCATTTCAACATCCGTGCGGCAGTGCAAAATACGGACTATCTCAACTATATCAATTGATTTCTGACGGTAGAAAATCAGGTGACTACCTGCATTAAACTTGCGGTAGCCATTACGAATTTCTCTACAATCTTTACCCAGGAGAGGGTTTGTTGCCAATCTATAAAAACAGGCATCAAGCATATTCAGGTATAGTATCCGCTGCTCTCTGCCCCAATTTTCTTGCGTGTAGTGGCCAATTTCTTTCAAATCGGCCTTCGCCATGTTGGTAAGTGTAAATGAAGGCATCAGTTGAAAATTTCGCCGTCAAGCTCGGCATTCAGACTTTTTAAATTATAATCTGCTGTGCCGCTTTCCTCACCTTCAGTGAGCGCACGACGCAGCAGTGACAGCTTGGTTTCACGCTCTTCCAAAAGCCTTAAACCAGCGCGGATAGCCTCGCTTGCCGAGCCATAATGTCCTTGAACGAGCTGTTGCGAAATAAACTTTTCATAATGGGAACCCAGAGTGACGCTAGTATTTTTTGGCATGACTTCACCTCCTGTAAGAGCAGAATAAGATAACGTTATAATATTTATTGGTACTGGTCAAGCCCGGAATTTAAGTTTGATAAGTCTTTGTTCTAACAGCTCAATCAAGTGGGACTGGCTTACTGTGCGTTGAATTTTGTATCGTACTTTCGGTGTTTCCGGGGCTCCGGCATCGCCAGCCCCTTATCTCGTGAACGTTAGGCTTCTCAGCAGTGAGGACGACCTCACCGCTCGATACTAATCCGGGGACGACCCCGCATGCATGAGAGGCAGCAATGAACTGGGTTATTCTTGTTGTAGCGGGCTTGTTTGAGATCGGCTGGGCGATCGGATTGAAATATACTGATGGCTTCACGCGTCTCTGGCCAACCGTTGCCACGCTGCTCTCAATGGCCATCAGCCTCGGTCTGCTCGGTATTGCCATGAAATCACTGCCGGTGGGCACTGCATATGCGGTCTGGGTTGGCGTGGGCGCGGTAGGCACCGCACTGCTCGGTATCATCCTGCTGGATGAGCCGGCTACGGTTGCGCGGCTGGTGAGTCTTGGGCTGATCGTCGCTGGTATCGTGGGTCTCAAGCTGGCGTCGCCGGCCTGATACAACCAATGGAACGACTCTCGCAACGCGGACCAATAAACCCTATGCCACCAATCTTTTCAAACATCGTGCTGATAGGTATGCCGGGAGCGGGCAAGAGTACCATTGGAGTGCTGCTGGCCAAACAGACGGCACTGGGCTTTGTGGATACCGACCTGCTGATCCAGAGTGCAGCCGGGCGCAGCTTGCAGACGATTGTTGACCGTGAGGGCTACCTGGCCCTGCGGCAGTTGGAGGAGCAGGTGCTGCTGGGACTTTCGGTCAACAAGCACGTGATTGCCACTGGTGGCAGTGCGGTGTACAGTGAGCGGGCCATGGCTCACCTCAAGACGAACGGGCTGGTGATCTATCTGGATGTGGATCTGGCAACCTTGTCTGCCCGGATTGACAACCTCGGCACACGCGGCCTTGCCAAACGCCTTGATCAGACGCTGGCCGATCTGTTGCACGAACGAACAGCGCTGTACCAGCGCTATGCCGACCTGACCATCCCCTGCACCGATCTGAGCCACGAGCAGGTTTGTGAACGGATCATTGCTGCCATCACGAAAGGATGACCACCATGCGACGCATCTCTACCCTGTTGTTGTGCCTGCTGCTTGTTAGCAGCGTAGCCCAGGCCGGCCCCTTTACCGACGAGATGTCGAAGTGCCTGGTGCACTCCACCAGCGAGGCTGACAAGACCCTGCTGGTGAAGTGGATCTACGCCGCCATGTCGGCCCACCCCGATGTGAAGGCGTTGAGTAATGTCTCACCGGAGCAGGGACTACAGCTTAACAAGGATATCTCGGTGCTGGTGGTCAGACTGCTGACCCAGAACTGCAGAAACGAGACCCAACAGGCCCTGAAGTATGAGGGGGAAAAGACCTTTGCCGCCAGCTTCGAGGTGCTGGGAGGTGTTGCCATGCAGGGCATCATGGCCAATCCTGATGTGAGCGCCTATTTTGCCGGTTTTGAGCAGCAGCTGGACGCCAAGGCGTTGCGGGATGCCTTTGGTGCTGATCAACAGCAGCCTGCCGGTAAGGAGTAGGTGATGCCCGCCACCGAAACCCTGCTGGCCTTCTTCCTCGCCTCGCTGGTGCTGGCCGTGGCACCTGGGCCGGACAACCTATTTGTGCTGACCCAGGCTGCCCTGCGAGGCAGGTCAGCCGGCCTGGCGGTGACCCTGGGGCTCTGCACCGGCCTGCTGGTGCACACCACCGCCGTGGCGCTGGGCCTAGCGGCCCTGTTTGCGGCATCGGCGCTGGCCTTTACGCTGCTTAAACTCTGTGGCGCAGGCTATCTGCTCTGGCTGGCCTGGCAGGCCTGGCGGGCGTCATCAACCTCAATCCGTACGGCGCCAGAAGACCAGTTGAGCGGTTGGCAGCTCTACCGGCGTGGGATTTTGATGAATATCACCAACCCCAAGGTGTCGGTCTTTTTTCTGGCCTTTCTGCCGCAGTTCGCCGATCCGGCGCGGGGGCCGCTAACCCAGCAGTTGCTGCTGTTGGGGGCGATCTTCATGGTGGCGACGATTCTGGTCTTTGGTGGCATTGCACTGTTGGCGGGGATGCTGGGCGCATGGCTGACCCGCTCGCCCGGGCTGCAACGGATCATGAACCGCCTGACCGCAACTGTCTTCGTGGGGCTGGCGCTTAAACTGGCATTAAGCGAACGCTGACCGGCCGTGTGATCTATGCATGGTGTTACGGGGCGATGGGTGCTTTGGCGGGCAGTTCCTGCAAGACTGAAAACAACTGCTGCTGCAACTGAGGCAGACAGGCGCCCAGACTGACCCCATCGCCATCACGGCCAGCCTGTTCGGCCTGGCCTGCCAGGGTCATCAGCTCTTCAGCGCCCACGTTGGATGCCATGGATTTGATCGACTGGGCATAACGGACTGCCAGCTCCAGGCTGCCTGCATCCAGCGCCCCCTGCAACCGTTCCAGCAGCATTCGGCCATCGCGCCGGAACAGGCCACAGATTTGGGCATACAGCTCCTCATCGCCACCCAGCCGCGCCACTACCTCTTCACGATTGATAACCGCCATACCGCTACCAGCCCTTTCTGTCCGTTTCGTCACGTTGCCGAACCGCCATGCTGAGCTATACTTAAAAACGTATAGCATCGTTTTGACAATCCGCAACCTGGGGGGTGCACTATGTCAACCGCTCTTGTGTTCGAGCAGCTTGCCGATCAATCGGTGCGCTGCGGGCTGTGCCGCCACCGCTGCCTGATCGCCAACGGCAAGCGGGGTATCTGCCGGGTACGCGAAAATCGGGAAGGATCCTTGTTCTCTCTGGTGGACGGCCTGGTGGTGGCGGAACAGATCGATCCGATCGAGAAAAAACCGCTCTTTCACCTGTTGCCCGGTAGCAGCAGTTACTCGCTGGCAGCGGTGGGCTGCAACTTCCGTTGCCTACACTGCCAGAACGCAAGCATCGCCCAGTATGATGCCCACGACACAAGCGCCATGCCGGGACACAAGCTGCCACCGGCCGAGGCGGTACGGCGTGCCCTGGCAGGCGGATGTCGCTCAATTGCCTACACCTACACCGAGCCGACGGTCTGGTTCGAATACGCCCTGGCCACCGCCAACCTGGCCGCGGACAAGGGGCTCTATAACCTGTTTGTCACCAACGGCTACATCACCCCTGAGGCGCTGGACATGATCGCACCGGTGCTGCATGCCGCCAATATCGACCTGAAGGGCTTTAGCGATGATTTTTACCGGCGTGTATGCGGAGCGCGGCTGGCCGAGGTACTGGACTGTATCCGCGACTACCACCGCCGAGGCATCTGGATCGAGCTGACTACGCTGATCATACCAGGGGAAAACGACGACGATGTGCAGTTAAACGGCATCGCCCGTTTTATTGCTGATGAATTGGGGCCCGACACCCCCTGGCACGTTTCTCGCTTTTTCCCCTGCCACCGAATGTTGGACCACCCCCCTACCCCGCTGGCAGCGCTGGAACGAGCCCTGGAAGCTGGCGACCGGGCCGGATTACGCTATGTCTACGAAGGGAATGTGGCGGCAGGACGGGAACAGACGCTGTGTCCCCACTGTGGCGCCGTGGTGGTGGGGCGCAGCGGCTACACGGTTACTCGGATCAACGTGAAGGATGGGTCCTGTGGGAGCTGCGGTAAGGCGATTGCCGGCATATGGGGCTAAACTGATCAGACACCCAGCCGACGGATTTTCTCGACCAGCGTCGTGCGGTTGAGCCCCAGCAGGGCGGCAGCCTTGGTCTTGACCCCGCCACCCAGCAGCAGCGCCTTGGCGATCAGTTTGCGCTCCAGGTCGGCAATGGCGGCAGGCATATCGATCCCCTGCGGCGACAGGTCGAGACAGAGCCCCCGCCCGCCCCTGCCCTGATCGGCAATCTCGGCCGGCAGGTCATCGGGGGTGATGGCATCCCCCTCGGTGAGCGCCACCAGCCGTTCGATCACGTTCTCCAGCTGGCGCACGTTGCCAGGCCAGTGGTACTGCTCCAGCGCATCCAGGGTGGCCCGGTGCATGCCAATGGCCGGTCGGTCCATCAGGTGACGGAACTTGTCCAGAAAGTGATTGACCAGCGGCAGAATATCCTCACGACGTTCGCGCAAGGGTGGCAGGTGCAGCGGTATCACGTTCAGGCGATAAAACAGGTCTTCGCGAAAGGTTCCCTGACGGACCTGTTCCTCAAGATCGGCATTGGTGGCTGAGATCACCCGTACATCAAGCTTGATCGTCTTGGTGGAGCCGATCCGCTCCACCTCCTGTTCCTGCAGGACCCGCAGCAGCTTGGACTGCAGGTGCATCGGCATGGTGCCGATCTCGTCCAGAAACAGGGTACCGTGGTGGGCGGCCTCAAACTTGCCGATTTTATCCCGCACTGCGCCGGTAAAGGCGCCACGTACATGACCGAACAGCTCACTCTCCAACAGGGTTTCGGGTATGGCGCCACAATTGACCGCCACAAAGGGGTGTGATTTCCTGCGGCTGTTGTGGTGCAGGGCGCGGGCCACCAGCTCCTTGCCGGTGCCCGACTCACCAAAGATCAGCACCGTCGAGTCGGTTTTGACGATCCGCTGCATCCGCTCGAAGACCCGCTGCATGGCGGTGGAGCCGCCGATGATGTTGCTGAACTGGAACCGCTCCAGCAGCTGTTTTTTCAGATAGACGTTTTCGGACCGCAGCCGCTGTTGTTCGCGAATCTTTGCGATGACGATCTTCAGTTCATCAAAATTGACCGGCTTGGTGATGTAGTCAAAGGCCCCTTCCTTCATGGCTGTAACGGCGGTTTGGGCCGAGGCGTGACCGGTGATCACCACCACTTCGATCTCCGGGGCCACCTGGCGAATCTCTTTCAGTATCTCGATGCCGCTTTTGTCGGGCAAAAACAGATCGACCAGCACCAGATCGGTGGCCCCTTCCTGCACCACGGCAATACCTTCGGCACCGTTACTCACTGAGTGCGCGGCAAAACCGGCCCTGCGCAACAGCAGTTCCATCACCTCGCGGCCGGGGTCATCGTCATCAATCACCAGCACCCTGAACTGATCGTCCATTGTACGCTCCTCGTATGGGCCGTACTATGTCACAGCACTCAATCCAGACGCAATATTTTCATGAGTTGCGAGGTGGCAATCTGCATCAAACGCTGGTATAGTGCCTAAAACCGCATCAGGAGGCTTTATGGAGCCAACATCGACCACTGCAAGCAGTGATGCGAAACAGGATGGACAGCGCTTCTATCATGCCCAACCCAACAGCTATCAATTAATCTTCAACCTCTCGACAGATGAGATGGAGTGTATCGCCCACCTGGATGTGCACCAGGGGGGCACACCGCCCAGCTCTGATCAGATCATGGCCTTTCTGGCAACTGACGGCATCTCTATCGGCGTTTCAGATGACGCGGTCGCACAACTGCTGGTGCAGGCCCTGCCGGGACGCTCGGCAACCTATCGGGTGGCCGCGGGGCAGCCCCCGCTGCCGGGCGAAGACGGCAGACTAGAGTACACGTTCTGTCCCCTGGAGCCTCCTCCGCCTGACAATGACAAAGACACGGACGATGCAGACGACGCCATAGACTTCCGCTCTGTACAACAATTCATCAATGTTGATGCCGATCAGGAGATCGGCCGCATTATCCCCCCCAGCAACGGCACCGCCGGCAAGACTGTACGCGGCAAGCTGGTCCCTCCTCCCCCAGGCAAGCCGTTACAGCTCAAGCTCGGCAAAAACGTCCGCATCGCTGGTGACGACGATAGTCTGTTGATTGCCGAGATCCATGGCCGGGTAAAGCTGGATGGCGATACCATTCATGTGGTGGAAGAATACGTTGTGGACGGGGACGTAGATTTCGCGGTGGGCAACATCCGCTTTAACGGTTTCGTCGAGGTGCGGGGCGACGTGCTGGACGGCTTCCAGATCAACGCCAGCAAGGGATTGAAGATTACCGGCAACGTGGGCAACTGTCGCCTGATCTCCCCCGGTAACATTGAATTTTGCGGCATGGACGGCCAGGGCAAGGGCAGCATCCTGTGCGGCGGCAACATCACCGCCAACTTCATCCACGAGTCTGCCATCGAATGTTCAGGCACACTGCAGATCAACATAGAACTGATCAACAGTAACGTTCGGACCCGTGGCGCCGTGTACGCCGGCATGCTGTCAGGCGGTTCCTGTATCGCCCTGGAAGGGATCGATGTAAAGAAAGTGGGCGCCCCTTCCGGCGTCAAGACCAAGCTGCACGCTGGCACCGATTATCACGATCT
The DNA here is from genome assembly GCF_034008105.1 of Trichlorobacter sp. Taxonomy (NCBI): domain Bacteria; kingdom Pseudomonadati; phylum Thermodesulfobacteriota; class Desulfuromonadia; order Geobacterales; family Geobacteraceae; genus Trichlorobacter; species Trichlorobacter sp. The sequence goes on from NZ_JAVEPN010000016.1 coordinate 17,914, forward strand.
GGAGCGTCTGCAGGAGCTGTTTGCCCAGCTTGAGGTGCTGCACGAATCGATCAGTCAGGCCAAGGACATGGATGAGTTACACCGCCTGACCACCGAAAAACAGCGCCTGACCAGTTCGATTGTCGAGGTGCGCAAGCGCCGTCCGCCCAATGCCAACCCGAAGGTGAACGTCAGAAACAGGCTGTATGAAGGGGTGACCGTGCAGGTGGGCGGCAGCGTCGAGGAGTTTACGGCCCAGTTGGAAGGCCCGCTATCGCTGATAGAGAACAGTGCCGAGGGTGGGCTGCGGCAGGTGGCGCTCAGTGAGTTAAGCGTACATGCTGATGAGGTGGAGCGGGCCTATCTGGATGATCAGCAGCGGCGATTGGCAGAACAAGCGGCCGCACAGGAGGCAGAGCGGGCTGCCGCTGAAGCGGACGAAGCACAGCAACCTGAGGCCGGCACAGACAATCAAGACACACAACCAGCTGATCCCTGATCAGGGTTTACCCCGCCGGCTAGTCGCCAACAACCTCGTCAATCGACTGCAGCAGGGTTTCCATCAGAAAATCCAGCTCATCCGCTGTGATTGCCAGCGGCGGGAATACCACCACCGTATTACCCAAAGGACGCGAGAAAACCCCGCGCCTGCGGGCCGCCAGACAGACCTTGATGCCGCGTTTTTCTTCCCACGGATACGGTTCTCTGGTTGCCTTGTCAGCCACCAACTCAATGCCGACCGCCAGGCCGCACTGTCGCAGATCACCCACCCGAGGATGTCCCGCCAACCGCTGCAACCAGGCACCCAATTGAGCAATCTTCGGCTGCAACGCTGCCAGCAGCTGGTCTCGCTCGAACAGATCAAGGCTCTTGAGCGCAACGGCGCAGGCCAACGGGTTGCCGGTAAAGGTGTGACCGTGAAAAAAGGTCTTCAGCTCGGCATACTTGCCGAGGAACGCACTATACATCCGCTCACTGGCCAGTGTCGCCGCCAGCGGCAGGTAGCCGGCGCACAATCCTTTTGAGATGGCCATGATGTCCGGCGCAACCCCTTCATGCTCGCAGGCAAACATCCGGCCGGTGCGGCCAAAGCCGGTGGCCACCTCATCGGTGATCAGCAGCACGTCGTAGCGGTCGCAGAGCTCACGCACGCCTTTCAGGTAGCCTGCAGGATGCACGATCATGCCGCCGGCTCCCTGCAACAGCGGCTCCAGCACCACGCCGGCCAGTTCGTCGGCATGCTCGCTGATCAGGCGTTCCAGCTCAGCCAGGCAGGCCAGCCCGCAGCTGTCAGCATCCTGCCTGCCCAGCGGACAGCGGTAACAGTAGGGAGCCGGCGCCTCGATGGTCTCAAACAACAGGGGGCTGAAGGTGGCGTGGTAGATAGGAATACCGCCCACACTCATCGAGCCGATGGTATCACCGTGGTAGGCGTGCTGCAGGCGGATGAAACGGCTGCGCTGGGGTTGTCCCAGGTGGCACTGATACTGATAGGCCATCTTCAGGCCCACCTCGACGGCGGTGGAACCGTTGTCGGAGTAAAAGACGCGGGTCAGGCCGGTCGGCGCGATCTCCACCAGACGCCTTGCCAGCAGGATCGATTGCTCTCCTGACAGACCCAGCAGGGTGGCGTGTTCAATTTTAGCGGCCTGATCAGCCAACGCCTGGTTTAACTCGGGGTGGCAATGGCCATGCACGTTGGTCCACATGGAGGCGACACCGTCCAGGTAGCGCTTGCCGTCTGAGTCGATCAGCCAGCTGCCTTCCCCGGCCACAATCACCGGTGTATCTTCGGCCTGCCAATCGCGCATCTGGGTAAAGGGATGCCAGACGTAGCGTTTGTCCCAGTCTTTGAGTTGCTCGGTGGTCGGTTTGGGGGGCACCGTTCTACGCTCCGCAGCCACTGCAGCTGCCTGAGCAGCTACTCGCCGATGAACCAGTGCTGCACGGGCTGTCCTCGGCGCCACCCAGCACCCGCAGGATGATGTCCGACTTGGGATCGTTGTTGAACTGTTCAGCCAACGTTTCTACGACCTGCTCTGGTGTGCCCGGCAGATCGTTCCAGATGCCCAGTATCGGCGCACCACACAGTGAGCCAATCTGATGGGGGGCGCCCTTTTCAGCCAGTCCAGGAACAGCTGGGAAGCGGTTGACAAACACCCCTTTCACCTCAATGCCCATCTGTCCGGCAGCGTAACAGGTCAGCACGCTGTGGTTAATGGTTCCCAAATCCGGACGTGCCACCACTGCCAGTGGTAGTTTGAGGTGGTTAACCAGGTCTGCTATCAGCAAACCGCCATTAAGCGGCACCATCAAGCCTCCGGCCCCTTCCACCAGCACAAAATCGTGCCGTTTTGTCAGTCGCTGGTAGCACTCAGCAATGCGACTGAAATCAATCCTCACCCCATCCAGCTTTGCTGCCTCCACCGGCGCCAACGGCTCGCGCAGACGATAAGGAGCGACGTTGTCGTCGCACTCAATGCCGGCTGCCCAGGCCAACAGCTCGGCATCTTCGGAGACCAGCTCCCCGTTACGCACCTGACAACCTGAGGTAACCGGTTTCATAACGCCGACATTCACACCACGCAACCGCAAGATTCTGGCCAGGGTGGCGGTGACTATCGTCTTGCCAACACCGGTGTCGGTCCCAGTTACAAACAGTCCTCTACTCATCGCACAAGCCCCTCTGCAAGCTTCAACCCCAGATCAGCGATCATCTGGCGATCGTCACCGGGTTGTCGCCCTTGTTTAGTAAGATAGTTGCCGGTCATGATACCGCTGGCTCCGGCCATAAACACCCACGATTGCAGATCGCGCAGATTCTTTTCACGCCCACCGCAAACAGTTATGTGCGCCTGCGGCAGTATCAGGCGAAACAGGGCGATACTGTGCAGGCATTCAAGCGGTGTAAGGTTTTTACTGCCGGACAAGGGTGTCCCCTCAACCGGGTCCAGGAAATTGATTGGCACCGAATCCACATCGAGCTCGCGCAGGGTCAACGCCAACTCGACACGCTGTGCCATACTTTCACCCAAACCGAACAGTCCGCCCGAACAGACACGTAGGCCTGCCTGTTTGGCCATGCGAACCGTGGCAACATCATCCTCATAGTCGTGGGTACTACAGATATTCGGAAAGAAACTGCGACTGGTCTCCAGGTTGTGGTGGTAGGTTACCAGACCTGCCTCTTTCAGGGCCTGAACCGAGAACTGATCCAACGTGCCCAGCGACGCACCGGGAGCGATCAAACCTTCAGCCCGTATCTGTCGAATGACCCGGCAGATGCGATCCAGCTCCTCACCGCCGCGTATGCCGCTGCCGCTGGTTACGATACCGTAGCAACCAGAGCCACTGGCTGCCGCTGCACGGGCACCGTCCAGTATCGTCTGCTCATCCAGCAGCGGATACTGTGCAACAGATGTCTCATGATGCGCCGATTGGGCGCAAAAGGAACAGTCTTCAGGGCAGAGTCCTGACTTGGCGTTTATAATGGAGCAGAGCGAGACGTTGTGTTTAAAAGCTCGTTCTCTGACCTGTGTAGCAACAGCAAACAGTGACGGCAGCTGATCAGACTGGAGCGAACAGCAGGCAAGGGCCAGTTCTTCGGTTATCTGATTACCGTCAGCACAGGTATCGAGCAGCGACTGAAGGATTGTGTTCATGGCGTTTAGCTAGCATACCCCGCCTCGAATTGTCAACCGAGCAGTCACAACTGGTTGACAAGCAGTAACACAAGAAAGGGTCTCCTCTGATGACAGAAGAGACCCTTTGAAGGATAGTAACCACCTGCGATCAGATCACGTTCAAAATGCGGGGCGTGATGAAGATCAGCAGTTCACTTTTCGATTTTTCAGTATTGGTTGACTTGAACAGATGCCCGATGAACGGTATGTCCATCAACCAGGGCACACCATCTGCCCCTTCGGTGTCACGGTCCACATAGATACCGCCAATAACCGTTGTTTCACCATCGCGCAGCAACATCTCAGTCGTAGCCTGTTTCTTGTTGATCGGCGGCGTACCAACCGAGGTCTGACGGTCAGGTGCATCGTTTTTGGCATCAATCTTCAACACAATGGTGCCATTGGCGTTGATGTGCGGGGTAACTTCCAACGACAGCGCCGCCTCTACGAACTTGGTCTCAATCTTGTCCGAGGTGGCAGAGGTATACGGAATCTGCTGGCCCTGAGTAATCTTGGCGGTCTTGTGGTTCAGTGTTGCCACCTTCGGTGTCGAGATAATTTTAACCAGACCGGCGGTTGCGGCGGCATTCAGGCGCATATTCAGCTTGACGTTGGCGCCGATGGTACCAAAGGCGATATCGGTGAACGCACCCGGCACTTGGGTAAACCCGTCATCCGACATTGGATCAGTGCTGGTCAAACCGCCAAACGAGGTCTGCAGGTTATTGATGCCAAGCCCCCCGCCGATGTTTGGATCGGTGTAGAGCCCCCAGTGGATGCCCAGCGACTTGGTAAAGCTGGTGGATGCCTCAATGATCCGCGCCTCGATCATCACCTGCTTCTCCGGCATATCGATATTTTTCAGCAACATCTCCATATCATCAAGGGCAGAGTTAACATCCATAGCAATTATCTTATTAGTTCGACCGTCTTTTACAATTTTACCACGATCAGTTTTCAGCTGTAGGAAATGTTTTTCAACTATATCTATATCTGCATAATTAACATCGAACATCCTGGTTTCAAGCGGTTCGCTCTTGAGAGTGGCCTTTCTAATTTCATCTTCTTCGTCAAGCAGGGATTTGAACTTGCCCTTGCCACGAATCAGGATGATGTTGCCCTCTTCACGCTTATCAAGCTCTTTGGTGTTAAGTATAACCTCCAACGCCTGGTCCCAGGGTACACCAACCAGCTTAAGGTCAATATTTCCTTTCACTTCATCGCCGAGCACGAAGTTTTTATTGCTGACCTCGGAAAGCAGTTGGAAAATCTTACGTACATCTGCATCAGCAAATTCAAGCGTTACCTTGCGGCCTACATAGGTGCGTTTACCATTCGCAGACTGTGTTTGTACCAACTGCTGTTCAACCGCTGCATCAGCAGAAACAGGTTGTGCAACAGGGGCGGCCTTTGGTGCGCTTGCTGCGGATTGAGCTGCAAAATCAGCCGGATGCGTAAACTCGAGGTAGAGCATATCAGCCTCTTTACGCAGGCTGTAGCTGGCTTCGGAACGCATGGCAACCCGTATAATGGTATCTTCGCCCTTCTGGGTACGGACCTGGATCGGCGTAACACGCAATACAGGTGAGCTAAATTCACGGGCCTCGTATGAACGCTGCAGCGACTTGGGCAACAGGGCATTGTTAATCCTGAACGAAACAAAGCCATCGGTCTTCGCCGGCTGTGTAACCGTAAAGCTGCCTTTCACCTTCACAGACACCCGTGACACCTTTTCAAACGTTTGGAAGTCTATGGCTTCAATCTCACTTGACAATGCAGCAGCAGCTTTTGCTCCAGCAGATGCTTGTGCACTGACAACAGGTGTCGGTGCGGATACTGCAGATGCTGACACCTGTGCAGCAGCGAAACTGACCATTACACCGTCACTATTTTTGACTACCTGTGCATCAGGCAGACCACCAGTGATTGCATCCAGCACAATACGCGTCTTGTCGCTATAGGTACCGACACGGGCAGTTGAAATACCAGCGGCATTTACGGCAACAATCTTAAGCGCCGGATCAGCTTTGGTACCCAGCAGATCAACAACCACCCGCTCGGGCCTGCTCAGTCGGAAGGTTTTAAAATCAGCAACCGCTCCCTTGACATTGATCTGGATCGTGTCACCAGCAGCGGTAATACCGGTCACTAGCGACTCGGTATCCATTGCTGGTGCTGCAGGCGCTACAGGCTCAGCAGGGGCAACCTCCGGCACTACAGCTGCTGCAACGGTTTCCGCCACCGGCTTGTAGCCGGGGAAGGTCACCTGCAACATATTCTGCTTGCCAGCCAACGGGCTCACGACCGGATCTACATCCTGAGACAGGTGAATCTCCATCCTGGTCAGGACACCCGCATCGGTGTCGAAGCGCTTGATTACAACCGCCTTGATGGCCGCCTTGCCGGCTACTTCCGCAGGTAAACCATCAGCTGGCATAACCTGTGCAAAATCAACAACCAGCCGTGCTGGTGCGATTGTTTTGTAGCTGGTGTAGGTTACAGGCGCTGAGGTGGTGATCAGCAGTTCTGCTGCTGACTCATCACCCACCACCTGTACTGCCTGGATAGAAGCCTGAGCCTTGGCTGCGACCTTATCCTGCTGCACTGCCGCCTCAGCGGTGCCAACAGCCGGAACAGCAACAAGCATGGCAACCATCAGCACTGCCAGTAGCGATTGTAGTCTCTTGATCAATTTCATCGGGGACGCTCCTTACGGTTTCCTCAGCAAGGGAATTCGTATCGTCTCTTTACGCACTTTATTGTTATCATCACGAAACTGCTCAACCACATCAACGCCAGAGGTTGTTATCTGGCTGATCTTGCCTTCGTTCTTACCAATAGTCATTCCCAGGCGCAGCACATAGGCCTTGCCTTGTGGATCGACCACCATCGCCTTATTGCCCCTGGGGTCAGCAACAATGCCAACCAACCGGAATTGCGACACATCAAAGCTATGGATCGGCAAAGCATCTTTACCGGCCTGCTTTTTACCGGCAGCCGCTTTATCAACCACCACATACGGCTTGAACGGGTCTTTTTTGGCGCTGAAGTCAAACTGGTTCGTCTGAGCCGGAGGCAATTTCACCGAACTCACCGGTTGCTGCACCAGTGTCGCAGGTTTCTGCGGTGCAGTTTTTGCCGCCTGCTTGGCTGGTGGCGGCGGGGTTGGTGTTTTTTTCAGCTTGTCACAGCCTACAATGCTCAGCACCAACGCCATACACAGGACAACCTGTGCGCTATTATTTCTTTTTAGGAGTTTTCTTATCATCCTGGATCTCTTTCTTGTCGAGGAACCGGAAGGTTGTGGCCAGGCAGTTTACCTTGGTCATCATCCGGTTATTGGCATTCTTCACCTCGGCAAAATCGACATTGGTGATGTTGACAATACGGGGCAGGTTGGCCACAGCAGCATAGAAGTTGGCCACACTGAAATAGGAACCGTACACCACGATATCAACCGGCACCTCGGCGTAAAAATCCTTGGGAGCCTCTGGCTTGGGCTTGAAGGTCAAAAAATCAAGACCGGCATTCTTGCCCAACGAGGTAATACTGGTGAGCAGCGACGGTATCTCCTTGGAGTTGGGCAGTTCAGTCAACGCACGTTCCAGCTCAACCGTAAGATCGTCATATTCTTTTTTCAGCTTGGGCAGATTATTGGCGATCCGCGTCTTCTCATCCACCTCAGCCTGCAACTTGGTTAGCTGAGTCCGCAGTGTGTTAAGCTCTTTGTGGCGTGGCAGATATAGGAAATAGACCAGTGACGCCGCCTCAAGACAGAGGATAAGCACGAGGACGCCGATCTTCTGCTTGTTCGGTAGTTTCAGTATTTTTTCGATGTTTGGATCCATAGGTGAACCCTTTTCTGTGGTTAACTATTTTTTTCCCGCAGGTTTCGTTTCTTCTGCAGCTTCAACAGGCTTGACACGCTCCAGCTGAGAGATCAACTCGAAACGCTTCAGCTTGGTTCCGCCAAGATCCTTCTGTTCCGAGACCACCAGATCAACCCGCTCGTAATCAGACGACGCCTCAAGGGCCCTGATGAACTGAGCAATCAACTCTTCGTTCATGGCCAGGCCGGATATCTTTACATTGTCTCCGGCCTCCTTGTAGGATTCGAGCCAAAGCTGGTCAGGGGTGGCGTCACTCAGCGTAGCCAGCCGCTGGGCCGGGCCTGATTTCTTCTTACGAAGATCAGCCAGCACATCCAGCTTTTTCTTGACCTCATCCTTGAGCTTCTTGAGCTCGTCAAGCTTGCCTATTTTAGACTTCAGCTCAGCGATCTTGGCATTGGCTGCAGTTATGTCATTCTTTGTGCCGGAAATCTGCCCCAGCTTCACAAAAAACATAACCAGCACTATCGCCAAGACCAGCGCGAAACTGGCGCCTGCCAATACCAACTGCTGCATGGCTGTTTCTTTTTTCTTGGCAGCGCGAACCGGGAGTAAGTTTATCCTGATCATTTATCCCCGACCCTCCGTATGGCCAGCCCCACACACACCGCCATCAGTGGGGCAATCTCCTGTAGGTACTCCGGATCGATATCCTTCTCGTTATATTTTATTGCAGCAAACGGGTTGAGCAGCGCGACCTCCATCCCCAACCGTTCCTGCACGGTCTCCCGCAAGCCACTGATTTTTGACCCACCACCCGACAAACAGACACCAACGATACGGTCTTCATTTGCAGCAGTAGAATTGTAAAAATCTATGGAACGGCGGATCTCCTGCGCTACGGTATCATTCACCCGCGACATAACATCCCGCAATGGTTGCTTCATAAGCTCAGCCGACAAGATCTTCATCGACTCGGCCTCTTCAGCACTGACACCCAACTGTTTTTGAATCTCCTCGGTATACAGGTTGCCGCCCGTCTGTACATCACGGGTAAACAGCGAGGTATCATCTTTTACGATATTGATGTTGATCACACTGGCACCCACATTGACCAGCGCCAGAACCCGACCTGAAAAATCAGTATTGTTGATCTCCCAGGCATTCTGCAGGGCAAAACCATCAACATCCATCACCGCAAGATTAAACCCAGCATCGGCAAAGACCGCCGAATAGTCCTGAATGATATCCTTCTTACTTGCCACCAGCAGCACCTGCATCTTGCCGGGGTCGATGACATCGGGGCCGAGCACCTGAAAATCAAGATGCACATCCTTGATATCGAACGGGATGTACTGCTCCGCCTCCCAGGCGATCTGGTCTTCCAGTTCTTCGCTGGTCATGGTCGGCACCAGAATCTTGCGGATGATCACCGCATTGCCCGATATGGAGCAGACCGTATCCTTGGTCTTGATCCCCATGCTGGCCACGAGATTCTTGACCGCATCCACCACCGCGCCGGAATCCATCAGACTGTTGTCAACTATGGCTTCAGGAGGCAGCGGTGCAATACCGACATTCAGCAGGTGATAGCCGTCCTTATTCTGCCAGAGCTGCACCAGCTTCACCGAACTGGAGCCGATGTCAATCCCCACGAGATCCTTATTTTTCTTAAACAATCCAAACATGGCTCGTACCTGTCACCCCTGTTCTTGAAAGACCTTGTGCCGGTCTTCCAGCGTGTAGCCGAGAGCCAGAATGATCTTGCGCATCGTCTCCAGACGGCACACCTCACCCCGCTCGACCCTGTCAATGGTAACGACCGACACCCCTGCCTTGCGGGCAAGCTCGGACTTGCTCATCAGTTTTTTTTCGCGCAGCACCTTTACTTTGTTTTGCATTTTCATGGGCTCTTCCTGAAACTTTCGCAAGTGATCCTCTATTTATCTCAATTAAGAACATTGTCAAGAAATTTTATGTAATTATATGTAACTAAAAAAAGCTGATACCAAATTATGTGGTATCAGCTTATCTCTTGCACTATATATATAGTGTACAAGCTGGCTGTTAGTAGGCGTACAAAACCGAAATATTCCCCTGCTCAACCGCGTTGGTGGATCTTTCAGCCTGGATCTCAAGCCTGTAAACATAAGGCAGGTGCTGGGGTGTTATAAACGACAAGCTTTCCGCCACACCGCCACCTTCGAGCTGTAGTCCACTGGTATCCGTATTCCCTCTGAGGGTATCGACGATCTTGGCATACACGGTATAGGGGGCTCCATTCATCGCCTGCATACTGAACTGAAGGTCAGGAAGTTCCTTTGGATTCACCGACAAGTTTGCTGGAACACATTTGTCATCCTGCCATTCGGACACCTGCAAGGTTAATTTACGTTGAAAGCACGATTGCATATCAGCGTCAGGGTTTACGGCAAGGTTAATCAACGAATATTTATCCTCCAAGTCGGCAAACAAGGTGGTAGATTCTGCGTTCTTCAAGATTTCCGGTATAAACTCCTGCATAATGATATCGGTGCCTCCATAGGATGCCTCCAGGGCGGTCTTATAACGTTTCACCATGCCTGATTGTTGCACACTCTGGGTGATCATGTACAGGACTGCCATGACAATAGTCAATGAGATCAAGGTCAGCATCAATGATGTCACCAAGGCGATGCCCTGACGGTTTTTCATAAATATCTTCATATTAGCACCATTGTCCTATTGGTTGCTCATCAGGTTTTTAGGCCGCACCACCAACTGATAGACCTTCCAGCGATAGCCGCGTTGGGCCGCTGTTAACGGATAATTTTTACTTACTCCGTCTGTGGTTGGATTTCCAACAACGATTGTGGCTGTAGGACTTTGATAATTTTGATCACGACGCCCGTTTTGAGCCAATAGGTAAATTTTTATCATTTTAAGAGTATTACGCAGCTGCTCAGCATCTGCCATCGCTGACTGCACAGTCGCTATTGCAGCTGTACCAGAGACAGTACTTCCATCAGCATTTGAATAGGTATCTATCTGTCCGTCCTGCATGGGCTGCCCACCAGTATCAGTTAAATCCCAACCGAACACTACTTGCATATCAGCCACGCAATCCAGCAGCGGCATCGGCTGCAGTGCCCCGCTAGCATAGCCGGTAGTGGCTATTTCATCATGGGCTACCCGCGCTTTGTACAGGATACCGGTACCGGGTGCGCAGTAATTAGGCCTTCGATCGGCGGCATCGGGGTTGGCCACAAAATAATCGGAGCGGTTGAACGGCATACTTAAATCAGCATTACCTCGTATACCATAGACATAGAGTACCTCTTCCGGCAGAGTGGGTGAAAACGCAGCCGGTAAACCGTCTGGATCAAACGTAGTCCAGTAGTTTACAGCATCTGCTGTGTCATAAATCATTTGGTTGACGATTTGATTTTTAACAGCCTTTTTCTTAATCACAACCACCCGGTCATCGTCTTTTACTAAATTTAGATGGGCCTCACCCCATATACGGGGTTTTTTCAGGCCGGTAATGCCACTTTCAAACGGCAGGTAGGTCCACTTTTGGGCGGTTTCGTCCATCCCCAGCGTGACCCCCTTGAGGGCGAGGTAATCGCTGCCGGTTAAAAGGGCATAGGTAACACCAACACCATCAACCGTGTCTTCAACCTCTACACCTGCCAGCAGATCATTCCCAGCTACCACGGCCCGAGGCAAACCGTTGGGTGCATCATTGTAGTCGTCGGCTGGATCTATGGAAGCCTCACCATAAGTTGGCGGTGCCGCTTCCAAATAAGCATCCGGCAGACCAAAGCCGGTCTGCTGCAGGTCATGGCGCAGCATCTCCAGGCCAACCACCCCTTCAATGTTGCTTTCCTCCGACTTGGTCAGCTTTGCCATTTGAGTCAAGAGCACATTGAATGAACTGGATGCGGCCATGATGACTAACATGAAGATCAACATGACGATGATCATCTCAACCAGCGTAAATCCCTTTTTACCATGTTGCATGATGAGCGCCCCCGTTCTCATCTACTGGTTTCTATTAGTTATTAAAGAAGCGACTGCATGGGTATACGTAATCTGCTTGTGAACCCAGCTGACGGTTATTTCGATATTCTTTGACTGCGGCGTCGGGCTTCTGACGGTTTCCACAACTGTAAAGGTCCTGTTTGCACCGTTAACCAATCTATTTACGGTTGAATTAGTAACCTCGGTAGGCAGCACATCAAAGTCAGTTATCAATGCATCAAAAGCGGGGGCTGTTATCTCATCATAGGGCTTGGCCTTCTCCTCAGACATGACCTGATCGGCCACCAAGGTGGCTTCCTGGCGCAACTGGGCGGTGAGATTGTGGTTAAGCGCGTAGTTGACGGTCTGCATTAAACCAAGCAGGCCAACGGTGAGTATAACCACCGCTACCAGCACCTCAATCAACGTGAATCCAGTTTTACTGCAACTGACAGGTGTTGTCATTGGTGTTGATCCTCCCGATGTTGATCCGCGCATCAGTAATCACCAGACAGTCATATGCCGGGCTACTACCATTATTAAAAGCAACGGCAATGGTTACCGGAGTTGTTACGTAGCCGCGGCTGTTTATAATGATTGGTGTATCGCTAAATGCAGCTAAAACACCTGCGGTATACTGCTGAATTCCGAATCGCAATGTTCTGCGGAACTGGCGGTCGACAATGGTCTGCCCCATAGAGGACACCACCACCCCACCCGATGCACCGTCAGTTGGCTCGATTCTTACCGCCTCGGCCTCGGTATCTTCATAGCGCACGGTGGTGTAGGCTTGTGGGTTCAAAAAGACACGATGTTCACGTTTAGTTTGGATGGCCTGCATCCGCACATTACTCAGATCAGCCAGCATCTCTTTTGTCTGAGCTTCAATCGCATATTTTCGTTGCCACTGACTGAAGTTCAACGTTGCAATCGTCCCCAAAGTAGCGATAATTGCCACTATAACAATCAGTTCTGTCAACGAAAAACCCTTGTTTGATTTCATATCCCCCCCGCCGTTATTATCCACAGGGTGCTTCCACAAGCGGGCACCCTGTAGCAACCGCTATTTTTCCTGAACCTGGAGAATCTTTTTAATCGGTTTTGGGTTGGTCAGCAATGACAGCCCCTGGGCCTTGGGTGGCACCCCCTGTATTGCATCAGTTGACCGACGATTACCCTTGGCCGTAAAACCATCAGCCATTGACACCTCGGCAAAGGCACCGGTTGAAACCTGCACCATCAGCTTGCCCTGCATGGCATTGGTTGGAGGTGCCGCGCCGGAACTATAACCCACAGCCCAGATATACGAGTTACCGCCATATCCGCACACATCATCGGTCGGCCTGAATGTAGTAAAGAAAACCACGCCACTCGGCGATGCTACAGGGTCGGTGATTACACGCTCAGCTGAAAAACCATCTGCCAGGTTATCTAGATTAACAAACCATCCTTTGCTGCCAGCGGGAAGCACGGCCACCGGTGAATCTGTCTGATTAGTCAGCTGTGCTGTGGTAACAGCAGTCGTACAGCCCGGATCAATTTTTTGACCTGAGGCGCTATAGCAAGGTTCTTGAATACCGTACAGGCGACGGCCAATACTTGCATCGTCTATACCTGTTGCTGTCTTGTAAAAGTAACGTCCCGTCCCAAAGTAAAGCCATTGCTTGCCGTTACTGCGGTCCTGGAGTTTGGCAACTGCAGATGTTACTGGGCCTACACCATTAATTACCGTGCTCCACGTCCAAGGCTTGGTAGCATCGTTAGGGTTAATACTCTCATTGGTTACCAGCCTGATAACACCGCCGACATTCCAAACATCAGTTGTTCCATTTTTCTGCACGTAACCGATATATATGACATCATCCTGGTAAAAACCATCTTTTGAAGAATATGCCCGATCATTATCAATGGCTGCATTATAGACAGATCCGGCAAATGCATTTTGAATTCCGGTATTGATTGTCTTCACTAGCGCACCCGTTGCAATATCAACAATAAACAAACGCAACGGCTGATCAGATTTACCGATAAACTGCTTGTTTGCTGCATCAATAGGGCCGGTTGGCCCTGATGCGAACACTGCAAACCAGCGGCCATTCTTGTCTTTTGAGCCTGCCCGAACAATTACCGGACCGGTGGTAGCAAAACCTAAATTACCATTTGTCGCTGTGGCAGATTCGTCCTTGTCTCCACTAAATTCCCAGAGATATTTAGGGGCTACTGGGTTTGTAATATCCAATGCAAAATAACTGGAATAACCAACATCAGCCACCGGAGTCTTAACACAGTTTGTGCCGGTACTCGTTGCACAGGCTGAGGTTCTGTTACGACTCGCCCCACCAAGTCCGGTACTGCCAATCAAAATGGTACGCCAACTGGTGTTTGCATAATCTATGTTTTTTGTGTCATCTGTAGTGATGGCTGTCAAGTCACCGCTATACCTGGTCTGTTTGGGACATTCCCAGTAGCTGGTTGAACAACTCGGATAAGCAGTTGCTACATAGCTTGCAGACGATGGTTTATTAACCGCAACATCTACAATCATTGGTGAGCCATCAACATAAAAAAGATGAGGATAATCAGCAGCGGCAAAATACTTCAGATACGGCATTATCTGCCTGGGAATAAATGCCCATTCCTCTTTTCCGATCTGATCAGCAGCGTTTGCCCTTGTATTCGTACTGGTACCATTTGTGTTGACGGTGTAATCGTTAATTTTGGCTTTATCAGCAAAACAAGTTGACGAGGTAGAGTCGGACTCCAGATTACGACAAGGATCTGTGAGTTCCTTTAGAACCCCCATCCTGAAGGCATGCAGCATGCCGTCATTCGCTCCCACATAGGCCATACCACGATTTTTATAGTCATTAGAGTTAGTAAACTTCTCGTAGGAAGTGTCATTATAGCCGGTAGGGGTGGCTTGATGATACGCATTCAGGCCGACGTTTCCCTGGATTTTGGGGGTCGAGCTGACAATATCGCCCAGACGCCAGGTGCCGTTCGCCCCTGCAATAGTGGCAGCCCTCGAACGGAAGCCGCTCTGGTCGGTGCCACGGATGTACGAAACCAATTTTTCCGCCTCGGTTGCATTGGCAGCCTGCAGGTAGCTCTGAATTGTTGTGCTGGTTTTTAATGCCGTAGTGAACGGTGCAAATCCATTTATTGTATCAAGCGTAGCGTCGCCGGTACGTGTATAAATGGTACGGTTATCGGTTGCAAGATCACGTGCCCATAACTGACGGCCGGCACGCCAGAGACTTCTGACATTTGTAGTATCATCCGGACTGAACGAACCGAGATCCGTGAGCGAAGTCCCTCTCCCTGTATTATCCCTCAGGAGGCGCACAAGGGTCTGGTTGCCATCAAAGTAGAACTGAGCAATATTATCCTGAAGCAGGTTCAACTTGTTATCCGCAACGGTGTCAACCCTAATAGAGCTCAACTGCAAGTACGGGTCCAAGTAGTACCAGAGGTTTTGCAGCTCACCGACCCACGAAACCTCTGTCCCGCTGTCAAAAGCCTTTTTGGGATAGAAAACAGCTTGTAACAGACTCGCGCCACTACCCTCGCTGTTGTTAAGAATAGAGGCAGCCGTACCTGAAGATACCCGTGTCAGTATGTCGTTAAAGGCCTGACCAAGAGCAGCAACCAGTTGCTGGCCTTGTTGCGCCTCAAAGTAGGTATCCGGAATGCCATCGCCGTTTTTATCCCATTCGACGCATTTGGCGTTTGGTGTCGTAGTGCCGCAGCTGGAATCTGTATAAGGCTTACCATCAGCATCTAGATCTTCATAGCCACCATATTTGGCTGCCTGCTTGAGCAGATCACGTCCAACCGCCGAGTCGTCAAAGGCAAACACCGTGTAAATGGTCAAATTTTGTTTGCCGGCGATAGCACCGTTACCCACCGTGGCAGAACGAAGATCCGTATTGTGCGCATAGTACGAAACTCCCGGCAGATAGTAGGTCCCCTCAGAACCGTTGGCACTTGTCGCGTATCTGCTGGTAGCCCCCTCATTTGTGCCGATACTGTCCATCCAGGTCTTGACATTAAAACCGTAACTATCGGTGACCTTGGTTACCTCACCACTCCAGTTACTATTAGGAATATTTCGGTCCTTGGTTGATTCACCGTCAGTTACCACCATGACAAAGTTACGTTGGCAGGTATGGGTGATCGGATCTGTGCTGTAGGTGGTTCCATTATAGGCACTATCTGTCTTCTGAAAATAACGAACCGACTCATAGAGCGTCTCCGCCAGCGGTGTCCACGATGAGGGGTTCCTGGTCTCAATCTGATAAGTGATGGTTGCCGCTGACGCCCCCATTGCTGACGCGATATAGCCGCCATCCTTGTCACCATAGTTACCATCTTCGTACAAGGTGCCGTCTGTATTAAAAAACATTGCGCCGATCCGCAACTCATCAGCGTATTGTGTAACTAGGCCGTCTGTCGGTGGCTGGGTACCGATCAACACCTTCACCTTATAGGTATTAGTATAGGACGAACAACTGCTGGAACTGCATTTGTAGAGGTTTGGACCATCGTCTATCCGGTAGTAGACCCCGGAATAAACCTTGTAGCGGTCCCGGCTGGTATTCTCGAGGCCTATCAGATAATTATTGGTTGTAGCCGTCGAACGAGGATTCGATGGTGAGGTGCTGCTGCCCTGCAGTACCCTGCCACCCACTAGCACCTTGCGAACCACATCTACCCTGCGCATGGTCAGCCAGTTCAGCATGTTCCCCGACCAAAAACTGGTTGTGCTGTAAGTAGCCGTGCTGTCTACCTCAAAATAACCACTGGCATTATATTTATACATTTTGGTAGCATCAAAGTAGCCATAGTAAATGGTGGCTGAATTATAACTACCATCGGCACCCGTTCCGGTTGAGTTCCCCTTGCCGGCGGTCTTGTAGGCAAACTCCTCCATACTGCCGGAGTTATCCACCACTAACAGCAGGTTTGGTTGGACACCGGTTCCGGCCACAAAGGGAGGCACCTGACAGTACTCATTGACGTTGGGGGGGGTGATATTCTGAACCGTGGTAAACGTCATCGGGTAGGCTGCAGCCATGTAGTTACCGGCAAGATCCCTGACGCTGGTAGAAACCGTCACCACATAATCAGCACCATAGGTTAATGCGCCGCTACTCAAGGTAAGGGTGGCTGTTCGATCACCGTTAAAACTGACGTTCCAGGTGCCTCCATTCACCGTTATATTCGTAGCAGTGATAGTGCTGGCCATCATCGCTTCACTGAAGGTTATCTGGATGGTTGGCGTAATCGATACCCCCACCGAACCGGTGACCGGCAGCGTAGCCTGTACGATCGGCGGTGTGGAGTCAGGAGGTACCGTGCTGAAGCTCCAGGAGTAGTTACTCAGCATGGTGTTTCCGGCAAGATCGGCAACTGTATTGTTGATCGTTACCGTATAGGTTGTACCGGGTGACAGGTTTACGCCTGTGGTCAGGTTTGCTTCCTTATCTGCATAGGTGATCGTGTTAGCCCCGGCCGCAGGAGAAAGAGTCATACTCACAGCAGGCGATGCGACTGTCGCGGTATCCATATCTTCACTGAACAGAGCTGAAATAGCAGTGTCAACCGGCACATTGGTGGCACCTGCGCCAGGATAGATCGGAGTAACCGATGGCCTGATCGTATCACTAGCTACTTCTGTTCTGAAATAAAAGTTTCTATCTGAACCAAGGGTATCGTTGTCCCACCTTTCTTTAACATATCTGCTGATGAACACACGGTATATTGTATTGTATTTCAGACTGCTCTGAGGTGTTAAGGTATAGCTGTCATCGTTGGATGTAGGCGAATAGGTGACAGGCACCACCTGCCCAGTAGCATCCTCATGGAGGGTGATTCGATAGCTACCGTTATTGTAAATACTATTCCAACGTACTGTCTGATCGAAATCAATAACAACACTCGTAGACACCGGTACATTCAGGTCACCTGGTGACGTTGAGGTGCCTGGGGTTACCGAATCAATCGACAAAGCCCATACCGATGAAGCAACGCATAGCATCATAAGTGTCGCTGTGAAAATCCGCGTGATACTTTTCATCTCGGCACCTCCTCAACCACGACCAAAACAGCGGTACGACCATCCAGATATGCTGCCACTTGCGCGCTGATCGTTAACTTTGCCGGTCCGGCCTGATCCCCAGTTCCCGCCCTGTGCATGATCTTTGTCTCAGGCCTGATGCGAACATCTCGTTCCCTGCCATCTTTTATTCTGAGCACCATAGAAGTATCATCCAATTTCATAATTTTTCCGCGGACCAGTTCTTCTGCAGAGCTTTGCATCACCATACAAAGAAACATCACAACAGCCATAATTAAATAAGTCGGCCTGTACATAGTTAACCTCCATGCCTGAATCATAAACAGCACCTATTGGGCCAGGATTATCTGTAACGACTTTGCATCCCGCTGCCCCTGATACGGCTTGCCATCGGGCAGCAGGATGGTTGGAGTCGAGTTGATCCCCTGTTCCTGGGCGAATGTGATGACGGCATCCACAGCTGCCGCGCCTGCGTCCCCCTTTAGTTTGGGCAATTCCTTGCCGTCAAAGGCCAGATCAAGATTCTTGCGGTTTTTGGTGGCAAGCACCACCCGCGCCTTGTCGTAAGCCTGGGGATGCAGCTGCCGCAGCGGATAGAGCATGATATGGATGGCCAGGTCAGGCATCAGTTTTTCAAGCTTGAGCAGCTCGCCATGCAGGGTGCGACAGAAGGGGCAGTCCGGATCGGTGAAGACGTACAGCTTTTTGCTGCCCTTGGGGTTGCCGATGGTGAAGGCATGCTTGACTGGAATCTGGGCCGGATCGACACCGGTGAACTGTTTTGGTTTGGGCAGCTCTTTATCATGAGCCGCCACCGGTTCCCTGGTCTGCAGATCTATAACCATCCCCTGCACCAGATGTTTTTTGGCAAAATCGACAAACACCAGTCCGACGCCGCCTGCCTTTTCGAACAGAACCTCAAACAGGCCACGGGCCGGAGCAGGTTTGACCGACTTGACCGTGACACCGGCAAATGAAAGCAGCTTGTTGGCTTCCTCAAGCGACAGGCTATGGCACGCTGAGCATTCCTGAGTACCACAACCGTCCTTCTCGGCAGGCATTTTTGCCAACACAGGGCTACAAAACAGGGCAACCGCAACGATGATGAGCAGGATACGTGACATGCAGCAGGATTCCTTTCGACGTGACATGTTCATGGGGCGCAGGGTACCAAGCAAAAACAGTACCACGTGCAGGAGCCAGCATAAGTATCCGTATTTGTTTGTTTTTGATCGGGCACATGAACGTGCCGCGCATTTTTTGCGGAGTAGAGAGCAAAAACAGGCGGTAATGGTATGCAATAATTGCGTACCTACAGGTCAACCCAGGTGCCGTTACTGCAACGGCGCAGACGGTAGCCGTTTGCTGATGAGTTGGCGGTGAGTGCCATGGCGGTGTCATTGCCGGCCACCAGGTAGACCGTGCCGGCGTTACTGGAAAGATCCTGATTGCAGACCATGGAGTTGTTGACCTGGAAGGTGATGCCATCATTTGTGGCAGCCAAGCCGGGTATCGGGCCACAACTGCCATACCCGTAACGCAGTCCCCCTCCCCTGCCGACAATCTTGACAGTACTCTGCACCTGGTCATCGGCGGTGTTCCACTGGTTATCCGGACCACGCCCGGTTGCAAGACAGGCCAATCCGGTTGCAGGGTTGAAGGTTACGGCCTGGGAGCTGTCGGAAGAGAGTGCCAGCCCTCTGGCTTCTCTGACCAACAGACAGATGTCGCCCATGGCGGTTTTGAGGGCACAACCGCTGTAGAAGTTTGCTGCAAGCGGTGTGGCTATGGCCCCCAGACAGGCGATGATGGCAACCACGATCAGCAGCTCAACCAGTGTGAACCCGCCTGCAACGGCTTGTTTATATGTCCTTGCCTGCACCGTGACCTCCGGCTATTCATCGGTTAATTACCGATGAATTTAAACGGAGATATACCACGGATTATTGGTTATTCAAGTCCGTACTCTTTCAATGTATACTACAGAGCCCGGTGACTGATCTCCGAGACCTTGGCGGGGGTAAATATACATTTTAGGTTGACGCCACCCTGAAGCATAGTTACACAATGCCAAGAAGTCTATTCTGACTGACGGAGGCGGTATGAAGAAAAAAGCAAAAAGCACCGCCTGTCTTACCGGTATAGTTCGATCATCAGCTGCAGAATACCTGACCTTCGTTGCTGCCAATGGCAAAGGAGGCGTCGAGGCCATTTACGCTGATGAAAACGTCTGGCTCACCCAAAAGATGATTGCAGTGCTCTACGATGTTGATGTCAGGACTGTCAACTACCATCTGAAAAAGGTTTTTTCAGATGGTGAGTTGCAGGAGCATTCAGTTATCCAAATTTTTAGGATAACTGCCGCAGATAACAAAAACTACGACACCAAGCATTACAACCTGTCCGCCATCATTGCTGTTGGCTACAAGGTTAACTCCGAACGGGCTGTACAGTTCAGAAAGTGGGCCACAGGCATTGTTGAATCTTTTACCATCAAAGGCTTCGCAATGGACGATGAACGCCTGAAGAACGATGGTTCAGTGTTGACCAAGCAGTATTTTGAGGAGCAGTTGCAACGGATTCGGGAAATTCGTCTGTCAGAACGTAAATTTTACCAGAAGATCACCGACATCTATACCACATCGATTGATTACGACGTCACAGCTCAGGCCACCAAACGCTTTTTCGCCACCGTACAAAACAAACTGCATTGGGCTATTCATGGTCAGACCGCGGCAGAGGTCATCTATCACCGAGCCGATGCCGGAAAAGAAAACATGGGCCTAGCCACTTGGAAGGATGCACCTACCGGGAAAATCCAGAAATTTGATGTTGTTGTTGCCAAGAACTACTTGAATGAAACTGAAATGGCACAGCTACAACGTCTAGTATCCGCCTATCTTGATCTGGCTGAAGATATGGCTCTGCGCCAGATACCTATGACAATGCAGGACTGGGAAACCCGGTTGAACCGCTTTATTGAAGCTACTGACCGAGAGGTGTTGCAGGACACAGGAAGAGTTACGGCTGAGATCGCCAAAACACATGCTGAGAGCGAATTTGAAAAATATCGCATTGTTCAGGATCGCCTGTTTGAATCTGACTTTGATCGTTTAGTAAAACAGTTGCCGCATAACAAGAACGACAACGAATGATCATTCAAGCCCGTACTCTTTCAGTTTATACTGCAGGGCCCGGTGACTGATTTCCAGGATTTTGGCGGCCTGGGTACGATTGCCACTCGTCCGCTCCAGGGCCCGGCGGATCAGGTCCATCTCCATGGTCCGTTCAGCCTGTTTGATGGAAAGGTTGTCAGTGCCGGGTTGATCTGTCTCTGAGATGACGGAGGTCAGACAGCATTCGTTGAGTTGGTCGCCATCACACAGTACCAGGCTGCGCTCGATCACATTCTCCAATTCGCGCACGTTACCGGGCCAGCCATGGGCCATCAGTTGTCGAAGCGCGCTGGAGGTCAGGCGCGGGATTTGCTCACGGCCGATACGGGCACTGCAGCTGCGCACGAACTGATCAGCCAAAAGTGGCAGATCGTCCAGCCGCTCTCGCAGCGGCGGCAGTTGTAAGGTAAAGACGTTCAGACGGAAGAAAAGATCCTCACGAAAACGGCCCGACGCCACCTCAGCCTGCAGATCACGGGCCGTGGCAGAGACCACCCGCACATCCACCCGCTGGGAGACCGCCGCACCCACCCGCCTGATTTCTCCCTCCTGCAGCACCCGCAACAGCTTGACCTGCAGCGGTGGCGGCATCTCGCCAACTTCGTCCAGCAGCAGGGTACCGCTGTTGGCCTGTTCGAACAGCCCGGCCTTGTCATTGATAGCGCCGGTGAAGGCCCCCTTGACATGGCCGAACAACTCACTTTCCAGCAGATGTTCAGAAATAGCGCCGCAGTTGACCGCCACAAACGGGTGTTGAGCGCGTGCACCGCTCGTGTGAATGGCCCGCGCCACCAGTTCTTTACCGGTGCCTGACTCACCCTGAATCAACACGGTGGTCTTCAGGTCGGCCACCCGACTGATCTGATCATAGAGCGCCAGCATGGCCGGGTTACGGCCGATCAGGCCGTGGAACGAACTGCCGCTGACCGCCTGGGCCCGCAACTGACGGTTTTCCTCTTTCAGCCGCTCGCGCTCCTCTGCCTTTTTGAGCACGATGATGATCTCATCCTGCTTGAACGGCTTGGAGATGAAGTCGTAGGCCCCCTGCTGCATGCAGGCCACCGCCGTATCGACACTGCCGTAGGCGGTCATCATGATGATCGGCGCTGTCACACCACGTTCAAGGGCCTGTTGCAGAAAGGCATGGCCATCCATTTCCGGCATCCTGATATCACACAGGATAAAGTCGTATACCTGGGCTGCCAGACGCTGCAGCGCTTCCCTGCCGCTGGCAGCACCATCAACGCTGAAACCCTGCTTACGCAGCATGGCCGTCAGCATATGCCGCAGATTCTCTTCGTCATCGATAATCAAGATATGCCGTTGACTCATCAGCTGAGACCTGCCTCATCTGCGGCTGGCAGATGCACGGTAAAGCAACTGCCTTTGCCAGGACTGCTCTCCACCGTGATCCTGCCGCCGAAGCCCTCGATGATCCGGGTTGAGATGGCAAGCCCCAGGCCGGTCCCTCGTCCGGGGTCCTTGGTGGTAAAAAAGGGATCGAAGATCCTGCCCAGATCCTTTTCGGCAATACCGCTGCCGGTGTCTTGCACGCGAATCTGGACCGGCAGGTGCGTCTTTTGTGGGTCGTCAGCGCAGACCTCCACCAGCAACTGGCCTTTATCCGGCATGGCATCATGGCTGTTGATCAGCAGATTGATCAGCACCTGCTGCAGCTGGTGCGGATCAAGATTAACCAGCGGCACCTGACCGGGACAACGAACCTCGACCCGGCACTGCTTGAACAGCCCCTGATGCTGCAGCAGTTCCACCGTGGCAACCACCAGCGGCCCCAGCGTCACCAACTCAAAGGCCGGGCTCTTCGGTCGAGCGTAGTCCAGCAGCCCGCGCACGATCCTATCAATCCGGGAACAGCCCTGTTGAATACGCTGCAGGTATTCGGTTTGGACCTGATTATCAGCCACTTCGGCAGACAGCAACTCGGCATAGCCCATCACCGATGCCAGGGGGGTGCCGATCTCATGGGCCGTGCCGGCAGCCAGCAGCCCCACCGAGGCCATCTTTTCGGAGCGGACCGCCTCTTCCCGCGCCTGTTCAAGGTTGCGGTTGACCTGTTCCAGGGTCTTGACATAGGAACCGACTTCATTCTGCTTTTGCAACAGGACCGAAGACATGCCGTTGAACGATTCAGCCAGCCTGGCCAGTTCAAGGGGCCCCGCCACCGCCACCTGGTGACCATAGACACCGCCGGTGATCCGCTCGGTGGCAGTCAGCAGACGATTGACCGGCCTTACCACAATGCGTGACAGGATAGCGGAACCGAACCCCAGCAACAGGATGAAATCAAGGGCGAAGTAGGCCATGAACAGCTGACGCGAACGCTGCAGCCGCAGCTGTTCTCCGGCCAGAGAGAGTACCAGACCGGCACGGCCCACACTTTGACCATCGCGCAGCACCGGCGCGGTGCGGGCCAGGGAAGCGCCGCCAGCCAGTATGACGCCGGCATCAGAACGTTCTGCGGAAGCTATGAACGGTTGAAACTGGTCGCTGCCGTCCCTACCGACGGTGTAGATCACCTTACCGTTCCCATCCAACAGCGTCAGCCGCTCGAAGGATTGCTCTTCGGCAAGCTTGCCGGCATAGATGGCAGCCGATGCGTCCAGCGGCAGCATCCCTTCGGGGAAGGTCGGCAGTTGCTCCGGCAGCTGATTGACAAAGGTAGCCAGCAGCATGCGGGCGTGGTCGGCCTTTTGTGCAAAGAGATCGCGTTCGGCAGTGGTCAGGGCAAACAGGCTGAACAACACCCAGGTGAGCACCAGCAGACAGGCCAGGGAGGCCAGGATGGAGAAGGTGAGGCTGGGTCGATAGCCGCGCACGGCGCTATGTACCCAGCTGCAGGTACCACTGGATCAGTTGAGGGCCGAAAAATATATAGAGCACAGCCCCCAAGGCCAGGTAGGGGCCAAACGGAATGGCCAGATGGCGGTCCTTGCGCTGCACTGCCATGATCGACAGTCCGGCCACCGTTCCCACCAGCGATGAGGCAAAGATGATGAACGGGATGGCCTGCAGTCCGAGAAAGGCCCCCATCATGGCCAGCAGCTTGGCATCGCCCCCCCCCATCCCTTCCCTGCCGGTCAACCAGAGGTACCCGTAAAAGATCAGGGCCAGACTCCCCCAGCCAACCACAATGCCGAGCAACGACGACAGCCAACCGTGGTCAGGCAGAAAGAAAGAGCTTAAAAATCCCAGGATGATGCCGGGCAGTGAGATCTCATCGGGGATAATCTGGTGATCGAAATCGATGAAGGTGATCACCACCAGGGCGGCGCAGAACAAAAACATGATCAGCAGCGGCAACGAGGGACCGTACTTGAAAAATAGCAGCATAGCCAGTAAACCGGTTAACAGCTCAACCAGTGGATAACGGAAGGAAAACGGAGCCTTGCATGACCGGCAACGACCACGCAGCGCAATCCAGCTCAGGATCGGGATATTGTCGTACCAGCGGATCGCGGCACCGCAGCCCATGCAACGCGAACCAGGCGAAACGACCGATTGCTCGAGCGGCAGGCGGTAGATGCAGACATTCAGAAACGAGCCCACCACGGCGCCGAACAGGAAGGCAAACAGGGCCAACATGGCGGTGGGCGGCACGGTCATTCCTCGCCGAACCCGTCACGGATCAGGTCACTGATGACCTGCAGGGCCTCAACCTCATCAGGCCCGGATACCGTCAGCCGGACAATAGTTCCTTTGGCGGCGGCCAGCATCATGATCCCCATGATACTTTTACCGTTCACCTCCACCCCTTCGCGGGCCAGCTTCACATCCGACTGAAACCGGCTGGCGGTCTTAACAAACAGGGCCGACGCCCGGGCATGGAGTCCCAACTTGTTTATGATCTCACATTCCTGTTGCAGCATGATCCCTCGTCACTTATTTCAGAAATTCACCGGCCACGATGATGCTTTCGTGACCGCAACGCTGCAGCGTGGCAGCCAGCTCTTCCAGGGGCAACCGCTCCCGGCGCGAAATAAATTCGACCATCATCGGCAGATTGACACCGGTCACCACTTCGACCTGCCCCTCTTTCAAAAACGACATGCCGGTGTTGGAAGGGGTTCCGCCGAACATGTCGGTCATAATCACCGCCCCGTCGGCCCCTACCCGCTCCAGGCTCTCTGCAATCCGGCCGGTCAACTGATCCGGCGCATCTTCGGGGTGCAGCTCAACCGCCTCGCAGCGTTCAAGTTCGCCGGTTATCATGGCCGTTGCTCTCAGCAGCTCTCCGGCCAGGCCGGCATGGGTTACCACCACAAGTCCAATCATTACCTGTTATCCCTTCTCATGATCACGGTGGCTACAGCGCACCTGCAAACCGTTGTCTCGCAGCTGACGTGCGGTTTCTTCAACAATGGCCACCGAGCGGTGACGCCCGCCGGTGCAGCCGATGGCTATGGTCAGATAGCTCTTGCCTTCCCGGCGATAGGCCGGTATCAGAAAATCCAGCAGCTTGATAAAGATCTTCAAAAACTCGCCGGTTTCCGGTTTTTCAAGCACATACTGCCGTACCCCGTCATCCAGCCCGGTTTGCGGCCGCAATTCGGGGATGAAGTGGGGGTTGGGCAGGAAGCGCACATCCATCACCATGTTTGCATCCAACGGCACTCCATAGCGAAAACCGAACGAGATCAGCTCGACATTGAAATGACCGCTGCCTTCCTCACCCCGGATGATGGTGATGACCTGATCTTTTAACTGGTGAACCGTGAACTCCGAGGTATCGATCAGTCGGGTGGCATTCTGGCGCAGCCAGGCCAGTTGCTCCCGCTCGATCCTGATCGCCTCCGGCACGCTGCAGTGCTCTTCTGCCGGATGACGCCGCCTGGTTTCGGAGAAACGGCGGATCAGCACCTCATCGGAGGCATCAAAGAACAGCACCTCCATCTGATGCCCAGCTTCACGCAACTCGCCAAACGAAGCCTCGATACTGCCGGTCAGATCACGGGCACGGATATCGGTCACCAGCACCACACCCTCAAACTGCTCGCCCGATTTTTCAATCAGCTCGACAAACTGACGGAACAGGCGCACCGGCAGGTTGTCGATACAGTAGAAGCCCTCATCCTCAAGGGCCTTAACCGCTGTCGACTTGCCCGAGCCGGACATGCCGGTGATCACCACGATCCGCATCGTCTACTCCACCTCATCGCCCAGCTGCCGGACCTCCATCCGGTTCAGCAGCCGTTCCTGAAAATCACGGGCCGAGTGATAACCCATTCCTTTCAGCAGAAAATTACGGGCCGCCACCTCAATGATAGCTGCCAGGTTCCGCCCCGGCCGCACCGGTAGCACCAGATGGGGCAGATCAACCCCCAGGATGGTGGTTTTACGATCGTCGATACCCAGCCGATCGTATTCCTGCTCCGGATCCCACTCCTCAAGTTCCAGCACCAGATCGATAATCTTCTTGTCGCGGATCGAAGAGACCCCGTACAGATCCTTGATATTGATAATACCAAGGCCGCGAATCTCCATCAGATGCTGGATCTGCTGTTCCGATTGGCCCACCAGCGAGGCCGGCATCTTCTTTTTGATGAACACCATGTCATCGGCCACCAGTCGATGGCCGCGAATAACCAGATCAAGCGCGCATTCGCTCTTGCCGATACCGCTCTTGCCGGTCAACAACACACCGACCCCCAGCACATCCACCAGCACCCCGTGCAGGTGGGTAACGGGCAGCAAACGCTCTTCAAGAAATTTGGTGATCAGCGAGATGAAGGTTGATGACTGGTGGTGCGTACCCAATACCGGGATAGCGGCCGACTCTGCCACTTCAAGGAAGACAGACGGCGGAACCAGCCCCTTGGTAACAATAAAGCAGGAGATCGGAAAGGCGCACAATGCCTGGGCGTGAGCCTGGGCAACCTGCGGCTCCAGCTGACTCAGATAGGATATTTCGGTATTGCCCAGCACCTGAATCCGATCTGGATGCAGATGTTCGGTATAGCCGGTTAGAGCCAGACCCGGCTTTTGAATACGGGACGAGGTGACCTGGTGCCCCAGCCCGCCGGCACCGGCCAGCAGACGGAGCTCAAGGCCATACTCAGTCTCGTTCAGTAGCTCTTGAATGGCAAGCGCGACGCTGTCCATGGGTGGGTAGAGAGTGCCGGGGAACCTGGGTTCCCCGGCGTCTGATATCAGGCCCGCTGGGGAGCGATCAGGCCAAAGTTGCCGTCTTTACGACGGTAGACCACGTTGATTTCACCGG
The DNA here is from genome assembly GCF_034008105.1 of Trichlorobacter sp. Taxonomy (NCBI): domain Bacteria; kingdom Pseudomonadati; phylum Thermodesulfobacteriota; class Desulfuromonadia; order Geobacterales; family Geobacteraceae; genus Trichlorobacter; species Trichlorobacter sp. The sequence continues at coordinate 44,901 of NZ_JAVEPN010000016.1, forward strand.
AAACGGCATCGGTGAACACCAGGAAGTCTTTGTGCAGCAGGTCCATTTGCATCACGGCCTCATCCACCGACATCGGCTTGGCGGTCTCGATCTTGGTGGTGATCACCACCGGCTCGCTGCTGGTTTCGATGCTCTCGGCCTGGAAGATCTGCTTGGACATGGCGCGGCCGCTGGCCTCGCTGGCCGGTTTGTGGGCCTTCAGACGCTCCTTGTAACGCTTGAGCTGACGCTCGATCTTGTCGATGACGGCATCCACAGCGGCGTACATGTCGTTGGTGGCCTCGGATGCCTTGGTGTTGACCCCTTTTGCATTAACCACGATCTCAACGATGTGGCGAATCTTCTCCACCGTGAAATAGACCTGGGCATTGATCGGGCCATCGATATATTTTTTTACCCGCTCCAGTTTTTCCTCGGCGTAGGCCTTCAGCGCCTCGCTCTGCTCCATATGCCGAAAAGTGGTGGTAACATTCATGTGAACTTCCTCCTCGTGGTGTAGTTCCCCTCCGTGGGGAAAGTATATCAGAAATGTCGCCGGCGTTCCGACGACGATCCGATTTTAAGCATTTCGCGATATTTGGTGACTGTCCGCCGGGCGATATTAACCGTCTCGTCCGAGAGCATCTCGGCGATCTTTTGATCCGAGAGCGGCTTGCGGGCGTCTTCCTTGTCGATGATATCCTTGATCCGACTCTTGACGCTCTCCGACGAAACCGAATCACCATCGGAGGTGGACAGACTGCTGTTGAAGAAGTATTTCAGCTCATACAGCCCCTGCGGGGTCTGCATGTACTTGTTGGTGGTTACCCGGCTGATGGTGGATTCGTGCATGCCGATATCCTCGGCCACATCCCGCAGCACCAGCGGCCGCAGCCCCTCGACCCCACGCTCCAGAAACTCGCGCTGAAACTTGACGATACTCTTGGCTACCCGGAAGATGGTGCGCTGGCGTTGCTGGATACTCTTGATCAGCCACTGTGCCGCCCGCATCTTGTCGCTGACATATTCGTCAGCCTTGGCATCCAGACCGCCGCCGGCCTTGGCCTCGAGATAATGCGGTGACAAGCGCAGGCTGGGCAGTCCGTCCTCATTCAGCATCACCACGTAGTCATCAGCCACCTTGTGTACAAAGATGTCCGGCGAGATGTAGTGAGTGTCTTCGCTGGTATAGACCGAACCGGGTCGCGGATCCAAGCCGGCAATCAGCTTGGCGGCCGTCACCACGTGCTCCACGTCGCAGCGCAAGGCACGCGCTATAGGACGATAGTTACGGGTCTCCAGGTCCTTGAGGTGGTGCTCCAGGATCGCCTCGACCAGGCTGCCGCCCATACCCAGTGCGCGGGCCTGCACCAGCAGACACTCCTGCAGGTTACGGGCAGCGATACCGGGCGGGTCGAATTCCTGAATCCTGCCAAGGATCGCCTCGGCCGTATCTTCCGGCAGACCGCAGCTTGCTGCCAGTTCCGGCAGTGAGGCCCGAAAGTAGCCATCGTCATCCAGATTGCCGATGATCTCTTCACCAAAGCGGATCTCTGTGTCGCTGAAGTGCCCCATATGCAGCTGCCAGCGCAGGTGATCACCCAGCGTCCCCTTACGGGTCAATAGCGCTTCAAAGGAAGGCCGATCGTCATCATCGTTGTACTGCTCACCGGCGCTGTAGTTATACCCATCCAGGTAGCTGTCCCAGTCGCGCAGCGTCTCCTCGCCGGCCTCTACCTCGTCGTAGGACTCAGGTTGCGGCTCCTGATCGTCGCGCTGCTCGGCCTCATCGGCCTCCAGCTGCTGATCACCGTCGCGGGCCTCGTCCGGGTCCAGCACCTCTTCCAGCAGCGGGTTCTCCTCCAGCTCCTGGCTCACCACATCCTGCAACTCGATGCGGGTCAGCTGCAGCAGCTTGATGGCCTGTTGCAACTGGGGGGTCATCACCAGTTGCTGGGTCATCTTGAGCTGTTGCCGCATCTCCATTGCCATGAACGCTCTCCCGTGTGCCGCCTGTGGTTACAGGCGGAACGCCTCGCCCAGATAGATCTCCCGGGCCTTGCGACTGTTGGCTATCTCTTCGGGTGTGCCATATTCCAGCACCTGTCCCTCATTGACGATGTAGGCTGCGTCGCAGACCCCCAGAGTCTCCCGCACGTTGTGGTCCGAGATCAGCACCCCGATGTTGCGTGCCTTCAAGGCCACAATCAGGTTCTGAATGTCGGCCACGGCGATCGGGTCGATACCGGCAAACGGCTCATCCAGCAGTACAAAGGAGGGCTTGGTGATCAGGGCCCGGGCGATCTCCACCCGTCGCCGCTCACCGCCGGACAGGGCGTAGCCCATGGTGGCGGCCACATGCCGGATACCAAATTCGTCCAGCAGCTCATCGCGCCGATGCAGCCGCAACTCCGGATCGGGTTCCACCGTCTCCAGAATCGCCATCAGGTTATCGGCCACCGACAGCTTACGGAAGACCGAGGCTTCCTGGGGCAGATAGCTGATACCGCGCCGGGCCCGCAGGTGCATCGGCAGGCCGGACAGATCTTCGTCGTTGATGAACACCCGTCCGCTGTCAGGCAGCGTCAGCCCCACCACCATGTAGAAGGTGGTGGTCTTGCCGGCGCCATTGGGACCCAGCAGGCCGATCACCTGCCCGGACTGCAGCGAGAGGTCGACCCCCTTGACCACCTGCCGCTTGCCGTAGCTCTTGCAGAGCCCTTCGGCACGCAGCATGCCGTGATTATTGTTTGTTGGCGTCATGCTTCTTGTCACTCTTTTTGGGAGCGTTGCCCGACTTGGGGTGAATCACCGCCTCGACCCGTGCGTTGTCGCCGCTCTGCACTTCGCTACGCTCTTCGTCCAGATAGTAGATGATCACCTTGCCGGTAACCGTGTCGGTATCCTGGCTGACACGGGGGTTTTCGGTCAGCGTGATCTTGCCCAGCTTGCTCTCATAGACGGCATGGCCACCGGTGCCGACCCGGTTGGTCTGCAGGATGCGCACATTGCCGATGGCTATGATCTTGTCCACCTCGTCGTCGCTCTCGCCGTAGTACACCTCCAGGCGGTCGGAGTAGATGGTCACATCGTCCTGACGGGCCACCACACGGCCGGTAAAGACGGCCTGCTTCGCCTCGTTGTAGGCCTGCAGCTGATCAGACTTAACCGTGATCGGTTGTGCCGAGCGATCCTTGGTGGCCTTTTTTTCAACCGGCTGCGGCGCAGCCCAGGCCAGCGAGAGCATCAGCATCAGCAGGAGCAGTGCAGCCACGAGCCGCTTAACGTTTTGCATGGTTCCCCTCGATTACGGCATTCACCTGACTCAAAAAACGAACCTGTTCAGTCTTCAGCGAGGCCTCCATACCACGGGCCTTCAGCCTCAAGCGACCATCCAGCACACTGACCCCGTGATCGGTCCGCAACAGACTGGTGGCCGGCAGGTATAGCAGTTGGTCGGTGTCGAAGATCATCCCCTTGCGGGTAACGGCATGCACCGCACCTTCCATGGTTACCAGTTGTTTCGATTCCTGATACCTGCCGGTTCGGGAGGTGATCACCACCCCGCCGGTCTTGCCCTCAAAGGTCTCAAGACGAACCTTCTTGAGATGCACCACACCCGGTTCCTTGTCATAATCAGCCCGGTCAGCCACCAGTTCCCACAACGTGGCATCGTCACGCATCGCTGAAAAACGGACCTGGTTCATGGACATGTCGACGTCGGGCGAGGATGCCTGGGGGACCGTTTCAGGTGAGTTTGCACGTTGCTGCCGGGAGACAATAGCCACCACCAGCACCAAGGTCGGCACCAGTATGGCTATGGCCAGTATCTGCTTGATTCGCCTTGGGCTCAGCTTCAGCATGGCGTCACTATACCATCGCCACTATGGGCTGTCCAGCGCATACCTGGTTGCCTGCTGCACAGTTGGCACAAAGCTTGAATGGACTACAGTTCATAGCGGCTGGCCACCAACTCCTGCCACTGTCCGCGCGCCTTGAGCACCAGATCACACAGCTCACGCACCGCACCGCATCCACCCCCGCAACGGGCCACGTAGTCGGCCAACGCCGCCACTTCCGGCAGGGCATCGGCCGGGGCAGCCGAGAAGCCGACCCGCCGCATCACCGGCACGTCAATCACATCATCGCCCATGTAGGCGATCTGGTGATCCTCCAGCCCGGTGCGCCGCTTGATATCCAGATAGCTGTCCAGTTTTTTGAGGGCGCCCTGATAGAGGATATCAATCCCCAGTTCGCGGGCACGCAGATCCACCACCGGCGAAGTGCGCCCGGTAATAATGCCCACCTGAACGCCGGCCCGCTGCACCAGCTTGATGCCGTGACCGTCCTTGACGTTGAAGGCCTTGGTCTCCACGCCGTGGGCATCCCAGATGATGCGGCCGTCGGTCATCACCCCGTCCACATCCAGCAGCAACAGTTCGATCTGTTTCAGTTTCTCATGCATGGAAAGGGTTCCTTGGCCTGCGATCAGGCGATGCCGGCCTTGAGCAGATCATGCAGGTGAATCACGCCGCAGGGGGCTTGATCCTGCTCGTTCTCAAACACAAACAGCGAGGTGATCGAAAACCGTTCCATAATCTGCAGGGCTGCAGCTGCCAACTCACGCCGCACAATCCGCTTGGCGCCCCGCTTCATCAATTGGCCGGCAGTGGCCTGCAGGATATCCTCACCCCGCTCCAGGGCCCGGCGCAGGTCGCCGTCGGTGATCACCCCCAGCAGCGTGCCCTCGGCATCGGTCACACCGGTGATACCCAGCCCCTTGGCGGTGATCTCGAACAGAGCCTCCTTCATCAGGGTGCCTTCCGTCACCAATGGCATGGCGCTGCCGCTGTGCATCATATCCTCAACCCGCAGCAGCAGCTTTTTGCCCAGCGAACCGCCAGGATGGAAGATGGCGAAGTCTTCGGCCTTGAAACCCCGCTCGACCAGCAGTGCCACTGCCAGGGCATCGCCCATGGCCAGAGTGGCGGTGGTGGAGGCGGTCGGGGCCAGCCCCAAGGGGCAAGCCTCTTCCTTCACCGAGACATCCAAAAACAGATCGCCGGCCTTGGCCAGAGTCGAATCAGGATTACCGCTCATGGCGATCAGGTGGGCGCCCAGCCGTTTGATGCTCGGCAGGATCCGCAGCAGCTCATCGGTCTCGCCGCTGTTGGAGATGGCGATCACCACGTCACCGGTCATGATCATCCCCAGGTCACCATGGATCCCCTCGGCCGGGTGCAGGAAAAAGGCCGGCGTACCGGTGGAGGCCATGGTGGAGGCGATCTTTTGGCCGATCAGGCCCGATTTGCCCATGCCGGTCACCACCACCCTGCCCTTGCTGGCCAAGATCAGCTCAACCGACTGCTGAAAGGAGGCGTCCAGCCGCTCCGCCAGGGCAGCCACCGCTTGGGCCTCCACCATAATCACCCGTTTTGCCTCAGCCAGAATAGCCATCAGCGCACCACCGCATCCAGGGCCTGCAGTTTTTTGAGCAGGGCCGGCAGCTCAGCCAGGGGGATCGAATTAGGGCCGTCGCACAGCGCCTTGTCCGGGTCCTCGTGCACCTCCATGAAGATGCCGTCGATACCGGTGGCCACCGCCGCCCGGGACAGAAACTCCACAAATTCGCGCTGACCACCGGATGACGTCCCTTGGCCGCCGGGCAGCTGCACGCTGTGGGTGGCGTCGAACACCACCGGATAACCGGTGGCCCGCATCACCGGGAAGGAGCGCATGTCCACCACCAGGTTGTTGTAGCCGAAGGAGGCGCCCCGCTCGGTGAGGATGATGTTCTCGTTGCCGGTGGCCGCCAGCTTGCCGGCCACGTTCTTCATATCCCAGGGGGCCAGGAACTGCCCCTTCTTGACGTTGATCACCTTGCCGGTCTCGGCCGCAGCCACCAGCAGGTCGGTCTGGCGGCAGAGAAAGGCCGGAATCTGCAACACATCCAGCACCTGGGCCGCCGGCTCCACCTGCTCGATGGAGTGGATATCGGACAGCACCGGCAGGCCCAGCTTTTCCTTGACCGCAGCCAGGATCTGCAAGCCTTCGTCCATGCCGGGGCCGCGGAAGGCATGCACCGAGGTACGGTTGGCCTTGTCGTAGGAGGCCTTGAAGATCAGACCCATGCCTAAGCCGTTGCAAATGGTTAAGAGCCGCTCGGCGTGACGCAGGGTCGCCTCTTTGTCTTCAATCACACAGGGACCGGCAATCAGGGCCAGGGGACGTCCGCCCCCCAGCTTTACGTTGCCAATGGTCAGTTCACGGGTTTTCATAGGGCACCTCGTCAGATCAAAAAGGCCCCGCAATCTGGTGCGAGGCAGCCCCTTTCTAGCATGTTGGCGGCTCCTTTGACAAGGCTTGAAAATTCGGTCATAGTCGGCGCCATGGACCGTGCCATCTCCCCCCAAAAAAGCGACGACGATTTTCAGTTTGACGCCACCCTGCGCCCCCGCACCCTGGACGACTACATCGGCCAGGAGAAGATCCGCGCCAATCTGCGGCTGTTTATCGAGGCAGCCCGTGGACGCAACGAGGCGCTGGACCACGTGCTGCTCTACGGCCCGCCCGGCCTGGGCAAGACCACCCTGGCCAACATCGTGGCCAGCGAGATGGGGGTCAACATCAAATCCACCTCCGGTCCGGTGATCGAGCGCCCTGGCGACCTGGCCGCCATCCTGACCAACCTGGAAGCCCATGACGTGCTGTTCATCGACGAGATCCACCGCCTGTCCCACGTGGTGGAGGAGATCCTCTACCCGGCCATGGAGGACTTTCAGCTGGATATCATCATCGGCCAGGGTCCCAGCGCCCGCTCCATCAAACTGGACCTGCCCCGTTTCACCCTGGTGGGGGCCACCACCCGGGCCGGTCTGCTCTCTTCGCCGTTGCGGGACCGCTTCGGCGTCATCTCGCGGCTCGAATTCTACACCCACGAGGAACTGGCGGTGATTATCACCCGCTCGGCCCGCATCCTGGGCATGGGCATCGACCAGGCAGGGGCCCTGGAACTGGCCCGCCGCAGCCGTGGCACCCCCCGCATCGCCAACCGCCTGCTACGCCGGGTGCGGGACTATGCCCAGGTCAGGGCTGACGGCGCTATCACCCTTAGTGTCGTACAGGAGACCCTGCGTCTGCTGGAGATCGACGAGATGGGGTTTGATCAGATGGATCGCATGATCCTGTTGACCATCATCGACAAGTTCGGCGGAGGACCGGTGGGTCTGGACACCATCGGTGCGGCCATCGGTGAAGAGAGCGACACCATCGAGGATGTCTACGAACCGTTCCTTATCCAGAACGGCTTCCTGAACCGCACACCACGGGGGCGCACCGCCACGCCGGCGGCCTATCGCCACTTCGGCAGGCTTGAGCCGCAGGCGCCCCAGGGGGCATTGTTCTAGATGCAACAAGCACTCGACCTGCCGGTCATCCCCCGCTACAGCTTTGAAAACTTCGTCTGCTGCGACGGCAACGCCACCGCCCTGGCCTTCGCCCGCCAACTGACAGACCCGAATGGCCACGAGAAGCTGCTCGTTCTGTATGGGCCCACCGGCTGCGGCAAGTCGCACCTGCTGCACGCCATCCAGCAGACCATCGGTTGTGGCAGCCGGGTCGCCTCATGTAAAGAGTTTACAGACGGCAACAGCATCACCCTCTTTGAAGAGCTGAGTGGCCTGCCGGCCCTGCTGGTGGACGATTTGCAGCTGCTGACCGACACGCCGGTCCTGCGCCAGATGCTCTGGGAGCTGTTCAACCATTTCCACAGCGCCGGTCTGCCGGTGGCGCTGGCGGCCAATCGTGCCCCCCGTGAGCTGACCAATCTGGACGATCACCTGATCTCGAGGCTACTGTGGGGGCTGGTGGCCCAACTGGACGTGAGCGACGACAGCTCGCGCCGGATGCTGATCGCCAAACTGGCCGCCGACCGTCAGGTACTGCTGCCGGACGACGTGGCGGCCTGGCTGCTGACGGTGCTGCCACGGGACGTCGGGGCGCTGGTCAGCGCCTGCAACCGCCTGTACCGGGCAGCCTTGGAGCAACAACGCAAGATCAGCCTGCGGCTGGCCCGCGAACTGTTCACCCCGTCCGCCACCGGCGGGTAAAAATCCTTGCACCATTGCAGTCGATTGCCTATCGTAACGGCTACCTTACGGAGTCCGGTCTGTCATGAAATCCCCTGAAGAGATAGAACTCAGCAAAAAGCGCCAGAAACTGGCCGGCCTGTTGGAAGACCAGGCACGCTGCGAGCGTGATCTCTCCGCCATCAAGTCCGAGATTCGTATCTTTGAGCGGGCCTACGAGCAGCTGCTGGGGGCCCGCATCAGCGAGCTGGAACAGCTGGAATGGCAGATCAGCGGACTGCTGGGCAGCGCTGCCGACGAAGAACATCACAAGTACTACCACACCTCCGAACACGAGTCCTTAAACCGCCCCCTGGGCACCACCAGCCTGCTTGATGATGATCCCGACACCACCAGCATCATAGAGGAAAAGAGCCTCAAGGCCCTCTACCGCGAGGTGGCCAAGGCGATCCACCCCGATCTGGGCGTGGACGACCACGAACGGTTTCGACGCCAGGAGCTGATGGTCATCGCCAACCAGGCCTACCAGGAAGGCGACCGCAGCGGCCTGCACCGTCTGCTGCGGGAGTGGCAACTGGGGCCGGAGCTGGTCCAGGGGCAGGATATCGGCGCCGAGCTGATCCGCCTGATCCGGCAGCTGGCCCACGTGCGCCAGACCATTCAGGAACTGCGCGATCAGACCGCAGAGCTGATCGGATCCGACATCTACCGCTTCAAGCAGCGGGTTGATGACGCGCTCTCAGACGGGATCGACCTGCTGGCGGAGATGGCCGCCACGGTGGACCTGGACCTGGCCAAGGCCCGCAAGCGGCTGGCGCTGCTGAAGGGCGAACCGGAAGCCGTCGATGAACAGCAGACACCCCAGCTGGAAACCCGGCTGGTACGCTTCCCGTCTGACCAGAGCTACGGCACCCTGTATCTACGGCCGATCAAGTCGGTGGATTATCGTGACTGGCAAAAGCTTGGGGCAGCACGGGGGGCACGGGAGATACCGCTGGAGATGGCGCTGCGACTTGATCTGCGGGGTGAAGGTGCAGCTGGCCTGGCCTTCCTTGAGTCGCTGGGCAAAAACGACCTGCAGGCCCTGTTTCTGTATGAAGTCAGTGACGATGCCCTGGAACGGCTCTGCAAGCTCTCCGGCCTGCAGGAACTTTACCTCTCCAACACGGCGGTCAGTGATGCCGGCCTGAAGCACCTGGCCTGTCTGACCGGCCTGCGACGACTCTACCTGTACCACAGCGAGATCACCGATGACGGCCTGGTCAACCTGCTGCCGCTCAAAGGCCTTAAATGGCTGACCTTCAGCGGCACCAAGGTTACCGAGGCTGGCCTGTCCGGCCTGCGCAAGGCGATGCCGGGCTGCAAGGTGGTGACCTTCAAATGGCGCTACGACTAACTCCCGCCGAACAGTTCCTTCCGTTTTTTCGCCAGATACGCCTTGATGTCCGCTCCTGAATCCAGCGACAACACCTTGCGCGACATGGCCTGACACTGGCGCAGCGAGTGGCTGCGCAGGGCCTGCTTGACCACCGGGATACTGGGGGCCGACAGGCTGAATTCACGGATCCCCATCCCCACCAGCAGCAGGGCATTCAGCGGATCAGCCGCCATCTCGCCGCAGATCGAAACCTTGGTGCCCATCTGCTGCCCCACATCGGCCACCCGCTTGATGGCATGCAGCACCGCCGGATGGTACGGTTCGTAATACTTTTTCACCTTGGGGTTGTTGCGGTCGGCCGCCAGCAGGTACTGGATCAGGTCATTGGTACCGATACTCAGGTATTCGACCTCCCTGGCCAACAGGTGGACGATCTGCACCGCAGCCGGCACCTCCACCATGATCCCCAGCGGCAGTTCATCGCAGACCTGACAGCCTTCCGCCCGCAGTTCCTGCACAACCTCGGCCATGATGCGACGGATGGCCCGCACCTCATCCAGACAGGAGATCAGTGGAAACATGATGGTGGGCCGTCCGGCCGGGGCTGCCAGCAGGATACCGGCCAACTGTTCCTTAAAGATGGCCTGTTCCTCCAGGGAGACCCTGATCGATCGCCAGCCCAGAAACGGGTTGTCTTCCTGGGGATAGGTGAAATAGGGCAGCCCCTTGTCACCGCCGATATCCAGGGTACGGATGTTGACCGGCTGATCCGGAAACCCTTCCAGAATCTTGCGGTAGAGGGCCGCCTGATCATGGCGATTGGGAAAACTGGTGCGGGTCATGTAGGGAAACTCGGTGCGGTAGAGCCCCACCCCTTCGGCGCCGTTGGCCACTGCCACCTTGATATCAGAGATCAGACCGATGTTGGCCCGCAGGGTGATGCGGGTGCCGTTGGTGGTCACTGCCGGCAGGTCGCGCAGCGGCTCCAGCTCTTTCAGCCGGGTGGCGTAGTCCTGCTCCAGCCGCTGATACTCTTCGCAGACATGTTTGTCCGGATTGAGGTAGATGTTGCCAGAGGCGCCATCAACGATCATGCGGTCCTTGACATCGGCGGCCTGCAACAGACCTGCCACCCCCACCACGGCAGGGATGCCCAGCGACTTGGCCATGATGGCGGCGTGGGAGTAGACATTACCCTTTTCGATCACAATTCCCAATACCCGCTCATGATCCAGCATGGCCATGTCGGAAGGGAAGATATCCTCGGCCACAATGATGCGGGCCTCTTTCAGCTTGACCCCGTCATGCTCGGTGCCCTGCAGCACATCGATGATCCGGCGGCCGATGTCTTCCATATCGGCGGAACGTTCACGCAGATAGGGGTCTTCCATGGCGGCGAAGACCTCAATATAGCCCTGCACCACCTCATGCACCGCCCGGGTGGCGCCGCTGCCCTGTTCGATCAGCTCCTGCACCTTGCCGGAGAAGCCGCGATCCTCCAGGATCATCAGATGGGTATGAAAGATGGCGGCATCGCCCTCGGAGAGCAGTTCGCTGACCCGCTTTTCCATGTAGATGGTCTGGATGGTGACCTTTTCCAGGGCCAGCTGGAACTTTTTCAGCTCCTCGGCCTTGCTGCCCACCTTGGCGACATTGATCACCTTGTCGCTGAAGCGATCGAGGATATAGACCTTGCCGCGGCAGACACCGCCCGACACCGCCGTGCCATGCAGGATACGCAACCGCTCGTCATGCCCAGCGCCATGCCGCTCACCGGGACGGCTGGTACGCAGCCGGGCCAGCTCCTGCTCGTAAAAGGCCCGTTCCTGCTCCTTGGTCTGGATCGAATCCAACAGCTTGGCGTTGAGCACGATGCTGCTGATCTGAAAGGTGATCGTACGCAGGGCACTGATCTCATCCTCGCTGAACAGGCGCGGTTCCTTGTTCTGCACCACGATCACGCCGATCGGCGTTTTGCGCTCGAACAGCGGCAGGCCCAGAAACGAGTTGTAGCGTTCCTCGCGCGAATACTTGAAATACTTGTAGCGAGGATGGGCCGGGGCGTTATCGGTGGTCACCACGCCGCGGGTCTCCACCACCAGACCTGACAGACCCTCGGAGGTCTTCATGCTGATCTTGTTGACCGCACTTTGAGCCAGACCTTTGGTAGCCTTCAGCACCAGGGTCTCACCATCGTCCTCCAGCAGGTAGATCGAACAGACGTCGCTGTTCATCCGTTTGGCTACGATGGTGACAATATTATCCAGGGTCTCGTGGAGATCGTGGGAATGGAGGATGATGCTGCTGATATCTTCGAGGGTACGCAATCCGAGGGTTTGCTGCGGCTGCTCGCGGTGCATGGAAAACCCCGTTCATGAGAGTGGTGGCCGGCAGTATAAAACAAAGTTTACAGATTGCAAAATTTTTACTATCCACAGCAGGCATTGACTGTGCTAGCCTGCTGACACGTACAGCAGCCAGGAGGATACCAGACCATGAGCAGCGACACCCTTGACCCCGTATTGACCACCGCCATCGACCAGCTGGAGGCCGACAATCCTGCCGCTGCCCTGGAGATCCTGGTTGGCTACCAGACAGACCATCCTGACGATCCGGCCGGTTATTTCTATCAAGGCGATGCACTGGCTGAACTAGGACGCCTGGACGAGGCCATCGCCGCCTACCGCAAAGGGCTCACCCTGGCGCCGGATGACCCGGATGCCCTGACCACCCTGGGGGATCTGCAGCTGGAGGCAGGGCAGCACCAGGATGCCCTGCAAAGCTACCAACGGGTACTGGAGGTGGATCCGCAGGACAGCGACGCCCTGGTCAGTATCGGTCTGGTGTACCATGCCCAGGACAAGGCCGACGAGGCGATCGCCGCCTTTCAGCAGGCCCTGGAACGGGATCCGGACAACCTGTTCGCCTGGAACGCGCTGGGAGATGCCTGGTACGGCAAGGGCGAACACCAGCAGGCGATCGAGGCCTATCAAAAAGGCATTGAACTCGAGCCGGAGGACCCGGCCGCCTACCACAACCTGGGTGAACTGCTGTATGACCTGGAAGAACTGGACGAGGCTGAAGAACAGTGCCTCACCGCCATCAGGCTGGACCCCGCCTTCAGCATGAGCTACCTGACCCTGGGCAGCATCTGCATGGATCAGGACCGGATGGAGGAGGCGCTCAAATTCTATCAGCTCTACCTGAAGCACGAGCGTTCAACGCAGGCCGCCGACATGCTGGCCGAGGTCAGGGCCGTGGTGGAGGGACTGAAAGAAGAACTGGGCAGCTGACCGTCGAAACCGATCACCCGCACAAACAACAACGCCCCGCCAGGATAACCTGACGGGGCGTTGTCATATCCATTTGTCAGCAGGGGTTACTTGCGGACAAAATCCTTTTTGGCAAACGAATACTCAAACTGCATATGATCGGTATAGCTGCCGTCCAGGATCGCCACCACATCCTCGGTAAAGACCAGCTCCTCGTCGGTGGGGATCACAAACACCTTGACCGGCGAATCGTCGGTGGTGATCAGCGACTCCCGCTTGCGGGTCATGGCGCCGGCATTACGCTCTCGGTCCAGAACAATACCGATATGCTCAAGGTTCTCAATGGCCCGCTCACGGATGGCAGCCCCCATCTCTCCCACGCCGGCGGTAAAGACCACGGCATCCAGTCTGCCCACGGCGGCCATAAAGGCGCCGATGTACTTGCGCAAGCGATAGGCCTCGATATCCAGGGCCAGTTCGCAACGGTGGTCACCGGCCTTAGCGTGCTCGATCACGTCACGACGGTCAGTGTAGCGGCCGGTAATCCCCAGGATACCGCTCTTCTTGTTGAGGATGCTGTCGATCTCCTTGGCGGAGAGGTTCTCTTTCTGCATCATAAACGACGGAATGGCCGGGTCGATGTCGCCGCAACGGGTGCCCATCACTGCCCCTTCCAGCGGGGTCAGGCCCATGGTGGTATCCACCGAGACGCCGTTTTTGATGGCGCAGTGGGAAACGCCGTTTCCGATATGCATGGTGACGATGTTGCACTCGCTGGCCGGTTTGCCCAGCAGCACCGCCGCCCGCTTGGAGACGTACAGGTGCGAAGTGCCGTGGAAACCGTAGCGACGCACGCCGTGCTTCTCGTACCAGTCGTAGGGCACCGGATAGAGGTAGGCATGTTCCGGCATGGTCTGGTGAAAGGCGGTATCAAAGATGGCTACGTGCGGTACCTTGGGCATCAACAGCTGGGCTGCCTCGATGCCGTCGATGTTGGGCGGGTTGTGCAGCGGGGCCAGATGCTGCACCTCCTTGACCGCATCCAGCACCTGCGCGTCAATCAGCACCGAACGGGTGAATTTTTCACCGCCGTGCACTACCCGGTGGCCAACGGCCGAGATCTCGTTAACATTCTTCAAGACACCATGTTGGGAATCGGTCACCGTTCTGATCACCAGGTCGATGGCGGCACGGTGATCGGGACAATCTTCATCAAGGCGATAGGCGGGGCGGCCGGGAACATCGTGTTCGATGAACGAGTCGCCGACAATGACCCGTTCCACCATCCCCTTGGCCACGACCACCTTTTTTTCCCAGTCAAAGAGCTGATATTTGACTGAGGAACTGCCACAGTTCAACGCCATGATAATCATCGTAATCCTCCAGAGAATAAACAGGAATTCGCCATTAGTATCAATAAAAAAGCGTTAGCGATGATAAACTGTTTGCTTAAAAATAAAACTGCATTTGATATATCATGGCGACAAATTTAAATTCAACCTTTTTCATGGCAGACATGCACTTTTCGGTATACACTTTTGCTGGACATTTACTTTACCCCGTGCTAGAAAACCAAAGCATTCCGTCAAGGAACAAACCCACACAAAGGAGCTCTATCATGTCCCATACCATTACCGACGATTGCACCAACTGCGCAGCTTGTGAAGATTCCTGCCCCGTCAACGCCATCAGCGAGCAGGGCAACAAGCGCGTGATCGACGCCGACACCTGCATCGACTGCGGCGCCTGCGTTGACACCTGCCCGGTAAACGCAATCCACGCTTAATCGACTGACCAAAACCTGTTTTAAACAGAAACGGCCCGGACAACACTGTCCGGGCCGTTTCTGTTTGCCTATCGGGGCATTAACGCCGCAGCAGCCAGAACAGCAATGAAAGCGCCAGCGAAACCAGCAGGCTGGTGGTCAACGGCATATAGAAGCTAAACTGCTCACGCCTGATGAAGATATCTCCCGGCAGCTTTCCCAGCCAGGGAATACGCGGCGCCAGACTGACCACCACCCCTACCGCCACCAGCAGCAGGCCGATCATGATCAAGCTCCGCCCCAGGCTCGGCATCAGCGCTGCTCCCGTGGCTGATAGCGTTCCTGTTCGCTGTAGATGCAGCCACAGTACTGCTGCCGATACAGGCCCAGTTCCTTGGAGCGGCGGATCCCCTCCTGCCAGCCGGGTCGAAAGTCACGGTACACAAAAGCAACCCCATGCCGTTCAGCAGCGTCCTCGGCCTGCTGACGCATCAGCTCATGGTTCTGATAGCGGCTGTAGAACAAGGACGAACTGAAGCCATCAAAACCGCCCTCACGGGCCGCTGCAGCGGCGGCGTCAAGCCGGGAGGCATAGCAGTAGGCACAACGGTTCTCCGGCTCGGCCGCCACATTTGACAGAAACTCCTCCAGACGATACTCGTCCCGCACCACCAGCTCCAGCCCTTCCAGTTCGGCCATCTGCCGGGCAGCGTCACGGCGACGCTGATATTCCTGATAGGGGTGGATGTTGTGGTTGAAAAACCAGCCCGTAACGGCAAACCCCTCGCCACGGAGCATGGCGAGGGGATACAGGGCGCAGGGGCCGCAGCAGATATGCAGCAGAACTCTCATCAGACCTTTTCCAGCAGGTGTCCCAGCTTCTCGCGCTTGGTCCGCAGATAGCCGAGGTTGGAGCAGGTGGGACTGGCCTCGATCGGCACCCGGTCGACCAGCTCGATGCCGTAGCCCTGCAGGCCCACCATCTTGCGGGGATTGTTGGTCAGCAACCGAATCTTGGTCAGTCCCAGGGTAACCAGGATCTGGGCCCCCACCCCGTAATCACGCATGTCGGCCTTGAATCCCAGTTGCTGGTTGGCCTCCACCGTGTCCAGTCCCTGGTCCTGCAGTTCGTAGGCCTTCAGCTTGTTGATCAGGCCGATGCCGCGTCCTTCCTGACGCATATACAGCACCACGCCACGCCCCTCCTGATCGATGATCTCCATCGCCTTGTGCAGCTGTTCGCCGCAATCGCAGCGCAAGCTACCCATCACGTCGCCGGTCAGACACTCCGAGTGGACCCGCACCAGCACCGGCTGATCACCGGAGATGTCGCCCTTGACCAGCGCCAGGTGATCCAGCTTGTCCACGTCATTTTCAAAGGCCACCACCCGCCAATCACCGCCGTAGCGGGAAGGCAGCTTGGCCTCGGCCACTATCCGCACCAGCTGCTCATGCTTGAGGCGATAGGCCACCAGGTCGGCCACGGTGCAGATCTTGAGGTTATGCTGCTTGGCGAACTCCTTCAGTTCCGGCATGCGCGACATGCTGCCATCGTCGTTCATGATCTCGCAGATCACCCCGGCCGGCGTCAGGCCGGCCAGCCGCGCCAGATCCACCGAACCTTCGGTCTGACCGGTACGCACCAGCACCCCACCCGGCTTGGCCCGTAGCGGAAAGATATGGCCGGGGCTGACCAGATCATTGGCCGTGGCCTGGGGGGCCACCGCCGTCAGGATGGTATGGGAGCGATCAGCGGCGGAGATGCCGGTGGTGACGCCATGCTTGGCCTCGATGGAGACGGTGAAGGCGGTCTCGAAGGGCGAGGTATTGTCCCGCACCATCGGCCTCAGGCCCAGGGCGTCACACTTCTCGGCGGTCAGGGTCAGGCAGATCAGACCACGGCCGTATTTGGCCATAAAGTTGATCGCCTCGGGGGTGGCCAGCTCGGCCGCCATGGTCAGGTCGCCTTCGTTCTCGCGGTCTTCGTCGTCAACCAGGATCACCATCTTGCCCTGGCGGATATCCTCAATCGCCTCTTCGATCGTACATACACCCATTGCTCGTTATTCCTCTCTCTAGACAAAACCGTTCTGCAGCAGTTTTTCGATGGTCAGGCCGCCACCCCCGGCATGGGGCGTCAGCAGCCGCGCCACATACTTGCCGATGATGTCGGTCTCAATATTCACCGTTCCGCCCACCTTGAGATCAGCCAGGGTGGTCTTGGCCAGGGTATGGGGGATGATGGTCACGCCGAACCGTTCCGGGCCCACCTCATTCACGGTCAGACTGATGCCGTCAATGGCCACCGAGCCTTTTTCCACCAACAGCCGGGCATACTCCGACGGCAAGCGGAAGGTCAGCTGCGTGGCGTTGTCGCGTTGGCTGCGGCTCTCAAGCCGGGCGATGCAATCCACATGGCCGGTCACCAGATGGCCGTCCAGCCGTCCCCCCATCCGCAGGGCCCGCTCCAGATTGACCGCCGCCCCCGGTGCCGCTGCCTGGAAGGTACTGCGCGCCACCGTCTCCGGCGAGACATCGAAACTGAAGCGACCAGCCGTCATGGCGGTCACCGTCAGGCAGACCCCGTTGACGGCGATCGAATCACCGATCACGATCTGGTCCGCCGGCAGGGGCGCACTCACCTCCAGAACCGCCGATTGGCCGCCGCGCCGCAGGGCAACCAGACTGCCGGTGCATTCGATCAGGCCGGTAAACATGGCGCCTCCGGCCGGGCATGCACCACCACATCAGGGCCACTCATGCCGATCCGTGTGATCTCCATCCGGATGGCGCTGTCCATGGTCTCGATACCGGGCAGGGTGAAGGGGGCAAACCCGTTCCCCACGATCTTGGGGGCATAGAAGAAGATGCACTCATCAATCAGGCCATTCTTAAGCATATCACCCGCCAGGCGGCTGCCCCCCTCCAGCAGGATGGTCTGCACACCATGCAGGCCCAGCTTGCGCAGCAGGTCAGCCATTGCCACCCGGCCGTCAAACTCCTCGCAGACCACCACCATAGCCCCCTGCAGCTCGTAGCGACGGTGCACCTTGGGGTTGGTCTCGCAGGTGGCGATGATTGTCTTCTTGGCCAGCGGGCCGGACAGCACATTGACGCTCTCCGGGGTCCGCAGATGGGTATCCACAATCACCCGCAGCGGCGAACGACCCTTGACATGCCGCACATTCAGCTGCGGGTTGTCCATCAGGATCGTATCCACCCCCACCATCACCGCGTCGCAGACGTCCCGCAGACGGTGCACATAACGGCGCGACTCCTCACCGCTCACCCAGCGGGAATGGCCGGTCACGGTGGCGATATTGCCATCCAGGGTCATGGCCGATTTATAGATCACATAGGGCCGGTCGCTGGTCACATACTTGATGAAGCCCTTGTTCAGCTCACGGCAATCGCCCTCCAGCAGGCCCACCTCAACGTCGATCCCGGCACTGCGCAGCTGGGCGATTCCCTTGCCGCTGACCTGCCCGAACGGGTCAACCATGCCCACCACCACCCGCCGCACCCCGGCCGCAATCAGCGCCTCGCTGCAGGGCGGGGTCTTGCCGTGATGGCTGCACGGTTCAAGGGTCACATACACGTCGGCTCCGCGGGCCAAGGCACCGGCCTGCTGCAGGGCATGCACCTCGGCATGGGGCGTGCCGGCCTTTTTGTGCCAGCCCTCACCGACCACCTGCCCGTCCTTCACGATCACGCAGCCCACCGCCGGGTTGGGGGCCGTCCGTCCCACCCCTTTGCGGGCCAGGGTCAGGGCACGTCGCATATACCTGCTATCGTTGCTGGTCATTGCAGCCTCCCCACCCTACTTCTTCAACAGCTCCTGCAACTCATCCATAAACTCGCTGATATCCTTGAACGAACGATAGACCGAGGCAAAACGGACATAGGCCACCTCGTCGGTGTCGTGCAGCTCCTTCATTATCCACTCACCCACCTGGGAGGCCGGAATCTCCCGCTCACCGCTTTCCTGCAGGCGGGCCTCCAGACGGTCGGCCATCCGCTCTATCTCCTCGATAGAAACCGGACGCTTCTCGCAGGCCTTCTTGATGCCCGACACCACCTTCAACCGGTCGAACGGCTCTCGCCGTCCATCCTTCTTGCAGATCAGGGGCAGCATCTCCTCGATCCGCTCATGGGTGGTAAAACGTTTGGTGCAGCTTTCACACTCCCGCCGCCGCCGGATGGCCGCCCCGCCTTTGTCAGGCCGGGAATCCACCACCTTGCTGTCGGGATTACCACAAAAAGGACACTTCATGGCAGTGCCACCCGCGGGGTCTGACGCTGGAACTGATCCACCGCGATCTGCGCCTCGGCCACCATCTCCCGGGCCAGTTCATCGGCATAGCCCTCTTCATATACAATCCGGCGGATGCCGGCGTTGATCAGCATCTTGGTGCAGATGATACAGGGCATGGTGGTGCAGTACAGCGTAGCCCCATCGATGTTCACCCCGTGGCGGGCAGCCTGGATGATGGCGTTCTGCTCGGCATGCAGCCCCCGGCAGAGCTCGTGCCGTTCACCGGAGGGCACCTTCAGCCGTTCCCGCAGACAACCCACATCCTCACAATGGGTAATACCCGAAGGCGTACCGTTGTAGCCGGTGGCCAGGATATTGCGATCCTTGACCAGCAGGGCCCCCACCTGACGACGCAGACAGGTGGAACGGGTGGCCACCAGATGGGTGATGTCGATGAAATACTGATCCCAGGAGGGACGTGACATGGCTGGCTCCAGGTTGCAAAGTCGCATGAATACTAACATGCTATAAACCATACCGTCACAGAGGTCAACATTAGGAGAAAAGGGTGGCACACAGCCAAGTACCAGCCTTTTGCTGGACAACTTTATTTTTCATGTTACAAAGATGCTGTAGTCTGACAGAACGCCCTTCAGACCGTCCGCAAGGAGTTCGTACCCGCATGAAAAAAACCGTACTCTTCCTGCTGTTCCTGGCCGTTGCCTGCCCCGCCCTGGCTGCCCAGCAACCGGCGTTGCCCAAGGCGTATGCCACCAGCTGGAAAAAGAGTGCCCGCAAGGTGGTTACCGACAAACATTCGCTCTTCTACGGTGTCCATTACCTGTACGCCGATGCCAAGGCGATGCAGGGCTACCGTGCCGCTAACAGGTTTCCCGAAGGCAGCCGGATCATCGTGGAGCATTTCAACCTGAAGGCCGATAACCCGTCCGTGGACGGCCCCAAGAACATGGTGGTGCTGATGAAGAAGGACAAACGCCAGCAGGCCACCGGCGGCTGGTTATATGCCGGCTACACCGCCCAGGGCAAACCAAGCGGACTGGATCCGGTTTCAACCTGTTTCGAGTGCCACCGGAACAAGGTGGCCCACCGTGATTACGTGTTTTCAAGCCTTGCCGATTTTAAGTAACCCGTAAAGGAGTAACTCCTGTGAAATGCCTGATCGCAGAAGATGATTTCATATCACGCCGTGTCTTAAGCGAGTTGCTGTCTCCCTATTTTGCCTGCGATGTTGCGGTTGATGGCGAAGAGACCGTGGCCTCCTTCAAGCTGGCCCACGAAACCAAGCAACCCTACGACCTGATCTGCCTGGATATCATGATGCCCAGGCTGGATGGTCGTGAGGCGCTGCGTCAGATCAGGGCCCTGGAAAAGGAGATGGATATTCCGGCCAACTGCGAGGCCAAGATCGTCATGACCACCGCCCTGGACGACGCCAAAACCGTCTTTGACACCTACTACCAGGGGGGAGCCACCGCCTATCTGGTGAAACCGATCAGCAAGGCCAAGCTGTTGGCCGAGCTACGCAGCCTTGGGTTGATCAAGTAGTAACCGCAACCACGAAAGGAACCCTGTGCCCATGAGCAGCAACCTGTGTGACCAACTGCAGCGCTGGCAATCCCAAATGTCCCCGGTCATGGAGATTCTGCAGCGCCTGGCAGGTTCAACCGAGACTCAGTTTCTGCAACTCGGTGAACGGCTGCAGGACTTTGTATTGCGCTCATCCCAGGTATCGTCCACCGCCGGCGAACTGGTCCAGCTGCTTGCCGGCGACGAGAGCGGCCAGCTCACCGCACGGCTGAGCAACCTGTTTCAGGAGATGGACAGCTATCTGCAGCATGTCCGTTCACAGGGCAGCGCCAGCTGCCGCACCCTTGAAGAGATCATGACCCAGCTGGATCAGGTGGTGCAACCGCTGGAAGGGTTCCAGAAGATGGATAAATCCCTGCGGATGCTCTCCATCTCCACCAAGATCGAGAGCGCCCGGCTGGGTGAACTGGGCACGGGCTTCATCACCCTGGCCATGGATGTGGAAAAACTCTCCCACACCGTCAGCGAAAAATCGATCGGCATCATGCAGCAACGCCAGGCGCTGTCCCAGCTGATCACCGACAACCTTGCCATGGTGCGCAACACCGAGGCCAGCCAACACGCCGACGCCAGCAGTATCCTCTCCGGCATCCGCACCAGCCTGGAAGCGTTGTCTCAGCTCAATGCGGCCTGCTCGACCGCCGGTAGCCAGGCCGGCGTGATCGCCGAAGAGGTGGCCGCCGACACCGCCACCGTGGTCTCCTCCATGCAGTTCCACGACATTACCCGTCAACAGATCGAACATGTGTACGAGGCCCTGGAAAAGCTGCAGCATCAGACCGCTGGCCCCCATGATGCAGCCGATCAACCGAACTGCGAGAACCTGATTGCCGAGGTGGGCGACGTCTGCGAGCTGCAGCATGCCCAACTGCGCCACGCCACCAGCCAACTGAACCAGGCCACCCAGACCATCCTTGACAGCCTGCAAAATATCGGTATCAAGCAATCTCAGATCAGCCAGCAGCTGCAACAGGCGCTGATGGGCAATGCCGGCTCCAACGAGAGCTCGCTGCTGGATACCATGCAACAGGATATGCACCGGGTGACCGCCATCCTGCAGCGCTGTGCCGAGGCCGACCAGACCCTGCTGCGTGCCATGGCCGAGGTGACCGGCACCATCGGCCAGATCGCCGGTTTTGTCAGCGACATCGAGGCCGTCGGGTCCGAGATCGACCTGATCGCCTTGAACGCCCAGATCAAGGCGGCCCACACCGGGCCCCAGGGAGCGGCGCTGGGGGTGCTGGCCGAGGCGATCAAGCGGCTGTCGCTGGAGGCGGTGGTGCAGACCGAGGCGGTCTCCAGCATCCTGCGCTCAATCAACCAAACCACGGCACACCTGAACCACAGCAACGACCAGCAGAGCGACAGCGCCAGCGATCAGGTGGCCACCATGGAACAGGAATCACGCCAGATCATCAGCGGCCTGGGCAGCACCAACCAACAGGTGCGTGGCCGGCTGTCATCCCTGGCCGACATGGTTGCCTCGTTGTCGGCAGATATCAACGCCACCACCACCGGGTTCCATGTCCATGAAGAATCCGGCAGGATGGCGGAACAGGCCGAAGCCGTACTGGAGCAGGTCTACTCCGAAGCACGCCAGCAGGTGCCGGCCTCCAACGAATTCCGTAACAACCTGCAGCATATGGAACAGCGCTACACCATGGAAAGCGAGCGCTTGATCCACGAGATGCTGGCTGCCCGCCACGGCGTCCAACTCTCACTGAAGCGGGATGATGCCAGTACGGGCAACGCTTCCGAGTATGGCGACAATGTTGATCTATTCTAGTTTTTGGGGGGTTGCATGTCCGATCTGACCATCTCGCACACTCTGTCCGGTGACGGCACGCTGCTTGAAGTGGCTCTGGCAGGCCGCCTGGCCATCGATACCACTCCCGAGCTGCTGGCGTTGCTCCGGGATCAGCTGCCAACGGCCAGCAAGACACGGCTCAACGTTGCGGCCCTGACAGACATCGACCTGTCCGGCATGCAGCTGATCTGTTCGGCCTGCCGTACGGCGCAGGAAATGGGACATTCGTTCAACTTCAGCGCAAGCTTGGCGCCCTGCGTGCAAGAAGCGATCAGCGTGGTGGGCCTGCAACGGCACACCACCTGCAAACACACTATTGATCAACCCTGTCTCTGGTGCGGAGGACTCAACTAACATGGCAAAGGTAATCATGACGGCCGACGATTCGGCCAGCGTTCGTCAGATGGTCAGCTTTACCCTCAAGCAGAACGGCTACGAGGTGGTTGAGGCGGTGGACGGCAAGGACGCCCTGACCAAACTGGGCAGCCAGAAGGTGGATATGCTGATCACCGACCTGAACATGCCCAACCTGGACGGCATCGGCCTGATCAAAGGGGTGCGGGCCGGTTCGCTCAACAAGTTCATCCCGATCATCATGCTGACCACCGAATCCCAGGAATCACGCAAGTCCGAAGGCAAGAGCGCCGGCGCCACCGGCTGGATTGTCAAGCCGTTCAAGCCGGAACAGCTGATCGCCGTGGTCAAAAAGGTACTGGGCTAACCATCCGGGCAAGGGGTGCAGACTATGATGGAACAGGCGATCGCCACCTATCGCGAAGAAGCCGGCGAGCTTTTGGCCGAACTGGAAACCTCCCTGCTGGAACTGGAGGAAAACCCCCAGGACGATGACCTGATCAACCGCGTCTTCCGGGCCATGCATACCATCAAGGGATCGGGCGCCATGTTCGGGTTTGATGACATCGCCCGTTTTACCCACGAGGTGGAAACGGTCTTTGATCAGGTGCGCAACGGCAAGCTGTTTGTCACCCGCCCCCTGCTGGACCTGACCCTGCAGGCCCGCGACCAGATCAGCACCATGCTGCAGGCCTCGGCCGGCGGACCTCCGGCCGATGAGGCGCTGGGGCAGCAAATCATCGCCGGGCTCCAGGCCCTGCTGCCGCAAAGTAACGCCCCGGTTGTTGCCGAAGAAAAAACAGCCGAACCCGCCGCGGCACAGGGCGAGGCGTGTCAACGCACCTTCCGGATCCGCTTCAAACCTGCACCCGAAATCATGCTGGGCGGCACCAACCCGCTTAACCTGCTGAATGAACTGCGCAGTCTGGGGCGTTGCGAGATCGTGACCCATCTGGATGCCATCCCGCTGCTGGGCGATCTGGTGCCTGAACAATGCCACTTCTACTGGGATATCATCATCTCCACTCCCCACGGCATGGATGCCTTGAAGGATGTCTTCATCTTTGTGGAGGACGACTGCGAACTGAAGATCGACCTGGTCAACGACACCTGCGCCATCACCGCCGAAGGAGACGCCAACTACAAGAACCTGGGCGAAATTCTGGTGGAGCGTGGTGATCTGTCCCCGGTAGAGATGCAAAAGATCCTCTCGATGCAGAAACGGTTCGGCGAACTGCTGGTAGAACAGGGGATCGTGCCCTCCTCCAAGGTGGAAGCGGCGCTGCTGGAACAGAAAGAGGTGCGTCAGGCCCGTCAGCAGCATGTTGCGCAGGACAGCGCCCTCTCGATCCGGGTACCAGCCGAGCGGCTGGACTATCTGGTGAACCTGGTGGGCGAACTGGTAACGGTACAGGCCCACCTTTCCCAGACCGCCGATGAAAAAAACGACGGCGACATCATCACCATAGCCGAGGAGGTGGAGCGGCTGATCTCCGAGTTGCGCGACACCACCCTCACCATGCGGATGCTGCCGATCGGCTCCACCTTCAGCAAGTTCAAACGGCTGGTACGGGATCTGTCCACCGAACTGGGCAAGGAGATCGATCTGGAGACCTCCGGCGCCGAGACCGAGCTGGACAAGACCGTGATCGAAAAACTGAATGACCCGCTGGTACACCTGATCCGCAACAGCATCGACCACGGCATCGAGATGCCCGAGGTACGCCGGGCTGCCGGCAAAGCGCCCACGGGGATCATCCACCTGGGGGCCGTACACTCCGGCGACAGCGTACTGGTTACCATCCGCGACGACGGCGGCGGACTGGACAAAGAGGCGATCCGCGCCAAGGCCATCGAGCGTGGCCTGATCACCGCAGCCAGCGAACTGTCCGACAAAGAGATCTACAACCTGATCTTCGCCCCCGGTTTTTCCACCGCCAAGGCGGTCACCAGCGTCTCGGGCCGCGGCGTGGGGATGGATGTGGTCAAAAAGGCGATCGAGGCGTTGCGCGGCAGCATCGACATCAACAGCACCCCAGGCAAGGGCTCGGTGATCACCCTCAAGATACCGCTGACCCTGGCCATCATCGAGACCCTGCTGGTGCGGATTGACGACAACTTCTTCGTGCTGCCGCTGGCCATGGTGGAGGAATGCATCGAACTGAGCCGAGCCGATGTAGAGGCAGCCCACGGCCGCAACCTGGCCCATGTGCGCGGCACCCTGATCCCCTACGTCTCGCTGCGGGAGCAGTTCGGTATCAGCGGCAAGCAGCCCGAGATTGAACAGGTGGTGATTGCCGGTGTCAATGGCAGCCGGATCGGCTTTGTGGTGGACGATGTGGTGGGCGAACATCAGACCGTGATCAAGACCCTGGGCAGAATGTACCGCGACGTACAGGGCATCTCCGGCGCCACCATCCTGGGCGATGGCACTGTTGCCCTGATCCTGGACCCATCCATGCTGGTGCGTGGCGCCGAGCAGGTGGAGCTCCGGCAGTTCAACTAGCCACCTGTTTCACGTTCAGCGGGGCAGGAGATGTGCCTGCCCCGTTTTTTTTGCGTAACGCCCTCTTTTTTTGCTCCCCTCCTTGCAGTGCCCAAAAGCCTTGCTATACTTCCCTTCACCGTGATCAAACAGGCCTCAGGCTTGTTGCGCTGTCAGCTTACCGAAGGTAGCAAAAACTCATACCACATGCCGCACAGGAGGAAACCATGCTGAGCAACATCAAGATCGGAAAACGGATGGGGATGGCCTTTACACTGGTGCTGATTATCATGCTGGTGCTGATCTGGCTCGGCATCCGGGGCATGTCGCACATCAACAGTGACCTGGAGCGGATTGTCAAGGTCAACGCCGTGCGGATCAACTATATCAACCATATGGAGACCAACATCCAGAACATCGGCATTAACATGCGCAACATCATCGTCAACGACGATCCTGAGAAGAAACAGGAATACAACCAGCGCATCGCCGGGTTCCGCGAGGAATACGCCAAGGCCTTTAAGGCAACCGAGGAGCTGACCACCAAGACCGATACCAAGTCGTGGGAGATCATCACCAAACTCAAAGAGACCGTTGCCGCCTCCCGAGGGCATAACAACAAGGTGATCGAGCTTGGGCTGACCAATAAAGATGCCGAGGCGGCCCAGTACCTGAGCAAGTTTGCCGCGCCGGTCGAACGGGCCATGATGGAGGAGCTTGAGGCCTTGCTGAAACACAACTATGAGCGTAACGAAGCCCGCTACCAAGAGGCTGTTGCCACCTACAACAGTTCACGCAATCTGATGCTGATGCTGGGCTGCATCGCCCTGGTGTTGTCGATCGTGATCGCCGTGGTGCTGACCCGCGGCATTGTATTGCCGCTGAACGAGGCGGTGGGGGTGGCCAACAGGATGGCTGGCGGTGACCTGACCATGGAGGTGAATGTCACTTCCAAGGATGAGACCGGCCAACTGTTGGAAGCCATCAAGAATATGGTGGAAAAACTGAAGCATGTGGTGGGCGATGTGGTATCCGCCGCCGACAACGTGGCGGCCGGCAGCCAGGAACTCTCCTCCACTGCCCAGCAGATGTCGCAGGGTGCCACCGAGCAAGCCGCTTCAGCGGAAGAGGTCTCCTCCTCCATGGAAGAGATGGCCTCCAGCATCAAGCAGAACACCGATAACGCCCTGCAGACTGAGAAGATCTCCATGAAGTCGGCCACCGACGCCAAGGAAGGCGGCAAGGCGGTCAAACAGACCGTTGATGCGATGAAGGAGATCGCCACCAAGATCTCGATCATCGAAGAGATCGCCCGCCAGACAAATCTTCTCGCTCTGAACGCCGCCATCGAGGCAGCTCGGGCCGGCGAGCACGGCAAGGGCTTTGCCGTGGTGGCCTCCGAGGTACGCAAGCTGGCCGAGCGCAGCCAATCGGCCGCCGGCGAGATCAGTGAACTGTCGGCCCGCAGCGTACAGGTGGCCGAGACCGCCGGCGATATGCTGGAGAAGATGTTGCCCGATATCCAAAAGACCGCGGAACTGGTGCAGGAGATCACCGCCTCCAGCAAGGAGCAGGACACCGGCGCCGACCAGATCAACAAGGCGATCCAGCAACTGGATCAGGTGATCCAGCAGAACGCCTCGGCCTCCGAGGAGATGGCCTCCACCTCCGAGGAGCTTTCCAGCCAGGCCGAACAACTCAAAGACGCCATCTCGTTCTTCAAACTGGACCTGGCCGGCAAATCGCAAGCTCAACGCAAAGCTGGCAAAAAGCTGCAGATCGCCCACGCAACTTCCATCAAGGCCGGCGCGCCGGCCAAGCGCACCCCCACCGGCGGTGTTGATCTCGACCTGAGCCATGCCGGGGCCGACCACCTTGACGACGAGTTCGAAAAATTCTAGGAGGTCGCCATGAGCGTGAATAGCATTACCGAAACCGTTCAGTACCTGACCTTCAAGCTCGACGAGGAGGTGTTTGCCCTCGACGTGGCCAAGGTGCGGGAGATTCTGGAATACAACAGCGTCACCAAAGTGCCCCAGACCCCTGAGTTTATGCGGGGGGTAATCAACCTGCGGGGCAGCGTGGTGCCGGTGATCGACATGCGACTCAAGTTCGGCATGTCGGCCACGGAACAGACGGTCAACACCTGTATCATTGTGGTCGAGGTAAACATGGAGGGTGAAACCAGTGTGCTGGGTGCCCTGGCCGACTCGGTGCAGGAGGTGGTTGAGATGGAACCGGAGCAGATCGAGCCGGCCCCACACATCGGCACCCGTCTGAACACCAATTTCATCAAGGGGATGGGCAAGCATGAAGGTGACTTCGTGATGATCCTCGATATCGACAAGGTGTTCAGTGAAGGAGAGATTGCCGCCGTTGCCTTGAGTTCGGGCTCGGCTCCATAATCAGACCTCCCGAACAGGGCTCAGGTTTCCTGGGCCCTGTTTACGTTTCTACCTGCAAAGGAAGCCCTTCACCATGTCACACACCATGACCGACCAGGAATTGATGGAAGAGCTGCAACTCCGTTTCGAGCGGAGCCGCAAGGCCTTCAGCGATCTGACCACCGTCACCCTGCGCCTGAGGGAGGTGAACCAGAAACTGGAATACTCAGAACGGCTTAAGAGCAACTTCCTGTCAAATATCCGCAACGAGATCAGCGACCCGATGGGTGGGCTGCTGGTGCTGTCCAGCCAGATCATGGCCCAGGCAGCACAATCACCGGAAGTTGCCCGGCTGGCCGGTCTGATACACCATGAGGCGCTCAACCTGGTCTTTCAACTGCGCAACATCTTTATGGCAGCCGAACTGGAGGCGGGCGCCAGTCACCCGTGCCCGACCAAGATCCCGCTCGAAAGCCTGCTCAAGGACACCCTGGAAGACTTTCAGCCCGTGGCAGACCATGCCAGCGTCAGTCTCAACGGCTCGGTACTCAGCCAGGACGGAAATCCGCCCGCCCTGGTCGTCTGTGATTCCGAAAAACTGGCCCTGATCATGGCGAACCTGGTCTCCAACGCCATCAAGTTCAACAAACCAGGTGGAGCGGTCACGGTGACGCTTGGCTGCCTGAACGACGGACTGCAGGTGCAGGTGGTGGACACCGGCATCGGCATCCTGGAGGAGGATATACCCAAGATTTTTGCGCGCTTCAGCCAGCTCGACACCGGCAGCACCCGGACCCACCTTGGCCACGGCTTGGGCCTGTGCATCGTCAGGTCGCTGGTGGATCTGCTGGACGGCAGGATTGAGATACACTCCCAACCCCAAACCGGCAGCAGCTTTACGGTATGGCTACCAGACCTGCAGACCGAGGCAGGAGCCGAAACCTATGGGGTCGGCAGCAACCTGTTTCTGTTTGATCATGAATCAGATCAGGCGTGATAACGCGGTATGAGTGAGCAGGAATCTGCCCGACATTTTCTCTTTCCAGGCACACTTTATGCTTCACGTGAAGAGTGCCGGATCACCACCGTACTGGGCTCCTGTGTGGCGGTCTGCCTGTGGGACAAGGTCTATGGCGGCGGCGGCATGAACCACTTCATGCTGCCACTCTGGAATGGTGAGGGGCTGGCCACTCCCAAGTACGGCAGCATCGCCATGGATAAATTGCTGGAACGGGTGCTGCAGCTTGGCTGCCGCAGAGAGTATCTGGTGGCCAAGCTGTTTGGCGGGGCCAACATCACCGGTACCGGTAACGAGGCCTTTATGATTGGCGACCGCAACGCTGCCCTGGCCCTGCAAACCCTGGAAGAATGGAAGATAGCGGTGGTTTCGGCCGACCTGGGCGGACGCCAGGGACGCAAGGTGATCATGAATACCCTGACCGGTGTCGTGTTGGTGGGAACCGACAAGAGCAAGGCCTGATCAACTCAATCCCTTACAGCAGCGCGGAATATGCTAGGATGCAACCATGACCAAGATAGAGCTGACGCCAAGCCTGAATATCATGCGCCAACACGAATTTGAACGTTTCAGCGCACTAATCTACGATGAAGCCGGCATCAAGATACCGCCCGCCAAAAAGACCATGCTGGAGGCCCGGCTGCAGAAACGCTTGAAGGCTCTGGGCATGCATAGTTTTGAGGAGTATGCCGATTTTGTCTTCAGCCTTGAAGGCCAGCGTCAGGAGATGGTGCACCTGGTGGATGTGGTCACCACCAACAAGACCGATTTTTTCCGCGAGCCGCAACATTTCGATTTTCTGGTCAGGCAGGTGCTGCCCAACCTGCGTCACGGGCGTGAAGGCAGTGCGTTGCGTGCCCCGTTCAAAATCTGGAGCGCCGGTTGTTCTACCGGTGAAGAGCCCTACACCATGGCCATGGTGCTGTACGAGTATGCCCAGGCCCATCCCGGCTTCCGCTTCACTATCACCGCCTCCGATATCTGCACCCGGGTGCTGAAGACCGCCAAGGCCGCCATCTATCCAGAAGATCGGGTTGATACCATCTCACTTGCCTTCAAACAAAAATATCTGCTGCGCAGCAAAGACAAAAAAAAGGGATTGGTCCGCATCTGCAGTGAACTGCGCAGCCACGTCAGCTTTAAACGGATCAACCTGATGGATGACGAACTGCCTATCAGCGAGCGTCAGGATGTGATCTTCTGCCGCAATGTGATCATCTATTTTGACAAACCGACCCAGACCCGCCTGATGCACAAGTTTCACAAACGGCTGGCACCGGGCGGTTTCCTGTTTCTCGGTCATTCCGAGACCTTAAACGGGCTGGATGTGCCCTTCAAATCGGTGGCCTCGACCGTTTATAGAAAAGTATGAAGCGTTTCAGAGAGCTGGAACTTCGCCACATCTACCTGCAGCCGGGAGAACTGTTCGTTGACAATCAACCGGCACTGGTGCAGACCATTCTTGGTTCCTGCGTATCGGTGACCCTTTTCTGCCCACGTGGTGGTTTTGGCGGCATCTGCCACGCACTACTTCCAACCGGCAAACCTGATGAGCCTGGACGGCACGTGGATGGCGCGGTCAGGCTGTTGCTGGATCGGATGCTCGGCTTTGGCGCCCGTCACCAACTGCTGGAGGCCAAGCTGTTTGGCGGCAGCCGGGTGCTGGGGGTGCCCCCCGCGCAACGGCTGACCGTGGGCGAACAGAATGTTGCCTGTGCCAAAGAACTGCTGCACAAGCTGAACCTGCAACTGGTTGCCGACGATACCGGCGGGCTGCGGGGACGGATGCTGTTTTTCAACTCCGGCAGCGGCGAGGTGTTCATCCGCAAGGTGCGCAACAGCACGCTGGACGATATAAACCAAGAGGTCGCTACCCATGGCTAACAAGATAAAGGTGCTGGTGGTTGATGATTCTGCGGTTGTACGCCAAACCTTAAGCGACATCCTCAACTCCGACCCCCAGATCGAGGTGATCGCCACCGCTGCCGACCCTTTTTTGGCCGCTGAACGGATGCGGACCATCGTGCCGGATGTGATCACGCTGGATGTGGAGATGCCCAAGATGGATGGCCTGACCTTCCTGCAGAAGATCATGAGCCAGCATCCGATACCGGTGGTGATGTGCTCCAGCCTGGCCGACATGGGCAGTGAAACCGCGCTCAGGGCCTTGGAATACGGGGCGGTGGATATCATTACCAAGCCCAAGATGGGTACCCGACAATTTATTGAGGAATCACGCATCCAGATCTGCGATACCATCAAGGCCGCTGCCTCGGCTCGGGTCGAACAGCACCGGCCGCAACGGGACGTAGCGCCCAAATATTCGGCCGATGTGATGATCGAAAAGCCAACCTCGCGGGCCATGGTGCAGACCACCGAAAAGGTGGTGGTGGTGGGCGCCTCCACCGGCGGCACCGAGGCATTGAAGGTGTTTTTGGAGTCGCTGCCCGAGGATACGCCCGGCATTGTGATCGTGCAGCATATGCCGGAAAACTTCACCGCCGCCTTTGCCAAACGGTTGGACAGCACCTGCAAGGTGACCGTAAAGGAGGCGGCCGATAACGACACCGTGGTGCGGGGGCGTGCGCTGATCGCGCCGGGCAACAAACACACCCTGCTCAAGCGCAGCGGCGCCCGCTACTATGTGGAGGTGAAAGACGGCCCGCTGGTCTCCCGCCACCGGCCGTCAGTGGATGTGCTGTTCCGTTCGGCCGCCCGCTACGGCGGCAAGAATATCGTCGGGGTGATC
Source organism: Trichlorobacter sp. (assembly GCF_034008105.1). Classification (NCBI taxonomy): domain Bacteria; kingdom Pseudomonadati; phylum Thermodesulfobacteriota; class Desulfuromonadia; order Geobacterales; family Geobacteraceae; genus Trichlorobacter; species Trichlorobacter sp. The sequence goes on from NZ_JAVEPN010000016.1 coordinate 76,042, forward strand.
ATGACCGGCATGGGTGATGACGGCGCCAAGGGGATGAAGGAGATGCACGACGCCGGTGCTGTGACCATCGCCCAGGATGAGGCCAGCTGCGTGGTGTTCGGCATGCCCCATGAGGCGATCAAGCAGGGTGGCGTGGACAAGATACTCCCCCTGGAACGGATCGCCCCAGAAGTTATGAAGTTATCTATTTAAGACCGTACAACAGGGCCGACTTGACCAGTCGGCAGCCGGTGTGCTACAGCAGCCAGACACTAAATGCAACCTTCACGCTAGGACTCGCGCATGGCGGCACCCACAGGACAAGATCAGGATCTGCGCTTCTTTATCGGCCGACAGCCGATCCTTGATCTCAATCAGGAGATTGTGGGCTACGAGCTGCTGTTCCGGGCAGCCGGCCACCATGAGACCGCCCAGTTTGAGAGCCAGGCCCAGGCATCGGCCTCGGTGATCGCCAGCGCTCTGTCAGAATTCGGCTTTCAGGAGGTACTGGGGGACAAGTTCGGCTTTCTGAACATCACCGCCGGGGTGCTGCACTCCGAGATACTGGAACTGCTGCCGATCGAGCAGTCGGTGCTGGAGATCCTCGAAAACATCGAGCTGGACGACAACGTCCGGCTACGCTGCCAACAACTCAAGGCCCAGGGGTTCCAGATCGCCCTGGACGACCACGTCTACTCTCCCGACCACGCCTCTTTTTATAAATTTGTCGATATTATCAAGGTCGATCTGATGGAGACCGACCCTGAAGAACTGCCCAAGATCGCGGCTGAACTGCGCAAGTTCCCGGTCAGACTGCTGGCTGAACGGGTGGAGACCATCGAACAGTTCAACCAGTGCGTCAAGTACGGTTTCGAGCTGTTCCAAGGCTACTTCTTCGAGCGGCCGGTGGTGCTGAACAAAAAGCGGATCGATCCTTCCGGCCTAGCTATGATGAAACTGCTCAAACAGTTGAACGCCGATTGGGACATCAACGAGGTGGAAGAGACCTTCCGCGAAAACCCCACCCTGACCTTCAACCTGCTCAAGCTGGTCAACTCGGTCATGTTCGGCATGCGGGAAAAGATCAAGAACCTGCGCCACGCCATCATGATGCTGGGGATTAACCACCTGCGGCGCTGGGTGCAACTGGCCCTGTTTGCCGGCAAGGATGAGCGCGGGCTCAATTCGCCCCTGCTGGAGATGGCCGCTGTACGCGGCCGCCTGATGGAGATCCTGACCATGCGGCGTAGCGGTCTGCCCCGCACCAGCGATGTGGTGGAGGCAGCCTTCATGGCCGGCATCCTCTCGCTGTTGGATGTGCTGTTCGAGACCGATATGGAAGAGGTGGTCAGCAGCCTGAACCTGAGCGACGAGGTGGCTGCCGCCCTGCTGCGGCGCGAAGGCCAGTTGGGACAACTGCTGCTCCTAACTGAAAAACTGGAAAAAACCGACTTCGTCGCGGTACAGGACATCCTCGAACAGAGCGGCATCACCTTTGAACAGCTGTTGTCCGCCCAGCTGGACGCCTTCAACTGGCGCAACAGCATCGTGCAGGACCAGCGTCGCACCTAAGCTGCCCCTTGACCCTGCCCTGCTTTTAGGCTAGTCTTATCCGTCCTAACCGGACACATCTCCTCAATCCGGTTCTATCCATGACTATCACTGCCATAATTCCCGCTCGTTACGGTTCCACCCGCTTTCCCGGCAAGGCCTTGGCCGACCTGTGCGGCAAGCCGATGATCCAGCACGTCTACGAACGGACCAGCCAGGCCCGCCACCTGTCGCAGGTGATCGTGGCCACCGATGACCAGCGTATCGCCGAGGCGGTGACCCGCTTCGGCGGCACCGTGGCCATGACCTCCCCCGACCATGAGACCGGCACCGACCGTCTGGCCGAGGTGGCCCAAACCCTTACCAGCGACATCATCGTCAATGTCCAGGGCGATGAGCCGCTGATCGACCCAACCATGATCGATCAGGCCATTGGACCGTTTTTGAGCGATGGCGGACTGCAGATGGGCACCCTCAAATGCCGTATCAGCTGCCTGCACGACTTCCTCTCGCCCAACGTGGTCAAGGTGGTCACCGACGCCAACAACGACGCGCTCTACTTCTCCCGCTCGCCGCTGCCGTTTTTCCGCGACAAGTGGCAGGACTTGAAAGACGACGCCTTTGCCTCGGGCAAGCTGCTCTGCTACAAGCATGTCGGCCTGTACGTCTACCAGCGCGACTTCCTGATCCGCTACGCCGCCTTAACCCCTACCCCGCTGGAGACGGCCGAAAAACTGGAACAGTTGCGGGCGCTGGAAAACGGTGTACGGATCAAGGTGGTGGAGACCAACTTTGAATCACTGGGTGTCGATACCCCTGAAGATCTCACCAAGGCCCGCGAACGGCTGATGAAACAAGGATAACGCATGACTGCACGCGCAAAACATCAGGAGCAGAATTCCATGAAAACCAAGTTTATCTTTATCACCGGCGGCGTGGTCTCCTCCATCGGTAAAGGCCTGGCAGCCGCCTCGCTGGGCGCCCTGCTGGAGGCCCGTGGCCTACGGGTGACCATGCAGAAGCTGGACCCCTACATCAACGTCGACCCCGGCACCATGTCTCCCTTCCAGCACGGCGAGGTGTTCGTCACCGACGACGGCGCCGAGACCGACCTGGACCTGGGCCATTACGAGCGCTACACCTCGGCCAAACTGTCCAAGAAGAGCAACTTCACCACCGGCCAGGTCTACTTCTCGGTGATCGACAAGGAACGCCGCGGCGACTACCTGGGCGGCACCGTGCAGGTCATCCCCCATATCACCGATGAGATCAAGAGCAAGGTGCTGGAAAACGCCAAAGGGGCCGACGTGGCCATCGTCGAGGTGGGCGGCACCGTGGGCGACATCGAATCACTGCCCTTTCTGGAGGCGATCCGCCAGCTGCGTCACGACCGCGGCCATAGCAACACGCTGTACCTGCACGTCACCCTGGTGCCCTACATCCGCACCGCCGGCGAGCTGAAGACCAAGCCGACCCAACACTCGGTGATGGAGCTGCGCAAGATCGGTATCCAGCCCGACATCCTGGTCTGCCGCTGCGACCGTGAGCTGCCCCAGGACATGAAGCGCAAGATATCACTGTTCTGCAACGTGGATGAATCCTGCGTGATCCAGTCGGTGGACGCCGAACATATCTACGCCGTACCGCTGGCCCTCAACAAGGAGCGGCTGGACGAGCAGGTGGTGGAGAAGCTCAACATCTGGACCAAGCAGCCCGACCTGACCCACTGGCAGAATGTGGTGGAGACCCTGCGCCACCCCAGCCACGGTGAAGTGCGGATCGCCATTGTCGGCAAGTACGTCGACCTGACCGAGTCCTACAAATCCCTGGCCGAGGCGCTGACCCACGGCGGCATCGCCAACGACTGCCGGGTCTACCTCAAGTACATCGATGCCGAAAAGCTTGAAGAAAACGGCGTGGACGGCTGGCTGGACGATGTGGACGGCGTGCTGGTGCCGGGCGGCTTTGGTGAGCGCGGCACCGAAGGCAAGGTGCTGGCCATCGAGTATGCCCGCACCAAACAGATCCCCTTCTTCGGCATCTGCCTGGGGATGCAGATGGCGGCGGTTGAGTTTGCCCGCAACGTCTGCGGCCTCAAAAAAGCCTGCTCCACCGAGTTCAAGCCCGACTGCAAAGAACCGGTGATCCACCTGATGGAAGAGCAGAAATCAGTGCATAAAAAAGGCGGCACCATGCGGCTTGGGGCCTGCCCCTGCACCGTTACCAAAGGCACCAAGGCCTTTGCCGCCTACAACGAGACCGAGATCTCCGAGCGTCACCGTCACCGCTACGAGTTCAACAACACCTTCCGCGAGATCATGACCACCAAAGGGCTGGTATTGTCCGGCATCAACCAGCAAAAAGACCTGGTGGAGATCATCGAACTGCCCGAGCACCCCTGGTTCCTGGCCTGCCAGTTCCACCCGGAATTCAAATCCAAGCCGCTGGTGCCGCATCCGCTGTTCAAGGCCTTTATCGGCGCCTCCCTGGGGCACCGCAACAAACAGTAAGTGTTGTACACCATATACACAACAAAAGGGACCGGCTCATAACCGGTCCCTTTTTAGACAGTAGCGCAACAACCGCTCTCACGGCAGCGGCGCAAGCCCCTGCGGCGGTAACAGCCGCCGCTGCCAGCCAGATCGGTAAACCCTACGACTGGACCGCTCTTATCGCATGGCTACTGCGCAGGGATTGGCAAGATGATGATAGCTGGTTCTGCAGCGAGCTGGTGGCGTGGTCTTTTCATCAGGGCCGCTCGCCGCTGTTTCGGCCCGATATCCTGCACCGGGTAACGCCCGAGCATCTGGCCATGCTGGCACCGGCGGTTATGGTGGGGGTGGTGAATAAGTGATTGGCGCGCCTGGCAGGACTCGAACCTGCGACCATCCGCTTAGAAGGCGGATGCTCTATCCAACTGAGCTACAGGCGCGTGATGGAAAGGTCTTTAATTCTCTGTAAGCGGTTTCTGTTTTTCTTTTGTCAATCGGCATTGAAAATTGACCCACCATCGGCGTCCAAAATTGACCCACCCCAGCGGTTAGTTTTTGTGTGAATTTCTGGTTTTGATTCTCCAGCTTTCATTCCCTGTTTCTACAATCTCGCAG
>NZ_JAVEPN010000024.1:0-16160 GCF_034008105.1 Trichlorobacter sp.
TTTCTAACGTTTTTTCTTCAAGCCGAAGAATGGTATTAAAGGTAACAACAAGAAAGTGATTGAGTTGTTCTTTGTTTGTGGACATTGTTCCTCCTAAGATAGTTTGAACTTCAAACAATATGTCATACTCGGCAGCAATAGTCAAGAAAAATATGTGATTATATTATCATTTAGAAGATAATAAAAAAGTCGAGTTTTACTCAACTAATAAATAATTCATATATCAAACGTGCTGCTTAAAAACACACATTTCTCCCAAGCACAAATACTCACCGAAACGATTTACACTTGTTCAGGATACCAATAAATAGACACTACTCCCAAACATATCAAATGTATTTACAACATGTCAAGCGGTTCAGGATACCAATAAATAGACACTACTCCCAAACCTTGTTATCAGGCTCAATTCGTCCTCTGTGTTCAGGATACCAATAAATAGACACTACTCCCAAACACTCGCTGCCTGTTGTTTATAAATCAATAGGTTCAGGATACCAATAAATAGACACTACTCCCAAACATTACCACATACGATATTTGACACATTTAGTTCAGGATACCAATAAATAGACACTACTCCCAAACATGAAGGTTGCACGGGTATATTATCATTTGTTCAGGATACCAATAAATAGACACTACTCCCAAACAAATACACATATCAATTCACAGGCTTATGGTTCAGGATACCAATAAATAGACACTACTCCCAAACAGACGCAAATTAAAGAAAGAGAGAAAAGAGTTCAGGATACCAATAAATAGACACTACTCCCAAACGCGTTTCCATCGGTTGACTTGTAAGGCTTTGTTCAGGATACCAATAAATAGACACTACTCCCAAACACTTGGTATTTACAACTGCGAAACGTGTTAGTTCAGGATACCAATAAATAGACACTACTCCCAAACCCATGAATCTATTTAATTTCTACTGCAATTGTTCAGGATACCAATAAATAGACACTACTCCCAAACACGCTTGGTATATGCTAGAAAATAATAAAGTTCAGGATACCAATAAATAGACACTACTCCCAAACAATGGTCGCAAATCTTGCTCGGCGGATGTGGTTCAGGATACCAATAAATAGACACTACTCCCAAACTCAATGCTAATCATAATTAACGATACCTATGTTCAGGATACCAATAAATAGACACTACTCCCAAACTAATAATATTAGTTAACTCAACGCTAAAGCGTTCAGGATACCAATAAATAGACACTACTCCCAAACTACTTCTAGTGAGTTGTTAAGAGCAATACGGTTCAGGATACCAATAAATAGACACTACTCCCAAACTTTGTCTATGCTTAATAGGGCGACCTTACCGTTCAGGATACCAATAAATAGACACTACTCCCAAACCTTCTTGGTATGTTTTTAGATACTCATTAGCTTCAGGATACCAATAAATAGACACTACTCCCAAACTAACACCTACATCTAACTCAATTTCTATATGTTCAGGATACCAATAAATAGACACTACTCCCAAACACAAATAACATAGGGGGTTAAAGTATGATCGTTCAGGATACCAATAAATAGACACTACTCCCAAACAAAATGGTGTTTTAACATTTACACCTACTAGTTCAGGATACCAATAAATAGACACTACTCCCAAACAGTTAAAATGTATGATAGTGCAGGAATAAGGTTCAGGATACCAATAAATAGACACTACTCCCAAACATCTAACACACACGTTAACTCACAAGCATAGTTCAGGATACCAATAAATAGACACTACTCCCAAACCCCACCGATAGCGTGAGCAATGATTACACCGTTCAGGATACCAATAAATAGACACTACTCCCAAACTATTCTCGTTAATCTTAATAAAATGATATAGTTCAGGATACCAATAAATAGACACTACTCCCAAACTACGATCCTTTCGCTTAACAACTCACGATTGTTCAGGATACCAATAAATAGACACTACTCCCAAACTAACTTGTGGGCGAATTCTTCGACTTTTTCGTTCAGGATACCAATAAATAGACACTACTCCCAAACGATAACATGTGGATTATCATCTTTTCAATCGTTCAGGATACCAATAAATAGACACTACTCCCAAACAATCTCACTGAATGGACTTGGTCGAAGTGGTTCAGGATACCAATAAATAGACACTACTCCCAAACCTATGATCCAAGATGCATATAAAATAAATGTTCAGGATACCAATAAATAGACACTACTCCCAAACCAGCGGTTAATGGTTTAATTGAGGAACGTTGTTCAGGATACCAATAAATAGACACTACTCCCAAACTATAGAAATCCAGGATGTTGAATTAATAGGTTCAGGATACCAATAAATAGACACTACTCCCAAACATAACCACTCATCCCTTTTAACATTAAGTTTGTTCAGGATACCAATAAATAGACACTACTCCCAAACGCTGGTTCAAACGTTCCTAATTTTTTTATGTTCAGGATACCAATAAATAGACACTACTCCCAAACAGCATATTCGCCATACCGTCCCAACCTTTTGTTCAGGATACCAATAAATAGACACTACTCCCAAACTGCCAGTGTAGCGCTCAATATTATCATTCTGTTCAGGATACCAATAAATAGACACTACTCCCAAACTAATCGGTAGTGTGATCACAATGGTTTACGTTCAGGATACCAATAAATAGACACTACTCCCAAACATTAAAAAGAGTGGATATAAAATTATTGGGTTCAGGATACCAATAAATAGACACTACTCCCAAACAAAGATAAAATAGTAAATCTTATCAAATTTGTTCAGGATACCAATAAATAGACACTACTCCCAAACGATTTGACGTTATTGTCTTCTGTATATTTGTTCAGGATACCAATAAATAGACACTACTCCCAAACTTTTACATTCACACTAAACCCACGCGATCTGTTCAGGATACCAATAAATAGACACTACTCCCAAACTAAACTTGATAACTTTATCATTTTAGCAATGTTCAGGATACCAATAAATAGACACTACTCCCAAACCTCAAATGATGATTAGGAAAGCGCATAATTATTGAAAATTATTGGCGTACTAATAGTATAACTCTATTGAACAAATAATTGAATGGAGTCTTCATCAATAAGAGTTTTCACGTTTTGTGAGTCATAGGATATTTTACTTTGTAGATTTACAACCAAAATGCCGGTTTTTTTAATTTCACTAATCAGCGCTTCACATTCTCTAATCGACAATATTGAAAATAAATTTATTGTAAAAATAATTTTAGGATGCAGTATATCACTGATAATCACAAACCAATTTATTATTCGTTTTATTTTATTTTCTTCGCCATCATTGGGACCAATATTGATAATTTTCAAGATTTGACTAATTTCAATCTCATTATCATAAACAAGAGGTATATCATACTGAAGCACCAATTTTTGAATGTAGTTTGTGATTTCTTGTTTAAGGAGAGTAAATTCATCTGATTGATCGTGTTGGGCAATTTTCGTTATATCTTTGATAATTGCATTTTTAATATCTTTGGTTTGTAAACTAAACAAAAACGGGTCTGTTATGATAAATGCGTCTTTATGCAGGTTCATTGTTTCATCATTATTATTTATTACATAAAAAAAACCATCATCGTTATTTCCTATTTGATTAAGAATATCCGAAACTAACTCATAAAAATCGTTTCCATTTTCGACTAATAGGCAATTAATTCCGCACTCATCAACGATGATGCTTTCATCAAAAATTGGATGCACTATTTTCATAAAAAAACTAGATTATGATCATCATTAAGAAACTCATCCGACTTTTCGCCTAGCAAAAAATCCATTTCCGAATATTGCTTCTCAGTTACCATCAAAATCATTACATATCCTTTCTTGGGCAAAAATGATTTAATCCGTTTTTTAACTGCAAATCCCAATGATTGAGTTACTGTTAATTTGCAATAAACGGAATATTGCAAACGCATAAAACCCTCCTTCTCCAATGATTTTACAAAATGGCGATATTCTTTTTGTTGACTGGCGGTTTCAACAGGCAAATCAAAAAATAGTAATAATCGCATAAATCTATAACTCATAATCTGTGACAAATTGTGCTTTTTCAGGAGTTTTTTCAGATAGACATCGCAAAATATTTTTTACGTATAATTCAATTGCTCGATAAAGTCGCATATTTTTATCGTCATATGTGACATTAGTATTCGCCAAATCGACAAAAACTTTTTTAAAACTTTTTAAATCTTCCATTAATATAACTTTTTGATCAACAATCGGTCGAAAAGGTTCCATCAAATCACAGCTTAAATTATAGTGGTTGTATTCATTTTGATGCCAAATTCCTAATTGGGTTAAACAACCATATGCCCAAATTTCACGATTAATCATTGATAGAATAATGCTATATCCATAATTTAATGCGGCATTAATATCATTAGCTTCTCGACGAGAAAAATCATTACCAAATAATGCATTGAAATATACTTTAGCTGCATGTCCCTCTCGATTCGTGCTGTCACTTGGTAAAACTTCAGAAGTATAATTGTCAAGCATATTATATGCATTGACTAATCCTTTACGGAGTAAAACTAGACCTTGTTGATGAATTTTTTCACTAACAATTAGTCTCCATAATTCATCTTTACTTTCCTGATCCCAATTTATTTGTTCGGCAATACGTCCACTTGAATTATGTGCTCCATAAATCGGCATGATTGAAAATGATGGGTTTCTTTTTTCATCACACATTAAAACATTGATGTTTCGCTTACTCATTTCAACTAATAGTGCAGTCGTTATAGCAACCCCAGTGTTTTCAATAATTAGTGTGGAAATTTCACCAAGATGCACGCGTAGTTCCGAATCCGAGCGAATAACAAGACTATTTAATTCTAAAGATAATTTGCAACGTTTTTGAATTACGATAGTACGAAATCCCATTGTTTTTATTAATTGTCCTTCTTGTTTATCACTATTTCTTGTTGGAAAAGACCAGTTGATGATTCGTGAATTAATGAAATATTACTTTTTGTAATATTCTTACCAACCATAATTCTTCCAACAATAATTTTTGCTTTTTTATATTCCTCATCATTAGGAAAAAGATCATTAAATTTAACACTATTTGGAGCGCAAACAATAGTATCAATAATTGCTAGAAGCACTTTGACTTGGCGTATAAGAGAAAGTTTAGTAAAAAACTCCTTAATATTCTCAATGTACTTTTTGGTTCGAAGTAAATTAAATTTATTCATCGTCATTTTTTCTTCAATAATATTTAAGAGCAAAAGGTTTCCTTCTTTACTAATAGTTCGGTTGTCATGTGAATTTTCATTTTTACTTAATTTCCAATCACTTATCGTTAAATCATCAAGAATTTCAGCCTTTTTTTCCTTAGAAAAACTTTCATAAATTTTGTTAATTTTTATCATTGTTCCGACGTATTTTTCTAAATATAAAGGTAATATAAGTTGTGTAGCATTAGTTAAGGCATAACTATTACTAGTTTTCCCTGATATGTAATAAAATCCATTTTCGATTTTTAACTTATTGCCAGGATATATCGGGGCGTAAACTAATTGTGGCTCGCGAAGATTAAAATAATCTTCGGCAATGTATTGAAGGTCAATTTCTTTTCTTTTAATTTTATTGAGCAACAAAGTTGGTATTGATTCAATCGAAACAATTGGCTTACCTTTTTTATCTTTTGAGGCAAAAACGGCGAAGTAAGCAATTGAAATACTGTTAAAGCCACCATAATGCTTGGTATTACTTAATGGCCCTTTTTCTTTAATTGGTGCAAGATTACTGCTTTCATTATGATAGGAAACTAATTGCTGATCAAATAATCCGCCATTATTAATCTGTTTTACTTTTCTTGAAACGAGGATATCATTTTGTCCCATAATTTTCCGGACAAGTTTTATGCTTGTGCTATTTTCAGTATTCCAAGCATTTTTAATATCAATTTCAAACATGCTACTTAATTGATTGCTCTGTTTATCACCATAATAATAACTATGATTGGCTGTATACTTTTCATGGTAAGCATTGCCAACAACAATGTTAAGATAAGCGTCTTTAGCATGATGTAAATCATTAATATCCCGAACTTTATAAAAATCAAATTTTTGTCGGAATTCTGAAACATTTTTAGCTTTTGAATAAACTACTTCGGTATTTGAACCAAATTTTTTCTTGAGAATATTAATGACTAATAACACACTTTGCGCTGTAGTAACAAGTTGACGATTAATAAATGTCTTGCGTTCGTCATCAGTAAAAGGGAGTGTGCGAGTTAACCTGTCTTTTTTTTCTTTACTAATAAATTTTGAATTTGAAAGCATTTCCCAATAATCTTTCATCTCTTTTTGAATATCCTTATGAACTGGGAAAATATTACCCTTTTTCATATTAGCATCTTTAGTGATAAGGACCCGATTATCAAAACTATCATCTTTAACAAATGATTGAGGATAAATATGATCAATGTCATAATCTTTTGTCATAATCCTCTGAATGTCAATTGGTTTTCCGGTGTACATGCATTTTCCTAGTTGCAAAAAGTACAAGAATAAACGGTCACTTTGCAACTTGTCATCGATTGCAACATCTAATTCGCCACTAAGTGATTTTATTTCTGGAATGGTCTTAAGTGCTTCTTTATATAATGATTGAAGTTGAGCATGACGTGAGGAAGTTTTCTTTCCTTTTTTCTTCTCATCACTAGCACGAGTTACTTCGACGAAAATACGTTTAGGAGATTTTCCTAAGACATGAGTAATTTCGTCAACCACTTTCATAGCTTGATAATAACTGCGTTTAACGGCGGGAGAAACATAGGAATTTGCAATTTCTTCATCGATGACATCCTCAATACTCGTTACCTGACCACGAGCTAGATTGTTAAAATTTTCAATAGCATTTAAAGCATCATATTCTTCAGTATTAAGAATTTGCATGAAATTAAGATTTGTTTCCCGCATAATTTCAATAATGGTTTTAACCTCTCCTTGGCGAGTTGTTAAAACGAAATGTGGTCCATTTAAAAATTCGCGTGATAGACGGCCCCATTTTGGATTTACTAATTTAACTCTAGATAACTGTTTTATTTGTTTATCGCTAAAATAGTTAGCAAAATTATTATAAATAAGTTCTTCAATCGTATTAGAATTTGTGAAAATAGAAAGCCACACAATAATTGTTTCAATTATATTAATGTTTTTTTCAACATCACTACCAAGGATTGCATAAAAATCGACATAGTTACTCTTAGGAAAAACGACATTTTCTAAGTCTAATTCGCTAAAAGTACATTCACCTTTGATTCCTTGTTGTTTTAGATAGGTGGCAATATCTTTGATTTTTACACTTTTTCTCTTTTTGAATAACTCATTAATTAAGCGGCTTTTAAGTTCTTGATTTATGAGCTCTCCATTTAGTTTAAGGACATTTAGTTTATTGAGTAAATCATATTCACAATATAGTAAGGAACTAGCGGGCAAGACATCTTGGCCATATAAATACGTGCATTTATTGGTCATTCGTCGAATAAATCGTTGCTGTGATGATGCTTCATCAATTTTTTGTTGGAAATTATAGGGATTAACCGCACCTTTTTCTTTACGTACCACCCAAGCAAAACCATTTTGCAGATTGGCGTGAGCGTCATTTAAGGGACCTACGTAATAGGGAATTCGATACTTCATAATTTGAAGAATCTTATCTCTATTAGATAAGTTATCGCTTGTAACGTCTTTTAAAAAAGGAAGGTAGTTAGAAGCATTATCTAATATTTTTTCCATTTCCACATAATTCACTTGATATGGAATTGAAGCGTTATCTTTAATACTTAATTTTTTTAAGTAATCACCTTGGTCAATGAGTTCCACTATTCTATTCTTATGCTCAATAAAAGCATCATCTTCATTCATCGGTGTAGTTTTAGTTAGAAAAGTCTTCAAACCTTTTAAAAATATAGCATGATCACATTTTTCAGCTTTTCCTCTTTTTTTATTATTTATGAAAAAATTGCGCTTATTATTCCGCACTTTTGTCGATCCAATATAATTGGTGTATGGGCATAATGGTGCATTTGCTAGTTTAAAATTATTATCCTCTGCAAATTGGCGAAACATCGCATTATAAAAATTTGGATAATACTTTTTAAAAAATCGTTTGAGTTCAGCTAACTCTTGATGATGTTTATGATATTGTTTGATTTTAGCCTCACAAAGAAACGCGTTTTCACCTATTACATCTTTATACAAGATATATCCATATAGTGTATGAAGTTTTTCGATTAATGAAAATGAATCCCCTAGTGTTCCTTCAAGCACTGGTAGAACTTCTTCTTCAAACTTGCTATCGTCAAAACAAATACTTTGCTTTTCTAATTCTTCCAATTCGACATCCTGAAGAATGTTCGCTATTTTTTCCGTACCACCAGACAACAACTTAAAAATGGCAGCATGAGTTTTATCGCACTCGGGAAATAATTCTTTAAACTTTTCGATTTTACGTGTTACACCTCGATTTGCTTTATCTGCTAAGATGGATAATGTTTGATAACTAACCTTGTCAGAAAAAAACCGCGAAGTATCATCGTTAAGTTCAGACAAAACATCATCAACTTCTCGAAATAATTTCACACCATATTCTTCTTGTTCACTTGTAGAAAACGTCATGTTCTCTAGTAAAAAATGCCCCCGATGTTTAACAAGGTGATGCAAAGCTAAATAAACAAGGCGAATATCATATGTTTTATTTTTGTTTTCAATTAGTTCTTTTTGTAAATGATAAATTGTTGGATATTTTTTAAAGTGTTGAGTATCACAATACTTTTCATCAGAAAAAAGCGAGTATTTACTATTGGTTTCTTTATCTTCAAGCCAAAAAGCGCTGTTGTTAAGTCGAAGAAAGAATTCGGAATCCACTTTTTCTATTTCCGGACCAAATATCTCTTGTAACCATTGAACTCGCATTTTTTGTCTCGCTAAGCGTCTGCGATTAGCACGAAATACTCTTCTATCAGCTGCCGCTTTACCTTCCTCAAATAAACGGACACCCCAAAGATTCTTCCCTTTCTTTTTTACTAACTTATAGTCGGTATCGGTAACTGCCCAACCAACCGATGATGTTCCTAGATCCAAACCTAAGTAAATTTTTTTGCTATTATCCATTGTGTTTCCTCCACAGCCATGTATAATAAGAATTGTAAATAGACACTACGAGTCCAAACAACAGTTTACTGAAATTACCTTAATGGTGGCCGGATTGCCGGCTTTTTTCTTAGTTTTATTCTACCACCATATTTTGTATTCTCTAGTCTAATTAAAATTTGTCATACTTAATAAATGTGAAAATAGTTAAAAATGTTATTAATAATGCATTAATTTTAGATTCATATAATTTGTTTATTTTTATTATTAAATTTTGGCTAGTCAATAAATTGGACCTTAATAGCATTTGTTACCATTATTATTATTAGGTTTTCTATGTTAGCATAAAAATAGTAATTTACTTTAATAATATAGATAATCTTTGGAGGTTAATTATGAAAATCGGTTTATTGTATTCATCACAAAAGCAAAATGAAAAACGCTATCCTTTACATTGGAAACACCTAATTAAGCTCACGCCTAATTTATTGAAGAAAATTATTTTTGAAGAAGGTTATCCTGGAATTGAAAATCTTAATCAAAATTATGTTAGAACTGCTAAACGTCAAGAAATTTTTAAACTTGTTAATCTTGTTGTGTTACCAAAACCCGTAAAAGATGATTATCATTATTTTCAAACAAATCAAATTGTCTGGGGTTGGCCACATGCTGTTCAAACGCCGGCGATTGTCGATGTGGCGATTGAAAAAAAGTTAACACTAATTGCTTGGGAACATATGTATGCTTGGGATCAGGATGTTAAAGGTAAACATATATTTGCACGCAATAATGAAATTGCTGGTTATGCGTCGGTTATCCATGCATTAACCTTAGCGGGTATCACTGCCGGCGCCTATGGGAATCATAAAAAAATCGCCGTTATCGGTTATGGGTCAACTGGCAAAGGGGCGATTACAGCATTACTTGGCCTCGGTGCAGAAAAAGTAAGTGTTTATTCAAGACGCTCAAAAGCACAAATTGCAGTTAATAATCCTCAACTTGAGTTTAAAAAATATCAAGTGAACAACAGTCACGTTTTGATGGAAGGGAAAAACGCTTTTACTGAATTAGCAGAATACGATATCATCGTTAATTGTATTTTACAAAATCCGTTAAAACCTAAAATGTTTATGTCAACCACACAAGCTCTATCCTTGCAAAAGCCATTATTAATTATTGATGTAAGTTGTGATGCGGGGATGGGATTCGAATTTGCTCAGCCGACATCTTTTACGCAACCACAATTTCATGTTGGTCATGTGACGTATTATGGTGTTGATCATAGTCCCAGTTTCTTTTTTGAAGCCGCTTCTTTTGAAATTAGTAAGGTGCTTTTCCCACACTTATTATTTGTTTTAGAAAATAATACATATCGCGGTAATTCCGTTCTTGAAAAAGCGATTGATATCGAACAAGGACAAATTATCAACAAAGAAATTATTTCTTTTCAGCAAAGAAATGTATAAAAACCTGATTTTGCGCAGTTAAATGCTGATTATAATTCGAAACACAGCCCTGTCCGTAGATAGGTAATTTTGTCTTGCATAATCGGCTTCAAGATTGTGAATGCTTTTTCACCAGTACAGTGGCAAGTTAAAAGGCGAACTTTTGTCTTTAATAAGGCATACCCAATATCTTGAATGATATTTTCGGCTTCGCTTATCCCACTCGAGTGACTATAAAGATGCAGTCCACCAATAGCTACATCAATTTGGCCCTTACTGAATTGACAGGCCGCATTGATGATATTTAACATTCCTTTATGAGCACAGCCCGCGACTAGATAATGTCTTTCTTTTTCGGTAATTAAAAGATTTTGTTCATGGGCAAAATCATCTTGTGGGTACGTTCCTGCGCGATATATAAATAAGTTACGATTACTGTGAGGATAAAATCTTTTCTCGGGCACTTGGCTAAATATGTGCAATTCTTCATCAATCACTAAATCTTTATTGACGAAAATTACCCGACTTGGCTCTGGCAAACTAACCCCAATATACACATATGTATCATTCCTTTTGGAAAAATGTTGATCTAAGGCTTGTTGTTGCACATAGATTTTTGCGTGTTTATTTATTGTTAAAAAGTGGGGAAGGCCACCGCCATGATCATTATGACCATGGGAAAGAACAAAAGTATCAACTTGGGATAAATCAATCCCAAGTGTGCGCGCATTATGGGCAAAATATTTAGAAGCCCCCGCATCAAAAAGAATTTTGTGTTTAGCCGTTTCGATATATAGCGCTAAGCCGTGTTCAAAATATAAGGCCGGGTTACTTGTCGTATTTTCCATTAAAACCGTAATTTTCATAAATTAATTGTTCTGACTTCTATAGAAAGAAGCCACTTTTAGTTTAGTCCTTCTAGAGTCTGCATACAAGAAAACCGCAAAGTATATATCCAAAAGACAACTTGATTGATCATCAAATTCGTGATTTAAAAACTTGGCAATTGATGATGATTTCTATTAAATTTCTCTATGGATTATGATAGCCTAATATTGGTATTTTACTGGAGGCCACGTTATGCAAATCGCCATCATTATTCATTCTGAGACTGGACATACTCTTGCAGTCGCAATAAAGATGCAGACAAAATTAATTGCTGCTGGTCACCAAGTGTCATTAGCACGTATTCAAGCACGGAATGATCGTGAAGTTGATGAGCAAAAAATTGAATTTATCAATTGTCCAAAGTTGCCAATAGCGGATGCTTATATTTTTGGCGCTCCCGTCCGTGGCTTTATGCTTTCTCCACTCATGAAAGCTTATTTAAACCAAATCGATGATTTATCTAAAAAACCCGTAATTTGTTTTTTAACTCAACACTTCCCCTTTAAGTGGATGGGTGGAAATCAAGCAATGAAACAATTTAAAGCGTTGTTACTTAATAAAAATGCGCATATAAAAAATCACCATATTTTCAATTGGTCAGCGAAAAAGAAACGTGAAAAACAAATAAATGTGGCTATCCATCAATTGGATTTTTCGTAATCGTTAATACTGTTTTTTTCTATTTATATAAACTGCGTAAGGCTTTAACCCGTATTTTAAATTCATCATTGATGCGGAAAGAATCACACATTTTTTGAATTCCTTTACCAATGATCTTGTAGTGTAATGATTGTGACTTAATAAAATCGATCACTACTTCCGGATTATAAATGGCCAAATCCGCTAGTAACCAAGCTTCCGCCATTTGCACGTAATGTTCTTGATCATTATGCAATAAGGCTAAAATTTTTAGGGTATAATGTCGATCTTTTTGCCAACCACTAAGAAAAATCACATAGCCCCACCTTCTAACAAACGTAAGTTCAGATTGAATATATTGTTTGGCTTTTTCATAAACATAAGAAAAAGATGGAGCTTTTGTCAGCAATTGCAATAAAAAGTCGACATGCCACCAATCATGTAAATCAGAAAAATGGTCTTCGATAAAAGAAATTTGATCTTCATATTTTTTAATCGACTTGAGCGAAACATAGAAATAAATGCGATGAATAGCACTATTTTTGGAAAGATACGGATATAATTCTGCAACATCAATTTTACTTTGATAGTATTCTTTGGCAATTAAATCAATGTCTGCGGTTTTGATATTGTCAATTGCGTTTAGCCGCATTAACGTTTGTTCATAAAGCATAATTTGTGTCCTCTTTTTATGGATATAACGACGAATATCATTTTTCATTACGAATAATTCATTAATAAGTGTCCAAGACTAAAACTTGATTACTGCTTAAAATCCTACTTTATTTTATCAATTACTAGTAGCATTTAATAGCAGGTTTAATCGCGTTTTTTAATGCCTAATGTCAATTTTATCATCACTAAAGAGCGCTGACCTCGATGCCTTTATGTTTAATGCTTCGCGGTGGCGGCTAGTAAAAAAATACCGTTATTCTATATTCAAACTGGGAATAGCGACCATAAACAACTTGTTAGATGAAAATACTATTTAGTTTGAAAATGCCTACTACTATGAATTTATTCAATTTAATAATTCATTTAGGTGCTTCGTGTAATTATTTATCTATGCTCTTATTTTGATTTCTCTTTTTATATACAAACCGTCTTTATTAGTTTAATTCCGACTTTATAAATATTTTAATCGCTGCCATCATATCATCACGTTCATGTAAAAGCGCGACTTCTGCTTGTGAAATTATATTGTCTTTGAGAGCTTGTCGAATTGGATCAACGTATAAATGTTCGCAAAGAGCTCAACAATAGCCGTTTTTTAATACTGGCTCGCCACGACTAAAATTTATACTATCATCGGTATTAAATAATGTTTTTCTTATCCAGCGAATGTTTAGTCGAAAATAAGCAAAATCATTTTCGACAGGGACTAAACCATGGCAAAATTCACAAATCGGATTATTATGATAAATTTCAAACACTTCATTAATCTTTTCTTCTGAAAAGCGAAAAGCTTCTTTTAAAAAGCGTAAGCCTAATTCCTCACCTTGCAGGTATTCTCGCACGGCATAAGCGACTGACTTATTATAATAGTACTTGGCTTTTTCTAAATCTTGTGGAACATGTAAACCATCTTTATATATTTTCCCAAGGTTATAGGCGGCGTTTGGGTTTAAACGATTCGCCATTTTATTATAAATTCTAAAGGCTTTAGCAAAATCTCGGTCAACGATTTGGCCTGTCAAATAGAACGAGCCGATTGCGTTTTTTGCATATGCGTAATTCATGTCAGCGGATTGTTTAATCAAGTGATAGGCTTTCTTTACATTTTTATCTTGACCATTTTTACCAAATAAATAATCAATCCCTTCTAAATATAGTTCACGTCGTTTCTTATTATAGGCAATAACATCATTTTTTGGCGGAGGCAACTTACCATACTTCTTTGTTTCCATATATTTCTCCTTTTTAATATAGGACCAAAAAGAGAAATAAAAAGCCCATCGAAATGATGGGCATAGATAAACTATGTGTTTCCCATCATTCAAGCTTTAGCACCTTGCGTATCGTAGGTTGCTGACGGGTCACAGGGCTTGTCCCTATCCGTTCTCTTTATGGTGAGATTGTTATAGCAAATAAAAGGCGTTTTGTCGAGAGGCGGTTTATCGATACAAATTGTCTTAAGTGATAAATCAACTTTGACTTTGATTAAGCAAAAATATAAAATATCAATATTGAATATAGATAAACATCTATATATAGGAGGCCGATGAATAAAAAAATGGCAGAACGATTTCACGCTCTTGGTGATCCTAATCGTTTAATAATTATCGATGCATTAGCTAAAGGTGAAACGTGCGGTTGCACGATTATTAATAATCTTTCCATTTCGCAGCCAACGCTGTCTTATCATCTAAAAATAATGACTGATAGTTCCATATTGAACGCTTATAAAGAAGGAACGTGGAAAAAACATAAAATCAATCATAAAGAGATAAAAGAAATGATCGATTATCTAAATTCTTTGCTACAGAAAGAAAAAACTTGTGACAGCGTTTGCGATAATATTTAGTTGGCTTAATGACCAGCTTTTGAAAATGGTTTGGCTACAAAATATCATCGACTGGTTATTTAAAACAATTTTTAATGTTGACCCCGAAACACTTTTCTACAAGGCAGGAACCTTTTTTCTTTATGATGTTATTAAAATATTCATATTGTTAACAGTTCTTATCTTTATCTCATCCTACATCCAGTCTTTTTTTGCCCCGGAACGCACCCGCGCTATTTTAAGCAAAGTAAAAGGCCCTTTTGCCAACATTATCGGTGCTCTTCTCGGAACAGTAACGCCCTTTTGCTCATGCTCATCGATTCCCATTTTTATTGGTTTCACGAAAGCTGGCCTACCAATTGGAGTCACATTTTCTTTTCTTATATCTTCACCCTTGGTTGATCTTGCTTCCGTTATTTTGTTGGCCAGCATCTTTAACTGGCAGATTGCGTTAGTCTATGTTGTGATGGGCTTATTAATTGCTGTGATTGGTGGAACACTGATTAGCGTTTTCAAAATGGAGCGCTATGTCGAGCCCTTTGTTACCGCAACTTTAGAAGAAACAGCAATTGAGACTAATCATGTTGATGATTTTAAAATGACATCGAAAGAACGTGTAAATTACTCATTTAGTCAAGTAAAGCAGATTATTCATAAAGTATGGCTCTACATTTTTATTGGTGTGGCAATTGGGGCTTTAATTCATGGTTTTGTTCCGCAAACATTTATCGAAGCAGTTCTTGGGACCAATAATCCATTCTCAGTCATAATCGCAACCTTACTTGGCATGCCGATGTATGCCGATATTTTTGGGACACTCCCAATTGCTGAGGCATTGGTCCTCAAAGGTGTCGGCCTCGGAACGGTGCTTGCTTTCATGATGGCGGTTACCGCTTTATCGCTCCCTTCGATTATCATGTTAAAAAAAGTTGTTAAAACAAAATTGCTTTTAACTTTTATTGGCATTGTTTCATCTGGCATCATTATTATGGGATACGTATTTAACGCATTTGGCTTTTTGTTAATTTAGGACAAATTATTCATCACATCAATAAATCATTATCATAAGAATTTAAATACTAAATTAGACTTAAAACATCAAGGAGGATCTTACTATGGTCATAAAAATTATGGGTTCTGGTTGCGCGAATTGCCGTCGTTTATTTGAAAACACTAAAAAGGCCATCGCTGAATTAGCTATAGAGGCCGATATTCAATACATCACTGACATTATGCAAATCGCTAATGCCGGTTTGATGCGTACACCAGGTTTAATCATTAATGATAAAATTATAAGTTACGGACGAGTTCCGGAAATATCCGAAATCAAGACCATGATTAAGGCGGCTTTATAAATTACTCTTCCGTGCCATTAGTTTTAATCAATTGTTCTATTTTTATCAAATCAATAAACGTGGTTCAGTGAAGTTTATTTAAGTTCTTCTTCCATTATTTAGCTTCAAACAACTTGTTCTCACAATTTGAGTTTTTTATTATAATTGATTTTTTTGGATTATCTTCTTAATTT
>NZ_JAVEPN010000025.1:0-14112 GCF_034008105.1 Trichlorobacter sp.
GGTCAAGAAGTGCAGCGACAGTTTCGTTTTTGTCGTTATTTACGGTATGTTTGACTATCGCTCCATTATTAGTAAGTGCTTTATTAAAACCTTGTAAGCGCAGTTGATTAATTGGTAAATCATGACGAGCACCTAAATAAGCAAAGTTTTTACCGCCACTATCAAACAAGTGATAACCAGCAAGCTTACCACCACGATAGTCATTAGACAAAACCGAGTCTACGCCGAGATCGTTGCCATTACGACCAAGAATAACTAGGGGAATACCATTAGCTTCAAGAAGTTCAGCTACTTGTTTTGTTGTTGTGAGAAATGAAATAACGCCAGAAACACCAAAGGAAATAATTTCCTTAGCGGTTTGCATCGATAGAATACTTTCGATATTATTTTCAAAAAAGACCATTGGGCGATAGTTGCGTTCGCTCAACAAAGCGTCAATATTGCCTGTAACAATTGAGTAATAAGGATTAATAATATTATCGTAGACCACACCAATTACTTGGAAACGCACATTACGTAAGGACTGTGCTTGTTGATTAGGAATATATCCGAGTTCATCAGCGACTTTATGGACCCGAGCACGGGTCGCAGGGGATATATTGCTGCCATTGCGTAAAGCACGCGAAACAGAATTAACCGTTAGTCCGGTAGCTTGGGCGATGTCAATTAAGCGAACACGTTGTTTTTTTCCCATAAGTTTATAATTTATCTTTATTTTATCTCTTTTTCTTTATTGGTCAACGCAACAGCCGCATTAAAGTAAATGAGTTTTGCATTTTTGTTGTGTATACCTTTATAATAATAATGAATTAACGTTAACTTAAAAATGAGAAAAATGATGAAGCCATTAACAAAATATGCCTTGATGAGTTTTTTACTTACGGCTACTTTGTTGCTCACAAATTGTCAGAATCAAATTGTGTGGAATGAAGAACAATACATTAATCCAGTGTATTCTCATGAATTTCCTGACCCAAGTATTTATCGTGATGACGATGGTCTTTACTGGGTTTTTGCCACAGAAGGCGGCTATGCCTCAAGTGTTAATCTTATTGATTGGAATTATGAGGGTAATGTCTTTATCACGGCGGGTTCGCCACTTTGGGGCAGTAATGGTGCTCATGTTTGGGCGCCAGATGTTATTAAAATTGCTGATACATATTTGTATTACTACGCTCTAAGTGCGTGGGGGGATGCTAATCCGGGCATTGGTTATTGTTATACGAATGATTTAAAAAGCGGAATTTGGCACTCTGGCGGAAAACTATTTGATTCACAGGAAATTGCTGTCTATAACTCAATTGATCCCCAAGTGGTTGCCCTAGATGGAAAGGTTTATATGCTTTGGGGATCGTTTAACGGTATTTATCGCGTTGAATTAACCGCTGATGGCCGTAATCTACTTGGTGGAATCGAAGCTGCACGACAAAACAAGGTTCTTATCGCCTCTAACGCATTTGAAGGAGTTTATGTTTCTAAGATTAACGACTATTACTATATGTTTCTTTCAGCGGGAAGTTGCTGCCAAGGATTAGCGAGTACATACCGTGTATCAGTATTTCGTTCAGAAAATTTCGCTGGTCCATTTCTTGATCCATTTGGTCAATCAGCGACCGAAGGAAGGGGCCTCATCATTCTTGAAAGTTCTGCCTATTTTAAAGGGCCAGGACACTGTGCGGTCACGCTTGATGATGCCGGACAATCTTGGATGGTCTATCACAGTTATTCGCTTGATTCGCCTAATCGCCGTCTATTAATGATTGATCAAATTTATTTTGATGATGAAGGGTGGCCACTCATAATTAACAACATTCCTTCACAAGATGAACAATTCGGACCTAAAATTATAGTAAATGAGGATAACTTATGATTAATCGAGGTTTTAAATTTATGATTGTTATTTCGACGATGTTGCTCACTGGATGTGGAGAGGAATTATCAACCACACCGAGCGATGTTTCCGTTTCTGAAGATAGTGAATATACTTCCGATAGCAGCTATTCTTCTTTAGTTACCTCAAGTAAAGAATATGAAGTGCGGCGTAAAACATATACTAACTCGCCATATAACTATGATTTTCCTGATCCAGCGGTTATTTATGATGATAATACAAATTCCTATTGGGCGTATGGGACGGGCGGTAAAATACTACAGTCTTTTGACTTAGTTAATTGGTCCGCTAAAAATAATGTATTTACAGTTTTCCCGCAATGGGGTTCACAAGATGCTGGTGTATGGGCGCCGGATATTCAAAAAATCAACGGTCAATATGTTTACTATTATTCATTATCTCGTTGGGGTGACGATAATCCGGGTATTGGTTTTGCAACCGCTCCCCGTCCAAATGGTCCGTGGACCGATAAAGGTGAATTGTTCCGTTCGCTTTCAATTGGCGTCAATAATTCGATTGACCCTAATGTATTTACTGCGCAGGACGGGCGTGTTTTTATGGTCTGGGGAAGTATGCGTGGAAATTTCATCGTGGAATTATCGCGTGATGGACTTCGTTTAATTGATGGAACTCCGGAAATAGCCGCTGATAATTTATATCATGTGGCGGGGCTTTCAACCGAAATCGGTTGGACTGTTGGCACATATGAAGGTTCCTATGTCGTCTATAGAGAAGGCTTTTATTATCTATTTTTATCCACTGGTACATGTTGTGAAGGCCTAAATTCGACATACAAACTTGTGGTTTCGCGCTCAACCTCACCCACAGGACCGTATGTTGATGCTTATGGAAACGATATGCGCCAAAGCAATGTCGGAACTCCGGTAATCTCTAGCAACACCCATTTTGTAGGGACTGGACATAATTCGGTATTAACTGATGCAGCTGGTGACACGTGGATTTTATATCATGCCTATCCGGTCGAAGAAGCAAACAAACGCGTTTTAATGATGGATAAACTTTTGTGGGACGAAAGCGGCTGGCCATATATTGAAAACGGGACACCAAGTTATACGGAACAAACGGGTCCAGCTTATTTAGCAGAAATATAAACTTAACTGGGGTTATTTAAATGCAATCAAAAAGGATACTACAATTTGTTGTTGGAATTACTTTATTGACCAGTTGCCAATCGTCAAGTTTCGCTAATTCGCTTAGTGAATCTTTAAGTAGTGATGTGGATTCACAAGTTTCCTATCGCGAAAATCGTTATCAAAATTTTGTTTATGAATTGGATTTTGCTGACCCGAGCGTGATTCGTCATGATGATGGTGTATTTTATGCGTACGCCACTGGCGGGAAAATTATTAGTTCCCCTGATTTAGTAAATTGGGAAGATGGTGGTCGTGCCTTTGAAAGCAACCCGGCTTGGGGAACATTAGGGGCCGGATTATGGGCACCAGTGGTGGCAAAAATTCAAAATCAATATGTGATGTATTATTCTTTATCACGATGGGGTGACACTAATCCTGGAATAGGCTTGGCTACGAGTCCACATCCTGCTGGACCTTGGACAGATTTAGGGAAGTTATTTTTTAGCGATGAGATCGGGGTCAATAATTCAATCGATCCAGAAATTTATCAAGAGGATGGACATGTTTACCTATTGTGGGGCTCCTTTCGCGGTATTTACGGAATTGAACTAACCGCGGATGGATTAGGTTTTCAAGCAGGAGATATTAATGCTGCTTATGCCGCAAAAATTCATCTTGCTGGTCACGAAACAAGTTATGGATTAGATGTTTCTACTTTTGAAGCAGTAAACATTGAAAAGATTGGTGAATATTATTATATGTTTGTCTCTTCTGGTGAATGTTGTTCGGGAGCTTATTCTTATCATGTTAAAGTTGGACGAGCAACAAGTATCTTTGGTGAATACCTAGATGCGGATGCTCGAAGCATGAAAAACAGCAATGTTGGCACTTATGTTGTCACGGGCAATTCGATATTTACGGCTCCCGGCCATAATGATGTGATTATCGATGATGCCGGTGACTATTGGCTTCTGTATCACGCCTTTCCAGGTGTTGATCGTAGCCGCCGAGCATTATTAATTGACCGTCTTCGTTTTAACTTAGAAGGCTGGCCATCATTATTTGGAATATCGCCGACCAATAATGATCAAAATGGACCGCGGATATTAGCCTAATTTTCGCTTAAATATCACTTAAAATGTAAGCGGTTTAGATTAACGATAAACTTGTTGTTGACATCTTGTTTTTTTCGTTCTAAATTTAAAGTGTAAAAACTGTCTATTTCACGATTAATTTTAAGTATGCTTGTTCGAAAAGGAGGAGCAGGACATGAAGAGTTTTTGGCAAAAAAGCTTTGGTCTTTTTGCGTTTTTGGCGCTTACCGCTTGTGGGGGAACTTCAAGTTTAACAAGTGGAGATAATTCTAACGGAGATTCGACGATTGATACCTCTGTACATTGGGAAGGCGTTGAAGAAACCATTGTGCAACTAGGGGATGTTGATTTTAATCTACTCGATGGTGTTCGTGCTTATGATCACACGGGAGATTTGTCGGTAACTGTATTAGATGATGATTATTTTTCACCAAATTATGTTTCTACCTACACGATTACCTATGAAGCCGAATTAGCAAGTGGTGATAAAGTCACACAAGAAAGAATGTTGCAAGTAGTTAAAGGTGTCAACGTAGAAAATGGTGCTTTCGAATTTGGAAAAGCGCTTTGGCGGTTTGATATCCCCGGTGGAGCTGGGACTTTTGTTGTGGAAAATCAACAAGCCCATATTGAAGTAACAGACGCTGGCACCGAGGCGTGGGCAGTACAACTTTATCAAACTGGCTTGCAATTCAAAGCCGGTGTAACTTATGAATTAAGTTTTGAAATGAAAAGCGCGAATAACCGTTCGATTGCGGCGGGATTTGAAGACGTTGGAAATAATTATTCAATGATGCTTCCTGGTTATCAAGCCGTCATCGTACCGAGTGACTGGAGTATTTATTCCGCGCTTTGCACACCAACAGCAGATGTGGGCAATGTTAAGGCGGTTATTTATTTAGGTCAAGGATTGGAAGTTGATGCGACTGCATCGCCAAGCAATCCATTAGAAATAGATATCGATAATATACGCGTACGGGAATACACTGTCGCCGAAGCTTTAAAAGCTCCAGTATTTGCCCATGCAGAAAATGCAACTGTAACATCACGCACTGAATTTCTTGCTTTAGAGGCAGTAACAGCGACTGATTATTTAGGGAATGACATTTCAAGTAGTATTGAAATTGTTGGTGAAGTACCTAATTCAGTGAATGCACAAACTGGAATGCTAGTTTCTTATCGCGTTGAAGATAGTGAAGGCAATTTCGGCTATGTTAATCGCCGTATCGCTTTTGTTCTTGACCGCGAACATCCTTATAACTTAATAAACGCTGACTTTGACAATGGATTCCAAGGCTGGATTAAAGACGTTAACCAAACCAATGGCGATGGAGCGGCAAGCTTTACGGCAAACATTGATGGCACCATTGATATTGATATTACAAATCCAAGTACAGCAAATTGGCACATTCAGTTCTATCAAACCGGGGTTCAATTAACCCAAAATGCCGTTTATCGCACAACACTTGTGATTAAAGCCAGTGTAGCGCGCAAATTAGATATCGAAATATCTAATCCAAGTACAGGTTTTAGCCAAATTGCCACCAAACAAGTTATGCTTGGGACAGACTATCAAACATTTACCCTTGAATATAAAGCGCAAGATAACGCAAGTGCTAAATTCTCGTTATTATTAGGGGCGAATGGCGCGAATGTAGTGACTATTGATCAATTTGAAAATCAGCAAATCGATCCATCAGAAGCAACCACAATTGACACGCGGGATTATGAACCATACGAAGTAATTAATGGCGATTTCAACTTTGGTCTTTATAATTGGACAGGCGAAGCGACTAATGGCGCGGAAGTTAATTATTCACAAGATTTAACTAATGGTCTTGTTGTCGCCGAAGTCGTGACCTCTTCGCCAGAAGAGATTGATTGGCATTCACAAATTTCACAAAGTGGGCGTCACTTTACTTCAGGCACAACGTATTCGATTACTTTAACCGCCTCCGCTTCAATTGCGGTGAGTGTTGCTCTAGAAGTAACTAATAGCAATGGTGCGACTACGCTACTTAAAGAAACCGTTAATTTGACAACAGTTGAAGCCGCCTATTCCTTTACATTTGTAGCAGCGGATAATTATGACGCTGGCAAGATCGCAATCTTGCTAGGAACAACCGCGCCATCAACCGTGACGTTTAATAGTTTAATCATTGCAACGGTCATCTAAAATATGAAAAAAGCGTTTATTCCTTTTATCCTTTTACTTGTATCAATTAGCGGATGTGGAGACCAAAATTCTTCTTTGGACTCCACTCCACTTTCTTCCGAAGAAACGAGCATTACAAGTGAGAGTACTGACTATCAAAACCCTGTATGGGAACCAGTTTTAGCTGACCCATCAATCATTCGTGCAGACGATGGGACTTTTTATGTATATGGTACCCAAGATAATGCCGAATGGGGCGATTATTTTGGCACGAGATATATACCGATTTTATCCAGTACAAACCTTGTTGAGTGGGAGGCTGCCGGTGCGGTATTCAAGGCTGCTACCGCCCCAACATGGGGTACATTAGGGGCCGGATTATGGGCACCAGACATCGTTAAAATCGGTGATACTTACACTCTTTATTATTCGTTATCAACATGGGGCGATGATAATCCTGGCATTGGAGTAGCCACCGCTCCTGAACCACTTGGCCCGTGGACCGATCATGGGAAACTGTTAGATTCCACATCGAGCAATGTTGCTAACTCCATTGATCCAACAGTTTATGTTGATAATGGTCGTGTTTTTATGATGTGGGGTTCATTTTGTGGCATATATGCAATTGAACTAAGTGCGGATGGCCTAACAATCAAGGATAATGCTGATCCAAAAACACGTGTATTAATTGCCGGAGTAGATGGCGGTCCTTGGAATGCCTCCTCATATGAAGGAGCATACGTACGTAAAATTAATGAGTATTATTATTTATTTTTGTCAACAGGAACATGTTGTGCTGGTTTTAGTTCAACTTATCGCGTCATGGTCGCGCGCGCCGACAACATTCTTGGACCATATGTTGATCATACAGGTGTCGTCATGACAAATCGTCTTAGTGGTGGTAAAAACGTTGTTGATGCCAATGAACGGTTTGTCGGAGTTGGCCACAATGCTTTGATTACCGATGATGCAGGTGATTATTGGATGCTTTATCACGGTTATGATCTTCAAGAAAATCCGCAATATGGGACGACTAATCGGCGAGCTTTACTAATTGATAAGTTATTATGGGATGAAAATGATTGGCCGTATGTGCAAGATTATGGGGCAAGCACAAATAATACGCGACCAGTAATTATTTAATACAAGGAGAAATGTATGAAGAAAACCATTTTAGGCGTTTTATTTCTTGCCACAGCTACTTTGGCAAGCTGCGGTCCAGCGACCAGCGTTGAAGAGTCCCTGCCAACTGACTCCGAAGGTAATGTTGTTTTTGAAAACGTGGCAATTACCTATGGTAACCCAATCACTGGTAGTGATGGTATCGCAATGCGTGAACTCGTTCGTCGTTTTAATCAAGAATATGAAGGTCAAATTAACGTGACCGAGAGTTTTATTTCGGAAACTGAATATTATGAAAGTTTATTAATGACAATTCCGATGAAGCGTTCTTATGATATTGCGCTCGTCCACAGCTATAAAGTCAGTTCGTTTGCAAACAAGAACTTACTACATCCGATTCAATCAATTATTGATGATGCAAATATTGATTTAAAAGCAGAAGACTACATCAGTAGTGTTTATGACGCCATGTATTATCAAGATGCTTTATATGGTATTCCACTTGATATTCACACAATTATTCTTTACTACAACAAAACGCTTTTAAATCAGTATGAATTGGAAGTGCCAACTAATCGGGCAGAGTTAATCGCCGCCGCAAAAATGATGCCGAATACCTCAAGTGGTGGTTATGGACTTCCGCTTTCGACTACTTGGCCAAGTGAATACATCTATACAACAGCTTTATATCAAAATGGCGGTAGTGAAATAGATGAAGAAGGTAACCCTAACTATGCAAATGCGGTTGGTGCGGAAGCCTTAAAAATGGTCACTGATATCGTACACACGCACCATATTTCTCCAGAAAACGTCAGCGTTGATAGCGATTTAATGTTATTCAATCAAGGAAAAGCGATGTTTCATATCAATGGTGACTGGATGATTAATAGCGTTGTGGAAAACGGTGTTGATTTCGGTGTTACAAGTTTATCGAAGATGTTTACTGATGATGCAGATGGCGCGACTGCGGATAGTGTCGCCGCTCGTTCACACTGTTTCGTGTTACCAGAAGGCCGCAACGTAGCGATTAAACAGCAAGCCGCAATGGTTTTTGCCAAATACGTGACCGAACATGCTTATTTATGGGCCGAAGGTGGTGGTCATGTTCCAGCAAGTAATGTGGCGCGGGCAACCGAAGAATACTTAGCTCTCCCTTATCATCATGATTATGGTGATGTTGATGATTTTGTCTTAAGTCCAAGTTCACCTTATTATTACGAAGCATTTTCGCCAGTTTTTTCCCGGGTAACCACCGCTTTAAGTGATTCAGGATATGACGCAATGTCGTTATTAACAGCGGCCGAAGCCGAAGGTAATCAATTAGTCGAAGAAGCAAAAGCTTCATAGAAGTATTTGATTCTTAGGAGCGACAATTATGGCAAAAAAATTTCTTAATCCGGAACAAAAAAAACGACGTTACTTAGCAAACGCTAAACGTTATGCAGTGATTGGCGCTTTTCTTCTGCCATATATAATTTTGTTTGCAACTTTCTTTATTTATCCATTTTTTTATGGTATTTACATTTCGTTTTTCCGTTGGAATGTTTTTGATACAGCTTCATCAACCTTTGTTGGATTTGAAAACTATCAAAAAGCTTTGTTTGGCATTGGTGATATTACTATTTGGCGTGAATATTTTTGGCTAGGTCTAAAAAACACCCTTATTTTTGTTTTGATTTCCGTTCCACTACTAATTTTAGTTCCATTGATAATTGCCATATTAATTGATATTCAGCCGCGCGGGTATAAAGCTTTTCGTGTCATATTTTTCCTCCCGACAGTTTTATCGATTTCGGC
The DNA here is from genome assembly GCF_034008105.1 of Trichlorobacter sp. NCBI lineage: Bacteria > Pseudomonadati > Thermodesulfobacteriota > Desulfuromonadia > Geobacterales > Geobacteraceae > Trichlorobacter > Trichlorobacter sp. Next base: position 9,154 of record NZ_JAVEPN010000025.1, read on the forward strand.
TATTGGCATTATTTGGAAGTGGCAGTTTGATACTAATAATGGTTTTATCAATGGTATCATCAATCTTTTCGGGGGCGAATCCGTGTCTTGGCTCAATACCCAGCCCGGGGCATGGATCGCCATCTTAGTAACAACGGTTTGGTGGACAATCGGGACAAACACCGTCATTCTTGGTGCGGGTTTAAAAGAAGTTGATAAACAACTGTATGAAGCGGCCGAACTTGATGGTTGTAATTATTTTCAAGTTTTACGCCACATATCGTTACCAGCAATTTCTAATCAGATGATTATTTGCACAATTACAACGGTGATTGCTTCATTCAATATTTACGGTCAACCTGCTTTACTTACCGGTGGTGGCCCAGAGCGGAGTACCACAGTGCTTATGATGTTTATACGTGGACAATTAACTGGCACAAACGCACAACCCGGTCTAGCAGCGGCCATGGCTATTTTGATGGGATTACTCATTATTATGGTCAGTATCGGGCAATTGATTTATAACCGAAGGGCGGTGAATCGATAATGGCAATTCGTAGTAGTGTTCGGCGGCGGAAACGTGTCGCCTTTTGGGTGTTACTAGTTTTATCTATTGTATGGATGCTACCACTTGTTTGGGCGATTGGCACATCATTTAAGTCGGCCGAAGAAATAACAAATAACGTTTTAGGTATCATACCGATGAACGCAACTTTTAAGAATTATCAGGACTTATTTGCGGATGTAAGTCAATATCCAATCCTTCGTTGGATGGCGAATTCATTTATTATCGCTTCTTTACATACCGCGCTTTATTTGGTGATTGCTTCTGCGGCGGCTTACGCATTTTCCATTCTTCGGTGGAAATATCGTAACTTGGTTTTTGGTATTTTAATTACAACAATGATGATTCCGAGTGTAGCGAACATCATTCCGTTATTTTCCATGGTGGTGAATTTTGGTTGGCTTAATGATGGTTGGCGAAGTTTTTTAGCGCTGATTATTCCTGGCCTCGGAGGCGTCTTTGGCTTATTTATTATCCGACAATTCTTTATTAACATTCCCCGAGAAGTTGTTGAAAGCGCTCGAATTGATGGATTGAGCGATTTGGGAATTTTCTTCCGCATCATTTTTCCCTTAGGGAAATCGGCGTTAATGGTGGCCGGTTTATTTGCCTTTATGGGTTCTTGGAATGACTATTTATGGCCGAGCATCATTGGTTCGGTGGTCATGGATCCTAACTTCTTAACTTTACAAACCGGACTTGCTTCGATGCAAAGTTCAAACAATTACGAATATGGTAAAACAATGGCAGCGGCTATTATTTCGATTATTCCTGTCATCATTGTTTACATGTTTGTTCAAGACAAAATTATCGAAGGTGTTTCGCACACTGGTCTTAAAGGTTAACTATTGGAGATAGATATGTTACGTAGAGAATATCCGCGTCCTGATTTTGTTCGAAATTCTTGGCTTTCATTAAACGGGCCTTGGGGTTTTGCTTTTGATGATAAAAATGTTGGTATTCAAGAAAAATGGTGGGGAAAGCCTGAAATTTTTACCAAAACAATTCAAGTTCCATTTGCTTTTCAAACCGAACTAAGCGGTATTAATGACCCATCTTTTCATGATGTTGTGTGGTATCACAAAAACTTTGTCGTTAAAAAAAATCCACAAGAACAAATTATTTTACACTTTGGCGCTATCGATTTTATTAGTGATGTTTATTTAAATGGTCAATTTATTTTTCATCACGAAGGTGGACAAACAGGATTTTCTGTGGATATCACACCTTACTTAATTGAGGGTGAACAACAATTAGTGGTCCGTGTTTTTGATTCATCGACGGATTTATATTTTCCGCGGGGAAAGCAATATTGGAAAGAAAAAAGTGAATCGATTTGGTATACACGAACAACGGGAATTTGGCAAAGCGTGTGGCTGGAATCGCTACCAGAAAAACATGTAAGCAATATTCGCTTTACACCGGATTTTGATCGCGGAATTATGAAAGCTGATATTCAAGTAAACGATATTGGCTTACCGCTTTATCTTAAGGTTAGCGATCGAGCAGGAAACATTTTTGCACATGAAATCGACATGATTGTCCAGCGCAATAATTTGGTTGAAATCAAAGTCTTTCATAATCCAAAAGATGCTGAACAAAAAGCCTGGACGCCAGAAAACCCATATTTATTCAATGTTGAAGTTTACTATGGCAAAGATGTAATTAAAACTTATTTTGGTGTACGTAAAATTTCTACACAAGACGGCAAAATATATTTAAATAACAAACCCTATTATTTAAAGTTAATTCTCGATCAAGGATATTGGCCAGAATCACTTTTAACGCCACCAAGCATCGAAGCGCTCAAAAAAGATATTTTGCTATCCAAAGCGATGGGCTTTAATGGGGCCCGCAAACATCAAAAAGTTGAAGATCCCTATTTTGCTTATTTAGCCGATCAACTCGGATATTTAATTTGGGGCGAAATGGCGAGTTCGATTCAATTTAGTGAACAAAGCGCTAAATACAATTTATCCGCTTGGGAAGACGCTGTTTTGCGTGATTATAATCACCCATCAATTATTGCTTGGGTTCCCCTTAATGAATCATGGGGTGTTCCCGAAATTCGTCATAATTTAGAGCAGCAACAACACTCCGTTAATTTATATGACTTAATTAAAAAACTTGATTCAACGCGTTTGATTTCCAATAACGATGGTTGGGAAATCACGGTAACAGATATCTGTGGTATTCATAATTATTGTCATGGGCGAATTGATGAAAAAGAACAACAATTAGCCTTTAAACATGACATTAGTTCCACTAAAAACTTACTGGCATCAAAACCTGCTAAGCGTCCAATTTATGCTGAAGGATATCACCATCAAGGATCACCAATTGTTCTTACAGAATTTGGTGGTATTGCTTTTGATGGCGAACAACAAGGATGGGGATACACCGCTACAAATTCTGGTGCAGAATTAATTAGTGAATATCGCCGCATAATTGAGGCCATCAAAGATAGTGATAGTTTAGCTGGATATTGTTACACACAATTGACTGATGTGGAACAAGAAATAAACGGGCTGTTGACATATCACCGGGAAACAAAAGTCCCATTGGAGGAAATTAAAAAAAGCAATGATCTAATTTAGTTGGTTTTTCCGTGTGTAGCCCCAATTACACACGACAAGATAATATGCTGTCTGTAAAAACAAGATTTTGATGAAAGGAGTAAAAAATGAAAAAAATTACATCAAAAATCTTTCTGCTATTAGCCTCTTTTGGGCTATTAGCGAGTTGTGGTGAATCTTCGATTATTGATTCACAAAGCGAAGAACCGTCTATCAGTACCACAGAATCAAGTGAAGAACCGAGCGAAGATCCTAGTAGTGTGTCGGAAGCGCCCGATCTTACAATTCCTGTTGGTGATAACGCGGTCGCCGTCGCAGATCCTGGCACAATGTATAAAACGCTAGGAACAGGTGTTTCCCTTGATGAAGACGAAGCGCTTGATAACGTTTATACACTTAAAATTGTCGCGGAAGTAGGCGCGCCATATGATGCCGTTGCACTTTTCTATGAACACCCAACAGCGACAACTGGATCGTTCTATATGCTTAGCTTAACTATTGATAGCGCCGTCGTGACAACAATTGTTGTCAATGGTGTAGAACAAGATTTAGTCCGTGGAGTTAACGAAATCGCTTTCTCGTATGAAGAAACCGACGAAGCCTCGCTTCATATTATTCTTGGTTCGGAAGCGACTGGCGTTGTTAACAATACATATGAAATCAGTGCGATTGGTTTTGTTGAAAAAACCTATGATCCTCTTTCAGCAATTGTTATTGATGGGGCCCTTAGCGATTGGGAAGGAACACGCGCTAGCGAAAACACTTTAAGTCTTATTGGTAACACAGAACCATATGCGCATAAATCAGTGACTTTCTATGCTGGTTTAGATGAGGATGGTTTATATGTTGCCGCTCACGCTTTCCACGATTTATTAATTCAAGATGAAACCAAATTATGGTGGCAAAATACCAACCTTGAATTCTTTATCAATGGCGGAACCAAACAATATTGGGTAAGTGCGGATACCACCGAAAATAATTCCGCTTATGACTGGGCGATGGTTTCAACTCCATTAACCGGTGAAGGCTTAGCGGCCTATGAAACAATTGCGGAGATTTTCGTTCCATTAGCAGAAATTCCTGCGAATTCAATTCTTGGTGGCGAAATCCGTGTTGGTTTTGCTTGGAAAACAGATGGCGATCTTATTACTGGTGGTGAAGCCAATGGTGGTGGCGAAGATGCTTACTGGGTCCCAGCTGGCACATGGCCAGATAACAATGATCAACCATACGTTACTTATAATGGTATCTTTGAACAAACCCAAGTCGTTATTGTAGTTGAAGAACCAACGCTTTTCACCATTGATGGTGATTTGACGGACTGGGCAACTGAAGCAGCTTATACGACAAACTTTGTTCAATTAGTCGGTACCGACGCCACAGCGCATAAAGATGTTACCTTCTATGGGAAAAATACTGATGAAGGCCTTTATCTTGCAGCTGTCGCTCATCACGATGTATTTATTAATACTGATGAGACTTGGTGGAAGAATACAAACTTTGAATTCTTTATTGAAGGGATTCAACACTTTGCCGCTGCCAATGGTGCAGTAGCACGTGAAGGCATGGTAGCAAGCATCGTATCAGTCGATAATCCTGATGCCGGTGATGCTTTATACAAAACCGTTGCCGAAGTCTTTATTCCAGAGACCTTATTAGGTGAAGCAACAAGTCGTCATGTCGGCTTTGCTTGGAAGACTGATGGTGATTTAATGACGGGTGGCGGCGGTAGCGCTGGTGCGGCGGATGCCTGGTGGTTTATCGCCGGACATTACCCAACTAATGTTGCCGAAGCCTATATTGTCGATGCTACCGGTATTTCCGTTCAATCATAAATAA
>NZ_JAVEPN010000026.1:0-13356 GCF_034008105.1 Trichlorobacter sp.
GGTCGATGGGGGCGATGCTCCGCTCGAAGGACGGCTTAAGCTCAACTTCCTGCAGTCGCGGCGGGTGGCCTGGGAGTTGTATGGCCTGGCCGGGTTCTCGGACGCCAGTCCGGCGGTCGGTGGCGGGCTGCTGGTGATGTACCAGTTTTAATCCATGCTGCCGCTGCGGTAGCCTGATGAATCAATAACCACCCTGCTGAAACCGGCCTTGGCGAAGACTTCTTCAATGGCTTTCTGCAGCAGCGGGTTGGCGGTTACGGCTGCCAACTCCTGCTGACCGAGCTCCAGCCGTACCCCATCACCGAGACAACGGGCGCGTACCAGCCTACATCCCATGCTGTGCAGTTCTTCCTCGCAGGATTCCACCCGCCGTAGATCTGCGTCGGTAAGCGGGTTGTTGTGGAGAAAACGGGTCAGCAGACAACTCTGGGCCGGCCTGTCCCAGCCGGGCAATCCCAGCTGACGGCTTACGGAGCGGATCTCGGCCTTGCTGAATCCAAGCTCGGCCAGTGGTGAGCCCACCGCCAGTTCCTGCAGTGCGCGGCGGCCGGGACGATGGGCCTGGAGGTCATCGAGGTTGCTGCCGTCAATCAGGCTCCAGCTATGGTCTGCGTCAGAGAGAGACGCAAGCTGACGAAGGCAGAGCATGATGATGCTTGATTTACAGAGGTAACAACGATCAGACGGGTTGGTATGTAGCTCAGGCAGCTCTGACCAGTCCAGCCGCAGCTCTATCTGGCGAATGCCGATCTGCTGTGCCAGTTTACGGGCCGCCTGCAACTCCCCTCGCAACTGCATCGGCCCGTGAATGGTGATGGCAACGGCCCGGTCACCCAGTGCATCATGGGCTGCCTTTGCCAGCAGGGTCGAGTCGACGCCGCCGGAAAAGGCCACCCCCAGAGGGCCTCTGCTGCTCAGTTGGGTGATCAGTTGCTGATAGTGCTGCATGGCTTCCGGTTCCTTAAAGCACAAAACGCCCGATGAAGGGCGTTTTGTGTGTGGTATGTGGTCTCGTGTGGCTAGTCGAACACGCCGGTGGACAGATAACGCTCACCGGTGTCCGGCAGCACCACCACCAGATGTTTGCCGCTGCCCAGCCGCTTGGCCAGGTTTAGCGCCCCGCTCAGGGCTGCGCCGCAGGAGATGCCTGCCAGAATACCTTCCTCACGTGCCAGTCGCCGGGCATAGGCAAAGGCCTCCTCGTTGGTAACGGTGATGATCTCGTCATAGATGCTGGTGTTCAACACATCCGGTATGAAACCGGCGCCGATCCCCTGGATCTTGTGTGGGGCAGGCTGGCCACCGGACAGTACTGCCGAATCGGCCGGTTCTACCGCAGCAATCCTGATCTGCGGGTTGTGCTGGCGCAGTACCTCGCCGGTGCCAGTGATGGTGCCGCCGGTGCCGACCCCGGCCACAAAGCCGTCGATGCTTCTGCCGGCCATGGCGCGGATGATCTCCGGTCCGGTGGTGCGGCGGTGCATCTCGGGATTGGCCGGGTTCTTGAACTGTTGGGGCAGCAGGCAGCGCCGCTCGGCGGCGATCTCTTCAGCCCGTTGCACCGCCCCTTTCATCCCCAGGCTGCCAGGGGTCAGCACCAGTTCGGCGCCGTAGGCGGCCAGCAATCGGCGACGTTCCAGAGACATGGTTTCCGGCATGGTCAGGATCAGGCGGTAGCCCTTGACGGCGCAGACCAGGGCCAGACCGATGCCGGTATTGCCGCTGGTCGGTTCCGCCACGGTGGCGCCTGGCTTCAGGCATCCGTCAGCCTCGGCCGCCTCGATCATGGCCAGGGCGATCCGGTCCTTGACGCTGCCGCCGGGGTTGCCGGCCTCCAGCTTGGCGTAGATGGTGGCCATACCCGGTTGCGTCAGTTTATTCAAGCGCACCAGTCGGGTGTTGCCGATGGCCTGTATGCAGGAGTCAATCGGAGGGTGCATGGGATATCCTGCTTGATCGGTTAGATGTAGTACATGAAGCGGTGATCCTGCTCTTTTTTGACGCCCATATCGTGGCCGCGCTGGCAGAGGGTCTGCAGGGTCATCTTGCCGAACAGTTCAGACAGCAGGTCGTTGGCGTCCTTCCAGACGGTCTGGGTGACGCAGTTGCCCTCAAAAGGACACTCGTTCTTACGGCGACGCTTTTTGCCCTCACCGCCACAATCCACCATCAGCACATCCTGTTCGGTGGCCTTGATAATCTCCAACACTGTGATCTGTTCCGGCTTTTTTGCCAGTGCGTAGCCGCCCTGGGGGCCGCGTTTGCTCTTGAGGATGCCGGCTCGTTTCAGGCTCTGAAAGATCTGTTCGAGATAGCGGGGGGAAATTTCCTGGCGGCGGGAGATGTCCTGAATCTGGGACGGTGAACCGTTGCCGTTGTAGGCGATATCGAACAGTGCCCGCAGGCCGTACCGGCTCTTGGTTGACAACCGCATGAAAACCTCCTGGTAAGTGCTACGTAGGTGATTGCCGGTCTGATATAGGATACAACAGCGCTGTTGTCAAGAAAATTGCCGGGAAAGTGCTGCCTATTCTACTGAACTGCCATGACCCATCAGGGGGCCGTGAGCGGCGCTCGCGCCACGGTAACGCATAGGACCGCTGCCGCTCCGGCCTGCAGCAGGCAGCGTGAGCATTCGGCCAGGGTAGCGCCGGTGGTAAAGACATCGTCCACCAGGAGCACCCGTTTGTTTATGAGAACTGTCGAGTCAGGCACTGAAAAGGCGCCCCGCAGATTGATTGCGCGCTGCTCGGCCGATAGTTCGGTCTGGGAGGTGGTGTAGCGGGTGCGCTGCAAGAGTTGCCGTTGCAGCGGCAGCTGCCATTCTTTTTGCAGGATCTCGGCCAGCAGCAGTGACTGGTTGAAGCCGCGCTGGCGTAGTCTGCGGGGATGTAGCGGTACCGGCGCCACTAGGTCGGCATTGGATTCGGCAACAAAACCGCCGAGCTGCCGGGCAGTCAACAGCGCCAGCGGGCGTCGCAGGTGGAAACGGTGACGGTACTTGAAGGCGTGGATCAGGTCGCGACAGCCACCATCAAAGAGCACGGCGGACCGGGCCGCTTCCCACGTAGGCGGCTGCAGCAGACAGGCGCCGCAGGGGTGGTCGTGGCCTGCGCCAGCAAAGGGTTGTCCGCAGATGCTGCAGCAGGGGGACGACAGCAACGGCAGTTGATCGTGACAGGCCGGGCAGAGGTGCAGCGGCCCGGCCTCGGGGATGAAGCAGCGGCAAAGGTGGCAGCGGGGAGGCAGCGCCAGGTCCAACAGTGCCTTGCCCAGCTTGCGGGCTGCAGTGAGCATGGGGGGTGCGGCTAGAAGCCGAGCTCGGCGTTGACCACCACAACGTGCAGGTCGGTCAGGCGCGGCTTGCGTTCGATGATGGTGGTCACGCGACAGATCCGCTCTGCTGAGTTGCAGTTGCTGCAGAAGCCGGTGCTGGCGCAAGGGGTCTTGACCTTGAGTCGCTTGCTGTTGGGTGGCGCAGCCCAGGTCTTGACCCGCTGGATTGCATCCTGCACCGTGCCGTCCACCAGCTTGTTGCGACCAACCACCACAATCACCTTGCGGGGGCCGAACTGCATGGCGCCCACCCGGTTGCCGACACCGTCGATGTTGACCAGCTCGCCCCGTAGTGTGAGTGCGTTGGTGCTGCAGAGGAACAGGTCGCAGGTCAATTCCCGGCGCAGGATGATCTGTTTTTCGTCCGGTGAGAGGGATGGGTTGCCATGGTTGAGGATCTCCTTGCCGGCGGCCGCCAGTTTCGGCTCCACCCCCAGCCCGGCGATGGTCATCGAGCCGCCGAAGCCTACAGAGTGGGCATCGGCAGCCTGCTGCAGGATGTAGTCGGCGGCTGCTTGCGGGGCTGCGCAGTAGACGGCGGTGAAGCCGTTGGTCTCAAGGGCGGCCACCGCCTTGCGGCATTTCTGTTCCCAACTCCAGCTGATCAGTTCTTCGGTCATGGTCATGGTGCTACTCCTTGTGGCGTTTGGGCAGGCGCAGGATGAAGGTGGTGCCGCGTCCGGGTTCGCTGTCAACCTCGATGGTGCCGTTGTGGGCCGCCACCAGTTCGCGGACAATGGCCAGGCCAAGCCCCAGGCCGCCCTGCGCCCCTTTGTAAAAGCGTTCAAAGATATGCGGCAGCAGCTCCGGAGAGATGCCGTGGCCGTTGTCGCTCAGTTCGATGACGGCGGTCTGGTCGGTCTCCGTGGCCCGCAGTTCGACCCGGCCCTGATCGGGTAGTGCCTTGAGGGCGTTGGTCAGCAGGTTGATCAGGATCTGGCTCAAGCGGTCCGGGTCGGCCCAGACGGTCAACCCGTCGGGGCAGGCCACCACGATCCGGGCCTGTTTGTCCTCAGCCAGTCGGCCAAAGCGGGTGGCAATCCCCTCGCAGAGCAGCTTGAGCTGCACCTCTTCCCGCTGTAGGCTCAGAAAGCTGGCCTCAGCCCTGGACAGTTCGTCCACCCCGTCCAGGATGGCGGTCAGACGGCCGGTTTCCTGATGCAACGACTGCAGCGCCTCCGGTGAGCTGGGCAGCACCCCGTCCAGCATGCCTTCCAGTTCGCCACGGATCACCATCAGCGGGGTGCGCAGCTCATGGGCGGCATTGGAGACCAGTTGCTTACGCAGCCGTTCATGGCCCTCCAGTGAGTCGGCCATGGTGTTGAAGGCGGTTGCCAGGCGGCCGATCTCGTCATTGGTGTTGAGCGGCACCCGTTGTCCCAGGTCGCCGCTGGCGATCCCTTCGGCTGCGGTGGTTAGGCGTTGCAGGGGACGCGACAGCCGGCGGGCCAGCAGTACGCTCAGCAACACGGCCAAAAGACCCATGCCGGCGGTGGAATAGAGCAGAAACAGGTTTGAGGAGCGGATGAACAGCTCCTCCTTGATCGGCCTCGGTATGCGCACCTCAAGGAGGCCGATTTCCTGGCCCTGCAGGAACAGTGGGTAGGGGTGATAGTCGTCCGGGGCAGCCTCAGGGCGTCCCTCGGTGGAGGCGCTGATCCGCTTGCGCATCAGCGGTGGCAGGCCGCTTAAGGCCTGGTCGGTGGTTATGAGCAGCTGGCCCTGGTGGTCATACAGTCTGATCTCGAAGCCCATCTGGTGGGCCCAGATCAGGTCGTTGGCCAACACCGGCGCCTGCCAGCGGTTCTGTTCGGCAAATCGTCCTTCCAGCACCGCCAGCACCTGATAGAGCCGGTCAATGCTCCTGCCCTCGGCAAAGGCCTTGAAATCACGTATGATAAAGCTCCGCAACAGCACCCCGGAGGAGAGCGCGATCAGGGTCACCAGCAAGAGCGGCAGCAGTATCTTGCGTTGCAGGCTAAAGGACATCCCGTTCTCCGCTGAACAGGTAGCCGACGCCGTAGACGGTTTTGATCAGCTCAGGATTGCGGCTGTCGGTCTCGATCTTCTGGCGCAGATTTTTGATATGGGCGTCCACGCTGCGTTCGTAGCCCTCAAACTGGTAGCCCAGGGCCTTGGAGACTAGTTCGTCACGGGTAAAGGTGCGGCCCGGGGCGGCTGCCAGGGTTGCCAGCAGCTTGAATTCGGTGGGAGTAATCGCCACGGCCTGGCCGTGTCGGGTCAGGGTATGGCGCCTGGCGTCCAGCACCAGGGTTCCCTGGTTGAAGCTTGCCGGTCGTTCACCGCCGCTGGCGTCGCTGCGTTTCAGCACCGCCTTGACCCGGTAGACCAGCTCGCGGGGGGAAGCCGGCTTGACCACGTAGTCGTCGGCACCCAGGGCAAAGCCGGTGATCCGTTCCTCTTCCGATGCCTTGGCGGTGAGCATGATCACCGGCAGGTCGCCCAGCTCCTTCAGGTCCTGGCACAGCTCCTCGCCACTACGGTCCGGCAGGCCCAAGTCCAGCACCACCGCCAGCGGCAGCTCCTGTTGGGCCTTTTCCAGCGCAGCGGCGGCGGTATCAACGTGGATCACCCGAAAATCGGCCCCTTCCAGATAGGCCTTAATGATCCGGGCGATCTTGAGATCATCTTCTACGATCAGAATCGGGCGTTGCATGACAGCTCCGTTCGGCAGGAGATGGTGGGCAGTATAGCACAGCCGGGGCCGTCAGTCAGGCGGGAACTGTGTCTAGAGGATTGAGCGGATGCGACCGGAACGGCGATCGATAATCACGGTGTCCAGCAGCGTGCCGTTCTTGTCGACGATGTTGGCCTTGAAGTGGCGGGGACGTTCTTCGAGATTGCTGATCGTCACCTGGTCGGCGCCAAACAGCTGCAGCAGGCGCTCACGGGCCTCTGCTGCGCTGTGCACCGGTTGCCGGGCGCCGTAGCGGTCGGCATGCCGTTTAGGGCAGTAGGCGCCGTAGGGGCTGCGTCCCGGGCCGAGACCAAGGCCCTTGCCGGGGCCATGCCAGCCGCGTCCCGGCATAAATGGCCGTTCTTCAGGCTCTAGGGCTGCGGACGGTTGCGCAAGCAACAGCAGTACAAGCAGGGATAACAGGTATGTCAGGGCTGTTTTGGGCATAATGTTTGTGTGTGCAGCCGGCCGCCGCAGGTTGTACGGGGCCGGCTGCAGTCAGGGTTGCTGGTGCTCGATTACTTGGAAGCTGGGGGCGGTGCGGTCATCAGCGGGCAGTCCTGTGTCATGCCACCCATCATGCCACCACGCATCCCTTTGCCGCCTCTTTTACCCATCTTGCCCATCGGAAGACCGGATTTGGTGCGGGCATCGATCATCTTCTTGCGCAGCTCAGCCACCTCGCCCTGCAGCTTGGTGATCTTGTCGCTGTTCGGTTTTTCCTGCAGATACTCCTTCTGCAACTCAAAATGCTTGTTCATCATCTCCTGGCGGATCGGCAGGGTTTCAGCGGCAAACTTCTTGTACTGCTCGGCATAGGGGCCGGATACCATACCCGGACCCATGCCCATGCCGCCACGGGCGAAGGCTGAGCCGGTGATGGCCAGTGCTGCTACTACGGTCAGTGCTACCAGTGATTTTTTCATGATTCGTTCCTCCTTGGGTTTCGTGTTCCGCAAAGAACCTCGTTAAGATGGTTCCACCTTAGCAACCCGATGGGAAGATCTGATGAAGCAATTGTGAATGATTATGAATGTTTCATTGCACTGCGCACCAGTTCAGCCAGACAGCTGATAAAGGTGGGCGAATCGTTCAGCGATTCGATGCGTCGGAAGGTGCTGATCCCCAGTTTACTGGCCTCTTCGGCGTACTCAATGTCGATCTCGTGCAGGGTCTCGATATGGTCGGACACAAAGGAGAGCGGCACCACCAGCAGGTTTTTGCAGCCCCGAGCGGCCAGTTGTTTTAGCATGTCGTCGGTGGAGGGCTCCAGCCACTTCACCGGTCCGGCCCGGGATTGAAAGGCCAGATGGTGTGACACGTCACTGAAGCGCTCCATCACCAATCGTACCGTTGACTGAATATGCTCAAGATAGGGATCGCCCTCGTCGATGAACGATTGGGGCAGCGAGTGGGCTGAAAACAGCAACTGCACCTGGCTTCGGTCCGCAAAACCGGCTATCCCGGCCTCGACTTTTTCCGCCAGGGCCTGGATGTAGAGCGGATGGTCGTAAAAGTGGGGGATACGGACGACGTCGAGCTGCAGCCCCGATGCTGCCAGCTGACGATCCAGGTCGTTAAAGCTGGAACCGCTGGTGGCCCGCGAGTAGTGGGGGTAGAGCGACAGCGCCACGATCCGCGTTGCGCCGCTCTGTCGTGCTTGGGTTAGGGCCTGGGCGGTGAAGGGCTGCCAGTAGCGCATGGCCGGAAAACAGGGCAGTCCCAGCTCCGCAGACAGGGCATCGGCCTGGGCCTGGGTCAGCTCACGGATCGGCGACTTGCCGCCGATCTCGCGGTATTTCTCCACCACCGCCGGGGTGCGCCGCTTCACAATCAGTCGGGCGATCAGCGGCTGCAGCCAGGCCGGGCCGATCTTGATGATCTCCCGGTCGGAAAACAGATTCAGCAGAAAGGGATGCACCGCAGAGAGAGCATCAGGCCCCCCCATCTGCAGCAGTAGTACGGCAGTCTTCTCCATTACCTGCTCTCCTTCCGCTTACCGCTTCGCCAGCCAGACCATCAGCAGACCGCCACCACCAGCCACCGACAAAACACCCTCGCGGGCCCGGGCCAGTACTTCGCCGTACAGGGCGTCGGGTGGCACTGCCAGACGCCAGTAGCCGTAGAGGACCAGTGTTACACCGGCGAGTAACAGTAGGTGCGGTGTGCGTGTCATGGTTAATAATAGCCTGCAGTGAAGTTGTACAGCTCTATCTCCTGGTTGCGGCTGCCCTGGGAGGCTGTGGTAAAGCCGTAATAAAAGCTGGCTGGCACGGTTACGGTGCGTTGAATGGTCGGTGGGCCGGGGTTGGAGCAATCAGTACAGTCGATCCATACCCGCACCAGGCCGGTGGCTTGTGTGATATCAATCCGTGCCTTGTGCCTGCCGGTAAGGGTGCCGTTTTCAAACCAGCGCACGGCGTCAAGATTTGTGCCTGAGCGATAGCCGCATGATGGTGGTGTAGCTAAAGGTAGCACGCTGCATTGTCCTGCATCGTGGTCTGAGTCACCAATCTGCACTGCAACATGGTTACGGCTGCCGCCACCGGCAATCGGGTCGTTGGTGCTGTCCTTATACGCGTCCAGTTCTATGGCCACCGTGTCGGGGCCAATGCCGTCATAACCAAGCGGGCGTGACCCACAGACCAAGGTTGGTGAGCCTATAGAGCTATTGTACATGACGAAGCTGAAGCCATTGCCGTAGTCACCACTGTCAAGCCTGGTTTCTTCGTTAAAGACGAACTCAAAATAGACGCTGAAGGTTTTGCCTGTCGGTATTGATATCGGGGTGGCGCTCCAGCTGCAACCCGCATCGGTACCCTTGGTGGTGATGATAGTGTAGGTTTCAGTTGCAGGATCATAGACAAACTGAACCTTATTTGAGGGCGGGCCGACGAAATCTTCTAGCGATACGGGTAGGTTTGTGGTGCCGCAGTTGACGACTTTTAGATTGTAGGTGCGGTTGACAGTTGTTGCGATTGGCTGGTGGTTGTCTTTTAGTGTGGTGGTAACTTGATAGGTGGCGCCTGGGGTGTTGGGGGTTTTTGTATTTAGCGGTAGAGTAAGGGTTCCAGTCGTTGAGTTAATTTGAATCCAAGATGGAGGTGCGACCAGAGACCAAGTGTAGTTGGGAACTCCACCACCGGCGAAGAGGGTAGCGGAATAAGTATCACTATCTTTACAGGCGCTCGGCAGTTCGTTGTTGACGATACGCAACCGACCGCCAGTGGCGCCGTAGCAGCCGGACCGGCTTTTCAGCTCATCGAGGGTAACAACACGGTAGATGTCGCTGATTTTTAGATCAGGCCCAGCAGTAAGCGCCTGGGATGTCTCCGGTGTCGAATCGGTTTTGAAGTCATCGCCTCCACTCAGGATGATGAAGGCAATATTGTTGTAGGATGCTGCTGTTCTGCCGCAGAGTCCACCGGTTGATGAGTCAGCCAGGTTAGCGTCGTAGGCGTACACCAGCGGTCTACCCCAGGCATCATTAGGGTTGGTAAACAGAGTGGTGATCTCGTCTGTTGTGGCTGTTTTCTTTGGCAGCCGTCCATTGGCCACCGCCCAGCTGATAATCGCATCCACGTTGTTGTTGATGATCGTCTTGGTGTCGTTGATCTTACCCCGCTTGACCAGCGGCCCCACCAGCGCTGAACCGGCCATTACCAGCACACCGATCAGCATCAGCAGGACGATCACATTCATGAGTGACATGCCGGAGCGGGAATGGGTGAAGGGTGATGGCATACGAGGCGTCCTTAATTACCGTTGTGCATGGCCTGGATGGTAGGCATTTTTGCTGGCCGCGTCCAGTACATTTGCCAGGTGGTGGGTAAGGCTTTTAACGCAAAGAGCATCAAGAGCAGGACGCAAAGGCGCGAAATTTACTGCTCTAAAAGCCAATCCGCCGCATTACAGACGGTAATGTTTTCAGGGGATACAGTTGGCGTAGGAGGTGTAAGCGTAATCAGGAAGAGTCCGGCTTGCGGATAGTCCTGTGCAGCATCTTGCAATGCCCTGATTTCTCTGCTCATGGTTGTTGGATCATCCAGATTGACACAGACCTGGATCAACGCTTCCGATCCTTCAGGATAGCGGGCATGAAAATCAACCTCAAAGCCATTTTTTGTACGCAGATAAGAAATCACCGCTCCTCTGCGTACAAGCTCAATATATACGCCTGTTTCAAGGGCATGGCCCAGATTGGTTTTTCCTGACCGGTCAAAGACCGGAATCAGACCCGTGTCTATCGGATAACATTTTCGAGGGTTTACTCTGCGACGGCGTTCAGAATCACTGGCTAACGTAATTGTTTGCAGCAGAAAGGTGTCCTCCAGGAAAGCCAGGTAGGCATGCAGCGTGTCTTTACCGACGGCAATGCCTTGTGATTTTAAGTCGGCATGAAACTTGTTGATGCTGAAGGTGCCGGCAGCGTTGCCTAACAGCTGGCGCACCATCCAGCGCAGCACGACCGGCTGGCTAATGGCGTGTCGCTCCACAATGTCTCGTAGCAGCACAACATCAACGTAGTTGTTCAGCAGCGTAGTGCGGTTGCGGCTATCAAGCCCCTGTGCCTCAGGAAAGCCGCCTTGTGACAGGTACGTTAGCAATTGGCTGTCCAGCAGTGATCGTTGGGCCTTGGTCAGGCGGTCTGCTGTTTTTTGCGGTTCACGTCCGGCGTGGCGCAAGCTTTCACGAAAGCTGAAAGGCAGCACAACTGCTTCCAAGGCGCGTCCGCGCATGCTGGTAGCAACTTCACGTGAAAGCATCTGCGCAGATGAGCCAGACAGGAACAGATCAACTGATTCGCTATCAAGCATACGCCGGGCAAATTGTTCCCAACCGGGCACAAGCTGGATTTCGTCAAGAAAAAAAGCTGCCCGGCGTTGATCCCGCCACTCGGGATACAGACGGTAGTACTCCTCCAGTACGATAGAGAGGTCAGCAGCTTGCAAGCCAGCCAGTCGTTCATCTTCAAAGCTGAAATAGAGCAGCCCTTCTGGTGCTGTCCCCTGGGCTTGGCGATCAGTCATAATCTGCCAGAGCAGGCTGGTTTTGCCAGCCCGACGCATACCGATCACAGCGGTTGCCTTGTTTGCAACCTTTGGCAGCCAGGTGTCGCGACGGGTTAAGGTCGGGGGAGGGGATGCAATGGCGTCTACGATCTTCTGGCGGATTATCTGGCGAAAGTGGTCTTTCATGAAGGTTAATATACTAGAAATATGTCTTTGTGAAAAGGATATATTTGTGGGTATGGTGTAAGGCGTTTTAACGCAGAGAACAGCAGAGCAAGACGCAAAGGCGCAGAGAAAATAATTACTACGGGTTGATAGTGAGGACAAAGGCCTTATTGGCTTTGTTTGCAGCAGCAGTAGCGCCATCGCGAACGAAAATTTTGAAATAGTGACTGCCGCCAATCGTTGGGGTGCCATTCACGACAAGTTGTGTGGCACTACCCCAGGTCGTATGCGTAGAACAGTTTGACGAGAAGATCGTTAATAACGCTGCTCCAGTGGCACTGTTTTGCCTGAAGGCTAGAGTTGCCGGGGCAGATGCGCTCGTTGTTTCAACGCACCATTGATAATTTGATGACCCGAGACCGCCGTCTGCAACAACGTAGACATCAGGGTAGGGGCTACTTAAGCTTCCATAGGGCAATTCATTATTCACGATACGCAGTTGCGGCCCCTGGCAGCCCACCTTGGTACGCAGTTCATCCAGCGTTGCCCAGCGGACAAGGTCATTGGCTGTGTCTGCGCAGACTGGGGTAGTTGCAGTGCGTGGGCCTGAACTGACAGCAGTCCCGCTAGGTGGACATGCGCTAAAGGTGCTGTTGGCCGCAGCGTCATCACTCTGGCTGAAGACAGCGTACACAACGTTCTGGATGCTGGCGCCGGTATTGTGATCGGTCAGTGTGATGTTCGTGGTGCGGCGTCCGCAAATAGTATCTTTGGTTATTGCGGGTGCTGCGCCTGGGCAGGCAACTGAATCTGTAGATGCAAAACGGCAATCGTAAAGATAGATGAAATCTCGTCCCCATGCGTCGGCTGGTGTTCGCACAACGCCTTTGAAATCAGAAGTACCTCCAGCAACATCCGGCAGCCGGTTGTTACTTGAAGCCCAGCTGTTGATCGACTCCACCGCCGCCCCCAGGTTTTCACGGCTTTCCCGCACCTTGATGGCGCTCATCAGTGGCCCCACCATGGAAGTGCCCAGGCCGATCAACAGCCCGATCACCACCAGAGAAACCGCCAGTTCAACCAAGGTAAAGCCATTTGTGTCTGTAGGTCGTTGCATGGTGGCGATTCTACCTGATACTGCGGTAAATTCAAGCATTGGGTGGTTTTCTTTGCGCCTTTGCGTCTGCCTTTCGTTGTTCTTTGCGTTGGAAAGCCTTTTAACACAAAGGGGGGAAGGCGAGGCGCAAAGGCGCAGAGCAAGGCAAAAGGCACAAAAAAAGGAGGCCGATTGGCCTCCTCTTGATCAGTAAGTTTTGAAGTGTTTAGAACGTTCTGTCGAAGAGCCAAACAGCAGCCCGGTGAGTAATGGCCCACTCAGTGCCGGTCGCACCGTTTACATTTGTGTCCACAGGAACAACACCTGTACCGCTGAAAACAGCAGTTTTCCAATTAGTGTTTACATCGGCAGCACCAAGCAAGGTGGGTGCTGCGGTAACAGCTCTGAACTGACCGGCTGCTGCTTCTGCAACACCGTCAAAGGAGGCGTCCATTGATTTCATAATTTCAATCTGGTCAGCACTGAATACGGTAGCGCAGTCTTCAGTTCCACAAACAAGCATGGCATTGCGTGTGCCAGATGTAACAGTTGTGTTGCCAAAGTACACCCAGAAGTTCATGCCGCCAACCACCATAGGGTTTGCAGGCGGGTACTGCATGGTTTTTGTCAGTTCGCCAATTGCAGAATGAGCGGCATCTTGTTCGGTAGTTGTAGTGGTTTGGTCGCCGATAACGCCGTTGCGCATAGCGTCACCAGGTAGTCGGCCATTACGGTCGAGATATGCCATTGTCAGATTACGCCACGAGCTAACTGCAGCTGTAGCCTGTTTTGCCTGGGCGTTGACGATCAGATCCTGCCCCTTAATGACCGCGCCCAGGATGATACCGATGATGACCAGAACCACGGCCAGTTCTACCAGGGTAAAGCCTTTACTGTTACGCATCTGCTGCCTCCTGTTGGTTTGTATGGAATGCATGTACGATAAGGCTGATGTGACAAGGTGGTAATGCTAAATCAAAATACGTATTTGTCAAGATCGGTTAGCTGATGAAAAAAATCAAGAAAAAAGTATGTTTTTCGGTGCTTGC
>NZ_JAVEPN010000002.1:0-189347 GCF_034008105.1 Trichlorobacter sp.
TGCGAGATTGTAGAAACAGGGAATGAAAGCTGGAGAATCAAAACCAGAAATTCACACAAAAACTAACCGCTGGGGTGGGTCAATTTTGGACGCCGATGGTGGGTCAATTTTCAATGCCGATTGACACCGAAAGTATCCGTTGTTTATCTGTGGAGTTCATACATCAACAATTATGGAGATATTATTTTTATCGGTATTTATGCGTAAAAATCTCATGGCGTGTTGTCGCAACTTTTATCGGCTCTTATGCGTAAAGAAATAGAGTGATTACGCGATTATAGGTATTATGCGTGAGCTACTTTGGACTGGCTGCTACTTATTCATCGGTATTTATGCGCACTAACCACCAGACATATCAGATTGTTGAACAAATGCTTAGGAAATCAAATTTTAGAACTATTTTCAGCCATCCATTCATCATACAGCAACATTTTAGCTGGTGAGCAGCCTGTGGAGGTAACAATTACACGCTGGCCCATGGTTCCTTTATACTCAGCTATTACTTGTCCACATTTTTCCCACGCAATTATGTTTTTATTTCGCTGGGCTTGATCTGTGCCGAATTTTCTATCCATAAACTCAGCCTTAGCTGTAAAAATTAATTGCCTAAGCGCCAACAAATCTGGGGGAGTGTTGTCAATAGTTGCCGTTTTTTCTTGATTGCCTACCATGTACAATCTGGAATTCCAGGCAGGTTGGGCACCTTTGGCGATTTGCACGGGAGTTGGCGTCTGGTTAATCACCCTCTGAATCCCGGCGGAGTATTCACCAAACTGCGGCCTACGCTTTGTTTCCCCGTTCAAATCTTCCGTATAATCTGGTGATTCTGACAAGGCCCTCCCCGTTTTCTCTACAGCTATACCTGCTAGAAAAATAGGGAGCCCAACGATACCAGCCCCAGCAGTTCCATATTGCATCCCACGTCCAACATTCTCTGCTGAAGTAGAAGCACATCCGGAAATAATAAAGCACATAGAAACAACGACGAAAAATCTAAGCATAAAAACAGCCCCTAATGGAAGTTTGTGACCGGAGCCAAGCAGAAACCTCTAAAACAAACTAAATATAAGTATTTTAAACAATATTTATGCCGTTTAAAGCTGTTTTATGCTGTTTTATATTGGTAAAAGTCAATCGGCCTTCTAGCCTCGGAAACAAACAAAAAAAGGTTATGCAGCTTGCTGCATGTTCCGCAGCTCCCTCAACAGATCCGGATGATGATCAAGTAGCCTGAAGGACGGCCTGCACCGGATGTTAACAATTCTTCTACAAAAACACCCTGTAGTCGGTTTTCAAAGCCACCGCCAGCTTCCTAGCTGTTTCCTTACCGATCGGACGCTTCCCGCGCTCCATTTCTGAAATGTGTCGTTGAGGAATCCCTGTAAGTTCAGACAAACGAGTCTGCGTCACTTCTTCCTTGCTCCTGGCACCACGAAGCACAGAAGCCGGAATGTTACCACGCTTTGCAGCAACCTCCCGCCAAGGAGTAGATCCTGACTTTTCAAGAGAATCTACATAATTCTTGATTGCTGCAATATTTGCCGGATGAACCATCAAGTGAAGTGGAACACGGTTATCAGTATGGTGCTTTTTCGTGAGTGCCTGCATATGTCACCTCTACAAGGTTAATCGTATTGTCCGTTTCTTCCCAAACTGCAACATAGGTAGGTTTGCCTGACTTGAGATGGCAATGATGCTTCTTGTCGGAGAGCTTGCCATAATTTTTCCAGTTCCCTCTAACAGGCCCCAACTGCTCGATCTCTGCGGCCAAGAAGTCAAGTTTATCCTGAATGGTTGAAGGGAGCTTGTTATATTGTTTTTCAGCCTTTTTGCTATATGCAACAGTCCATGGCATAAAAAAATCCTATACTATTTTTTAGTATAACGTCAAGCTTCAGAGACAAGTCTCTGGATATATTCTCCCCACACCGTTAGCCACTTTTCTTTTTCGGCATCTCCCTCGTAACGATCATAGACACCAGTCACTCCTCCGGCGACATGGCCCAAGACTAAATCCATATCATCTCTATGGCCACCACAACGGCGTATGCCAGTGCTGCATGTACGGCGCAGGTCGTGGGGCGTCCAGCGTGGGAGGCCATAATAGGGGGCCTTGCCTGTCCCTGGAACAACTCGCCGGACATGATGATTGACACTGTTGGCTGATATTGGTGCATCGCCCTTGTCACCGGGGAAAATATAACCCTGCCGATCCCCGATCAATTGCAGCACCTGGGGAGAAAGGAAAACCCTGTGTTCCCCGCCCTTATTCCCCTCTCGCCGTTCTTTCGGTATAGTCCACCACCAACCATTCCACTCATGTGCAATCTCTCGACGGTGCATACCACAAACCTCGCCATTACGCTGGCCAGTTAAGAGCATCACCTTTAGGGCCCGCCTAGTGCTATCTGACCCACCGCCCTGGTCGATGGCAGTCCAAAGGAACTTTATCTCTTCATCTGTCAGTACACGTTCTCGGCTCTTTTGCCTCATGGCCGGAATTGATTTTGCCGGACTGATCGCCGCAAAGGGGTTAAACTCGACCATCTCACGATCAAGAGCGTATTGAAACATCCCCCTGAGGGCTTTATGTAGATTCACGGCTTGGCCTGGCGCTGTAGCGGCTTTTTCTTCAAGAATCGCTAAGGCGTGCTTCTTTCGAATGTTAATGATCAGCCAGTCACCATATGCTGGCAGCACATCCTTCTCCACAGCCAGCTTAAGCGTATTTGTCCACCTAGCACTATGGTTACCCACACTCCAATCATCAATCCACTTTTTAGCCAGTTCTTTAACCGTCAAGATTTCTGGTTCCGGTTCAAGCTGAGGAGGTGGCAACTGAGGGTCAACACCATTATCAACCAGCGTCAAGGCGTCCCTGTGGCGACGCCGAGCCTCTTCCAGGCTCACACTTGGATAGCTGCCCAAATTCATTTTCCTTCGTTTGCCGCTTATGGTATAGAAATACCACCACGTTTTGACACCTGACGGCAAAACCCGTATGGTGAAGCCGTGCGACTCAGTCCAGGTCAATTCTTTCTCAGCAGGCTTGAGAGCGTTTAGCCACTTGACGGTAAATGTGACTTTTCCTTTTTTAGGAGGCATGGGAACACCGTGGGAACAATTGGATGGCGATAACAGACGTTAAAAGACATTACCAAATGTTATAAAAGATATCCACAAATAACCACAAAACTAGCAACTGCTGGCATTTACGCATGAAATATGTTATAAAAAGTTAAAACATGATCTTATTATCGGCCAGCTTCCCAAGCTGAAGGTCGCGGGTTCGAATCCCGTTTCCCGCTCCAAAAGCCTGAAAGGCCGACATTTAATTGTCGGCCTTTTTTTGTTAAAATATGGAGTCATATGCCCCACGTTATCGTCATAGCTGGCCCCAATGGTGCCGGAAAATCAACAACAGCACCGGCAATCCTAAAAGGTGCGCTTGGTGTCACTGAATTTGTCAATGCCGACACCATTGCAGCAGGTCTTTCGGCATTCAACCCGGAAAAGGCAGCTTTTCAGGCTGGCAGGGTCATGCTTGAGCGCCTGCGGCAGTTGGCAGCAGATCAGGAAGATTTTGCCTTTGAGACCACTCTGGCCAGCAAATCCTTTGCTCACTGGATTCAGACTCTTAAGCTTAAAGGCTACACTTTTCACCTATTCTATCTATGGCTCCCCTCCCCTGAATTTGCCATTGCCCGTGTTGTCGAGCGGGTCAGTATGGGGGGACATAATGTGCCGGAGGATACTATTCGTCGCAGGTACCATACTGGATTAAAAAATTTCTTTTCCATATATCAGCACCTTGCTGATACATGGCGCATCTATGACAACTCTGCACCTGGCTCCCCTCGCTTGCTATCAACCGGAGAACGTACTATAACTACAAATGTTGTTGATGTGCCGCTCTGGGAGTCGCTGAAAGGAATGTATCATGGCTGAGGCTGCAAAGAAGGATATCAGCAAAATTCTTGCTGAGGGTACCGAGATTGACGAGGCCGTAAAGCAGGCGGTACAGAAGGCGGTATTGCAGCATAAGCTAGCTGGTAATCCGATTGTCGGAATGAAGGACGGCAAGATGGTTTGGTTAAAGCCTGAAGAAATTCAGGGCTGATCTTTCGCATGTTAACGTACACCGTTTAAGGGGTTAGGCACAAGCCGGCCCCTTTTTTCGTGTATAACCATCCGTAAAACGTTACCGGGGAGTCAGGTGCAAATCTGGATTGATGCCGATGCCTGTCCACGGGTAATCAAAGAGATTGTGTTCCTCGCCTCGGAGCGGCTGAAACCGTCGGCCTGCTGATGGCCAAGAACAGCCTGACCAAACGTAACTCGCTCCTGATCCGTGGAAGGCGACCCGTCTAATGGCACTGCCGGCAAAAACGAGCCGCACAAATAACCTTGCAAATTGATGATTAAACCATTATTCTGCAAGGCATGTACAGAGAGCGACTACTTTCAAATCGCCTGATCAGGCTGACGCAGCATTTCCCGGTGACTGTGGTCAGCGGCGCCCGTCAGGTTGGCAAGACCACTCTGCTCAAACATCTGTTCCCCCACCATGATTACGTGGTCTTCGACGCCAGCCTCGACCTGGAAGGGGCTCGGCGTGATCCGGACCTATTTTTGCGTAACCACCCCTCACCGCTGATTCTTGATGAAATCCAGTACGCTCCCGAACTAGTTTCAGCCATCAAACGAATGGTTGACCGTTCGCCGGGCATTGCCGGCCAGTTTGTACTAACCGGATCGCAACAATGGCAGGTACTGAAGACTCTGGCAGAAAGCCTGGCTGGCAGGACCGCTTTTTTAGACCTGCAAAGTTTCTCGTTACAGGAACTGAGCAACTGCACCAACGGTTGGATGGCACAATGGCTGACCGCGCCGGAACAGTTTGTCCAGTGGAGCAAAAGTGGCAGCTATGCCGCCATCGATCTGAAAGACTGGCTCTGGCGCGGTGCTATGCCAGCTGTGCAGACATTGCCCGATGATCTGGTCATGGACTTCTGGGCCGGGTATCATCGCACCTACGTCGAGCGGGATGCGCGACTGGTTGGCGAGGTGCAGGATTGGCACGAATTCGGTCGCTTCATCGGCTTAATGACTGCCCTGACCGGGCAGGAGATCAACTACAGCCAACTGGGTCGCGAGATCGGCATTACTCCACAGACCTCCAGACGTTGGCTGCAGATACTGGAGGCCACCTACCAGTGGCACTCACTGTCGGCTTTCTCCGGCAACCCGGTCAAACGGGTGTCGTCAAAGTCAAAAGGACACCTGACCGATACCGGCCTGGCCTGTTACCATGCCCGACTTTCAACGCCACACATGCTGGCCTCCCATCCGCTTTTCGGGGCACTGTTTGAAACCGCCGTAGTGCAAGAGCTACGGAAACAGGTGGCTGCTACTGGTTCGACAACATCCTGGTATCACTGGCGGTCTGCCGGCGGCGCCGAAGTTGATCTGCTACTTGAAAAGGACGATACGCTCTATCCATTCGAATGCAAATTGACCAGCAATCCGTCAAAACGCGACGCATCGGGCATCAACGCCTTCAGGGCAGCCTACCCGAACCGGCGCATTGGCAAGGGCGCAGTCATCTGTGCCGTTGAGCGGCCACGCTGGATCAGCGAAGAAGTACTGGCAGTGCCCTGGAACCTGCTATAAACACTTTCTAAAGAGAACATAATGGCACTCCCATCAACCATATATCGTGTAACCATACAACTCTCAGACCTTGATCGCAGTATATTTGAGACGCTGCAAACCACCGTAGCCCGTCATCCCTCGGAGACCGAAGAACGTCTGGTGGCCAGGCTGCTGGCCTACACCCTGTTCTATGAAGAAGGGATCAGTTTCACCAAAGGGATCTGCGATGGGGATCAACCGGACCTCTGGACAAAGGCGATGGATGGACGGGTAAGCTCCTGGATCGAGGTCGGCCTGCCGGACCCGGACCGCCTGATCAAGGGAGCCAAGCATGCCGACCAAGTTTGGCTTTTGGCCTGCGGCAACGGCCTGCCGGCTTGGGAACGCCAGCACCTGGATAAACTGGCTCGCAGTCGCAACCTGACCATCGTCAGCATCGATCAGGCTTGTATCAATAAGCTGGTGGCTTCGCTGGAGCGGTCCATCAACTGGTCCGTCACCATCACCGAAGGCACCCTCTACCTGCAGGTTGCCGATCAGTCCTTGGAAATTGTGCCGCAGGTGATCCTACAGGATGGGCGCTTGGCACCCAACAGCTGACAAAAATCGTCAACACCGAATGACAAAGACACGACCGGGACAATCACTCCCCCTGAAAAGATCACACATACTACAATCATTTTAGAGACTTACAACAGTACAAGCACTTGGCTTTATGTTTGCATACGCACATATGAGGTATTGCATAACAAAATGCCGTTAGATTACCCTCCCGCACCTCTGAAAACCAACTTAGCCCTGCAATCAAGCACGGCACAACCGAAAGGAGAAGTGACAATGTTGAACAAAATCCGTAACCGTCAAGGCTTCACCCTGATCGAGCTTCTGATCGTCGTCGCGATCATCGGCATCCTGGCCGCCGTGGCCATCCCGCAGTTTGCTGCTTACCGCCAGCGTGGTTTCAATGCTGCCGCCGTTTCAGACCTAAAGAACGGTAAAGCCGCTGAAGAAGCTATGTTTAATGACAACGGTGGCTTCGGTAAATCGCAAGGTCCAGCTGGCGGTGAAACGTTACTTCTTGCAACCGCCGGTGTTGCCCCCGTACCAGCTACAGGCATCATCGGCCCCATGGTTGGTGCAACTGGAACTGTGCCTGGTGCAATGATTTCGGGACCAGATTCCCAAGGTGCTGCACGAGGTGTCGCTGTTTCAGTATCTAACGGCGTAACGTTAGTTGCAACCCTCGCTGCGATTGTTCCACCCGCATTATCATCAGCTTCCTACTCCATGGCATCAAAACACCTGCAGGGTAGCCGCGTATTCTCAACCGAGTCTGAAAACACCGCCGTTATGTTTGTCGAAAACACAGGCACCTTTGTTGGTCAAGCACTTTCGGCAACAGGTGCTGCCTATACCAGTGCCATAGTGGCAACCACCAACCTTGATGTTACCAACGCGACTCCTGGTAACGGCAACCCTGTTGCTAACTGGGCAGCAATGTAACTATCCGTTGTTTTATGCCTCACAAGAAAAGCCGGGGTTATACCTCGGCTTTTCTTGTAAATAGCTATCCTATCCAAGCATACACAGCACTCACGAGGGCTCCATGATTCGTTGTGAAAATGTCTGCAAGTCGTTTAAACCGGAACGAGGGAAAAAAATCATTGCTGTTGATGAACTTTCTTTGTCGGTTGCTAAGGGCGAAGTTTATGGCTGCATAGGTCCCAACGGTGCCGGTAAATCAACAACTATTAAACTACTGCTAGATCTGATTCGGCCAGACAGTGGCAGCATCAGCATCAATGACTTGCCTACCTCTAACCCAACATCACGCGCTTGTGTCGGCTATCTACCTGAAAATCCGTACCTGTACGATTTTCTCACTGCCAATGAATATCTTCATTATGCCGGTCGATTATCAAACATTAACGAATCAATTATTACCGAACGTAGTGCCCTACTGCTTGAGAAACTAAGATTGAACCAGGCAGCTAGTCGACGTATCAGTGGTTACTCCAAGGGGATGCAACAACGCACAGCTATTGCAGCCGCCTTAATTCATGATCCAGAGCTGGTGATACTTGACGAGCCGATGAGCGGTCTGGATCCGCTGGGCCGCAAGCTCATCTTCGATCTGATCGCAGAGCTGAAAAAAAAGGGAAAAACCGTATTCATATCCTCTCACGTGTTAACCGATATCGAACGACTCTGTGATAAGGTAGGTATCATCGTACAGGGAAGGCTGTGCTATGAAGGATTACTAACTGACCTTACCACCCCTTTGGAAGAGCTGTTCCTGCACGTAGTAGCTGAAGCTGGCGCAAATGAGGTGAAATGACATGCTACTGGCAATTATTCGGGTAACTTTTTGGGAAGGTCTCCGTAACAAGGCTATCTACGGGATTTCTCTACTGGCAGGTCTTATGATGGCCTTCACAGTGGTTTTAAGTGGTATGATCATGCGAGATGTTGGTAAGGTCGCCACCGACCTTACACTTTCTACCACGACCTTTGCAGCACTACTGGTGGTGCTGTTTGTAGGAATCACTATACTGGCCCGAGACATTGAACGTAAAACCGTTTATTTAGCCATGTCCCGCTCTATTTCGCGTTCTCGCTATGTTGTTGCGCGTTTCCTAGGTCTTGGCCTACTACAAACGCTAGTGCTAGCCCTGTTACTGATGGCATCGTTGTCAACCCTCTTATTGGTCAAACAGATGTACACTAGTTATTTTGGCACTGTTTCTTTTTTAATGGTGGCCGTTGCCCATTTATTCGTACTTATACAAATGCTGCTCCTATCCGCTCTGAGTATATTATTCTCCATGGTAGCTTCAAGCCCATTTGTCACTTTCATGCTTACAACCATCACCTGGCTAATTGGCTCCAGCACTCAAGAGGTAAAGCAGATGCTGGAATCCACAGATGCAGTTCAAATAGCACTCCCTACCACACTAATCATCAAATTAGCTTATTATTTGTTTCCCAATTTTGCCTTATTTGATCTCAAGGCAATTGCAGCTCACGGTCTTGCCGTCAATCTGCCAAAACTCGGCATCAGCCTAGTGTATGGACTTGGCTACAGCGTGGCGGTGTTGTCGTTGGCAATTATTCTCTTTAAACGTAAGGAGTTGGTTTGATGAGACATTTGTCTGCCCTCAAACCCTGGATAACGCTATGTGCAGGCATCATTATCTATCTAATGATGTTACCGATGGCTACAGTAGAAAAACCACGACACGAACAACTTTTTACCCTTCCACCAAAGGTTTTACGGGTAATGTCGTTTCAGTTTAAAGAAGCTGCTGCCGATATTTCCTTCTTAAACGCATTGGTCTTTTTGGGAAGTACCCGGACACAGCCAAAAACACACCTCTACCTGCCAGAACAGTACAACTGGATTCACAACACATTAAAAAACTCAGCGAGTCTCGACCCCTACTTCCTTGATCCATATAATTTGATGAATTCTTCCCTGATCTGGGACCGTTACAAATTGGCAGAGGTCAATGAGCTGATTGCATCGGGAGCAGACAAACGTGATTGGGATTATCTATTAGCCTACTATGCCGGATTTAATTACTATTATTTCCTCGACGACGGTGACAAATCATTCAGTTATCTTACAGAAGCCTCAAAACGTTCCGCGGGCAACCCGTTTTTCGACAATTTAGCTGCTCGGGTAGCTTACAAGGCAAGCAAAACTGAGCTGGCCATTGCATATCTCGAACAACAGATACATCAGGCAGAACTTGAAGGACGCTTGTATTCTACAGAACCGATCAAACGTCGATTAATGATTCTTAAAGAAATCCGTAAAATTGAGCTTGCGGTTGAATCATATAGAGGACTGTTCGCTAGAACTCCAGCAAATATTCATGAACTTGTGTCTCTCAAACTGTTGGCATCAATCCCTGATGAACCGAGAGGCGGCAGTTTTTACCTTGATCCCGACGGCAGGGTCCGATCCACCAAAGACTTAAAGTAGCCTCAAAATGAAAGGGCCTATCCTCTACTGAAGATAGGCCCTTGTTTTGTTCATTTCCGCTATCTGTGCAAGATCACCCCGCTTGCGTTTGCATGAAAAATGCAGTAGCATCGATTTCAGGAGGTGTGCTATGCCATCATTACAAGTCAGAGAACTGCCTGAAAACATTTATCTTCAGCTCTGTCAAGAGGCCGAGAAACAGCATCGATCTATAGCACAACAGGCGGTTGCAATTCTTGCCCGTGGTCTTAATCAGGAGCTTGACCCCAAATCACGCCGGGGAGCGCTGCTGGCAAAGATTAATAGCAACCCGATCAAGCTGAATGCAGTGCCGGCTGTTGATCCGGCACAACTCATCAGAGAAGATCGCGAACGATGATTACGATTCTCGATGCCAGCGCCGCGATTGCTCTTGCGATGAATCTTCCTGAGTCGACAAGGTTTCAACCGAATATCGACTCATCCGATCTGGTACTAGCCCCGGATATCTTTGTGGCTGAAGTAGCAAATGCGACGTGGAAATACGTTCGTGCCGGGATTATTGATGCAGATCAGGGTAGAACCGTTCTTGAGCGTGCGGTAGGCCTTGTTGATTCGTTTGAACCAGGGCAGATGCTGTACAAGGAAGCATTTGCCGTCTCGGTTGACTATCAGCATCCGGTGTACGATGCCCTTTATCTGGTTTTAGCCCGCAGACATGCTGGTGTTCTGGCAACACTTGATACGCGTTTGGCTGAGTTGGCATCGAAATTACACATCAGGTTGGTGCAATAATCTGACCGGAGAGTTTGGGGCCTTGCAGTTTTGATAGGCGTCCAAAATTGACCCACCTCACCCTGCCCTCACCATGTCCGCTGTATGCAGGAGACTACACCTGCGGAGGTTTAAAAGGCTGCCCTGCAGCTGTTAAACGAACTGCCATTAAAAAATAACGATAAATAAAATTGACAAAAAGCCGTATTAAACAAATAATAATTAACATTATGGGCAAAAAGACTATTACCATCTATCCGTCAGCAGCTAAAGAGCTGATCTCGTTGGGACAACGCCTCAGGGATGCCCGTTTGCGCCGCCGTTTTTCCATGGAGACGGTTTGCGTCAGGGCGGACATATCACGCCCTACACTCTATAAAGCGGAAAACGGCGACCCATCCGTTGCCATGGGTATCTATGTGCAGATACTACGAGTCTTAGGACTGGTGGAAGATTTGGGGCTGCTGGCCAAGGAAGATCTGCTGGGCAGACGACTCCAGGATGAGGCGCTACCCCACCGCAAAAGGGCTCCTAAAAAGACACTCCAAACAGGCGGATCGGATGGCTAAAAGAACGCAAGGCGAACAGGTATGGGTCTGGCTTGACGATCCATCGTTTGGGCCTTTGCAGCGCATCGGCACCTTATGCCGTGGCGACCGGGGAAGTGTGCGTTTTGCCTATGATCCGGCCTGGCTGAGGCAGGCACATGCTTTTCCCCTTGATCCTGAACTTGACCTGACTGCTGGCGAGTTTTTTCCGGGCAACGCCAACTTCGGCGTGTTTATGGATTCCTGCCCCGACCGCTGGGGACAGACCCTGATGAAACGCAGGGAGTCAGTTGAGGCACGGGAGCAAGGGCGCACACCGCGAGTTCTGGGGGCCTGGGAATTCTTACTGGGGGTGCAGGACTGTACCCGCATGGGTGCACTCCGGTTCACCCGTCCTGACGAAAATAATTTTCTGGCCAATGAAGCGCTTTCAGCGCCGCCGATTGCCCGGATTGCCGAACTACAAGCGATTGCCTTTGAGCTGACCAAGAAGAAGCAGGATGATCTTGGCGCCATCAAAGAATGGCTGAGGGTACTGGTGGCGCCAGGCTCATCTCTTGGCGGCGCACGCCCGAAAGCTAATCTGGTGGATGAAGAAGGCAGTCTCTGGATCGCCAAGTTCCCGTCGTCTGATGATGATTACGATGTTGCAAGCTGGGAAATGCTGGTACAGCAACTTGCGAAGGAATGCGGCATCACGGTGCCGGCTTCCCGGCTGATACGGATCGGCAATGGTTACCATACGTTTATGGTGAAGCGATTTGATCGGGTCGGCGCCACCAGGCGTTTCTTTGCGTCAGCGATGACTATGACCGGGCATCAAGATAGTGAAGATGCCAGCTACCTGGAGTTAGCCGAGTTTATTGCCACCTGGGGCGAAACTGCTGGAATTGCCCATGATCTTGAAGAGCTTTTCAGGAGAGTGGTTTTTAATGTTGCCACTGCTAACCGTGACGACCATCTGCGCAATCACGGTTTCATAAGAACCCCGGCCGGCTGGCGACTTGCACCGGCCTTTGACATGAACCCGTCATTTAAAAAACAAGAACATACACTGAGCCTTGATCTCTATACTCGTGAGCCGGATCTGGCAGTTGTGCTGAAAACTGCGGAGTACTACCGGCTCAGCAAAACCAAGGCAGAAGAGATTATCGCCAACGTCTGCAACGTGATTGAAGGATGGCGTACCCATGCCAAACGGCTTGGTTTGTCAGCCCACGAACTATACGAGGCCCAGCACCTTTTCCACTGCAGACCATAAGTTCTTCTGTTGTTTAAGCAAGGGTTTGCTGTGGTGTCCTTTCCGACAGCAATGCGCCGCGATTGCTCTTGCGATGAATCTTCCTGAGTCGACAAGGTTTCAACCGAATACGCTAATCAGGCAGTAGCCGTTGAACTCATACAGACATAGTTTCCGTCACTCCTACATTCCAGGCGGCCAGCATCCGGTTTCCCACGTCCCGAAATGCAGGGTGTTCTTCAGTGTAAGCAGACAGCATGCCCCGGGTATCGTTGACGCCGTCCGCACACTTTTCGAATATCTGGCCTATTTTTCCCACCGGCAAGGCAAGGTGCGCTATCGCGAATTTTTCCAGCAGCTTTCTGTTCCACCATTTTTTGGTTCCTGCAAGCGAGAGCGCTGGAACGTCTTGAGCGATGTAGGCCACCGTTGTCACCAGGTCATACGCCGGTGCCAGGTGGACTGACTGGCCGGGATGCTCATACAGCACGCCGAAGTTTTTCAGATGGGCATCTCCATTTCGAAGCATGCAGGAAAGCACAAGCGAGGCAAAAAACTGCTCGCGGGCTGTCTGCAGAAATTCACCCGACACGAAATCCTTGATCGAACGCGCCACCCGTTCGTAGCTGCTGGCGTATTTCTGGGCAGTGCCCAAGGCCTGCAGGGAACAGACATCCTCAAAACCGAGGGCGTGCCCGTCAGCCGTCAGATCAAATCGCTTCATCACAAACAGACCGCCATTGGCGGAAAGATGGAATTCCGGCACCGGCAGTCCGGCGCGTTTGGCGGCGGTCATGCAAAAGAATTCATTGGTCGCCAGCTGCGGATAATCCGCTCCCCATGATTTAACGATATAACCACCCACAGCAGCGCTTCCCCGCTCAGCTGCATCCAGCATGACTTTCGGTTGCACGCCGGATATACCGGAACGGAGTGCATATTTTGCCACCAGATCATGAAAAAGCTCTTCGGTATCCGGATAGGACAACAGATCATCCAGGGATTCAGCAGATTCTACAATGCCGGGTGCCATATCCCCTGGCAGAGAGAAGCGGTTACGACCGATCTGATTTCCGCCAGTAACCCGAAGTATGGTCAAGTCATCTTCCCCAACCAACTTGGCAATGGCTCGTCGAATAGCCTCAAGCAGGGCGCCTTCAGGCAGATTCATCTGAAAAATCGGGTGCAGATCGCGACTTAGCCAGCTTTCCAAACGCACCGGCATGGTAAGCGACACCTGGGCATCGGGAGAGATTGCAACCTGATCGTAGGCAAACACATACTGCTTCTGATCAGGCGTCTTGTCCAGGAGTCCGGCCCGGAGATCAGCCGCCCAGACAGCCAGTGTCGTGGCGCTCATTGTTCACCTCGCAGCTCATCCAACGTCGGCGGCACACCTGCTGGCCGTACCCGAAGCTCAAGGTCTAGGTACTCCAGGACTCTGATCAGCTTGCGTACGCCAATTTCCTGAACGGTTCCCGATTCGATCTGGCTGATGGTAGTACGGCTCATCGCCAGATCCTTTGCCAGTTTTTCCTGGGAAATCTTCCTGCGCTTGCGTTCTTTGCGTATGTCGTCACCGATTTCGAAAAGCATAATTGAACTATATACGAAACATAATCCAGATAAAAGTGAATTTTGTTTTGCATGAAAAACATTTTAAAGCACGCCAATAGATCAGTGTCAATTTACTTAGCTTGTGTCCGGTGTAACTGTGCAGTACAGTTTCTCATCTTATCACCGTTGACACGCTACTAATCGGGATACCCCATGGCGCTACTATCTTGCAGGCTTTCACTATGCTTGCTTATTCTCTGGCTGGCTCAACAGGTATCTGCTGCGGTCTGGGCCGCTGACTGTCCACCATTGACCACCGACGTCGCCAGTACCCGCATCCAGAAACTGAGCAGCGAGATAAAATATCACAATGTGTTGTATTACGAAAAGAACGCTCCAGAGATCAGCGATGCCGCCTATGACCGCCTGTTTTCCGAACTGAGGATCCTTGAAAGCTGCTTCCCCGCGCTGGCAGCTACTGATTCACCAACCCGTACCGTGGGCGCGGCTGTTAGCGGAGTAACGCCAAAAATCCGGCATGAGACGCCGATGCTGAGCCTGGCATCAGCGACCGGACCGGAGGCGGTGGAAAGGCTGCTGCAGAGAATCTGCGGTAAGGGCGGCACTGCGCCCCTGCTGGTGCAGCCCAAGGTGGACGGTCTGCCGGTGGAGCTGGTGTATCTGGATGGAAAGCTGGTTTCTGCCGCCACCCGTGGTGATGGACGTTTGGGCCAGGCGGTAACGGAGCGGGTCAGGTCGATTCAGGGGATTCCGCTGCAGTTGACCGGCTCGTTTCCGGCGCGGGTGGTGGTACGGGGCGAGGTGTATACCGATCTGGCGACATCATCGTCAGCTCCACCACACTATGCCACACCACGCCATCAGGCCGCCGGAACGCTGCTGGCCGGCACTCCAAATCCTGCATTGGTGGCAGTGTTACGCTTTTTCCCCTTCGAGCTGGTGCAGGCCCAGGAATGTTGTGGTGTTTTGACCGATAGCGCGGCGCTGCGTCTGCTGAAAAGCTGGGGACTACCGGTGAGGCCTGAACTAACAACACAGGCAGCAAACCTGAACGGGGTACGGGCCGTATACCAAGCGATGCTGGCAGAGCGCCAAAAATTACCCTTTAGCGCAGACGGGATTGTGGTGAAGGTGGATGAGCTTGCCCTGCGCGGGCGGATGGGCGCCGGGAGTCGTGAACCACGCTGGGCTGCGGCCTGGAAATTTCCTCCGGCTACCGCTGTCACCACGGTGCGGGAGATCCGCTGGCAGACCGGGCGCACCGGACGCCGCACCCCGGTGGCGCTGCTGGAACCGGTGAGCATCGGCGGCATCCGCGTCAGCAGGGCATCGTTGCATACAAAATCTGAGGTTAAGCGGTTGGGCATCACGGCTGGAGATCAGGTAGTGGTTGCACTGGTGGGTGATGTGATTCCACGGATCATTGCAGTAGACAAACCTGAAGCCGCAGCCGACTGCCGGAGCAAGGCTGCGCGCACGCAACACGATATACAGTGATGGCGATCTGTAGCGGGTGCAGGTCCCCGGAAGTGTCCCTGCAACAAAACAAAAGGGGTTAGCCAATTTGGCTAACCCCTTGTTTTTAAATGGTCGGAGCGATACGATTCGAACGTACGACCCCCTGCTCCCAAGGCAGGTGCGCTACCAGGCTGCGCTACGCTCCGAAAGATGAATTGTATAGCACGACACCTGCCGGAATGGCAAGCGATACTCGTTATTTTTCCTCAAGCCGCCCGCTCCAGACCGGATCCCAGGAAAATTGGCGGCGCAGGTGTTCCTCGGGGTTTTGACGATAAAACTCTTCCTCGCTGAAGGCAAAACGATAGGTCTGCAGGTAGTCCATCAGCAGTCGGTGGGCTTCGTTCAGGCGCCGGATCATCTCCGGGTCGCTGGCGCCGTGATCGGGATGGAACTGTTTTACCAAGGCACGATGCCGTTCCTTGATACGCCGGATAGTGAGCAGATCGTTCTCATGCAATCCGAAAAGATGCAGTGCATCCTTCAGCTCTTGGTAGGTCATGGCCCTGCCGGAAAGGCGCCAGTTGCGTCCAGTGTGATGAAACGACGCAGTGCAGCGGTGATCCCTGCGGCATCAAGCCCGTAGATGGACCGTAATTCATGCTGCTCGCCCTGCTCTATGTACTGATCAGGATAGCCCAGCCGCAGCACCGGCACGCCGCTGATCCCCTGCTCTTCCAGCAGCTCCAGCACTGCGGTGCCGAATCCGCCTTGCAGGACGTTTTCTTCCACCGTCACCAGGCGTCCGAAGCGCTGCGCCAGGGACTGGATCAATTCCCGATCCAGCGGTTTGACAAAGCGGGCATTGACGACCGTCATATTGATCCCTTGGCTGGCCAACGCTTCTGCCGCATCATAAGCCGGCATCACCATACTGCCCAGGGCCAGCACGACACCATCGCCCCCCTCGCGGATCAGTTCAGCCTTGCCGATAGGCAGTATTTTCAACTCCTGCTCCAGCGGCACGCCATAACCGTTGCCGCGGGGATAGCGCACCGCCACCGGCCCCTCATGGTCAACAGCAGTTTTAAGCATGTGCTGCAGCTCATTCTCGTCCTTGGGGGCCATCAGGGTCAGATTCGGCAAATGACGCAGATAGGAGAGATCGAAGACGCCATGATGGGTCGGGCCGTCATTGCCCACTACGCCACCACGATCCAGGGCAAATACCACCGCCAGGTTCTGCAGACAGACATCATGCATCACCTGATCATAGGCCCGCTGCAGGAAGGTGGAGTAGACCGCGAAGACCGGCTTCTTGCCTTTAGCGGCCAGGCCGGCGGCAAAGGTGACACCATGCTGTTCGGCGATGCCGACATCGAAAAAACGGTCCGGGTGCTGGGCGGCAAAGCTGGTCAGGCCGGTGCCGTCCGGCATGGCGGCGGTGATGGCCACCACCCGTTCGTCTTCCTCTGCCAGCCGGGCCAAGGTGTTGCCAAAGATAGCGGTGTAGGAGGCCGCTCCGCCCTTCCCTTTCAGCACCTTGCCGGTCTCGATCTCGAACGGCCCCACGCCGTGGAACAAGGACGGATTTTCCTCGGCCGGCTTGTAGCCCTTGCCTTTGGTGGTCAGCACATGCACGAGCACGGCGTTATTCAGTTTTTTAACCCGTTCCAGCGTTTCTGTTAAGAGCGGCAGATCATGGCCGTCGATCGGCCCGATATACTCGAAGCCAAAGGCCTGAAACAGCATAGCCGGGGTAAAGAGTCCCTTGAAGGACTGCTCGGCCCTGCGGGCCAGCTTGAGAACGTGCTGCCCCATACCGTCTTTGGCATCTTTGAGGAACAGTTCGGCCTCGCGCTTGATCTTATGGACGAACTCGCTGCTGGAGGTGCGGGACAGGAAACCGGACAGGGCTCCCACGTTCTCGGCGATCGACATCTCGTTATCGTTTAAGACCACCACCAGATCGCGGTTGAGATGGCCGGCATGGTTGAGGGCCTCATAGGCGATGCCGCCGGTCATGGAGCCGTCGCCGATCACCGCCACCACCTTGTTGCTACAGCCGGACAGATCTCTGGCAACAGCATAACCAGTGGCGCCGGAGATGGAGGTTGAGGAGTGGCCCACCTCCCAGACGTCATGTTCTGATTCGCAGCGTTTGGGGAAGCCGCTGATGCCGTGTAAAGTGCGCAGGGTGTGGAAGCTATCGCGACGGCCGCAGATGATCTTGTGGGCATAGGCCTGGTGCCCCACGTCCCAGATCAGCTTATCTTGCGGTGAATGAAAGACGCGGTGCAGGGCGATGGACAGCTCCACCACCCCCAAACTGGGTGCCAGATGGCCACCGTTTGCGGCGCAGGTCTCAATGATCAGCTGCCGCAGTTCTGCCGCCACCTCAGGCATGTCTGAGGCGGACAGCTGCCGCAGATCTTCGGGATCATTGATCTGATGCAGGATAGACATGGCGTTAGTTTTTCCGTTCCACGATGTACCTGGCAATCTCACGCAGGGGTTCGGCCTCCGCCCCAAAACTGGCCAGGGCGTTCAGGGCCTCATCCATCATTGCTGCAGCCTCCTGCTTGGCGGCGGCCAGCCCCATCACCGCCGGATAGGTGGCCTTGCCACGGGCCTCGTCGCTGCCGGCATCCTTGCCGATCTCTTCCGTCGTGCCCTCGATATCCAGGATATCGTCGGCGATCTGGAAGGCCAGACCAGCTGCCTCACCATAGCGACGGATGGCGGCCAGTTGTTTTTCGTCGGCGCTACCCAAGAGCGCTCCGGCCACCACCGAGGCCTTGATCAGGGCGCCGGTCTTGTGGGTGTGGATGTACTGCACCGTAGGCAGATCCATCTCCGGCTGGCCTTCACTCTCCATATCCACCACCTGCCCCCCCACCATGCCGTAGGAACCGGCGCAGGTGGCAATCTCGCTGATCACCGCCATCCGGGCGCCAGCATCGACACCGGCGCTAAAGGCCGGGTTGGCCATCAGCTTAAAGGCCTCGGTCAACAGGCCGTCACCGGCCAGGATGGCGATCGCCTCGCCAAACACCTTGTGGTTGGTGGGACGTCCGCGCCGGAAATCGTCATCGTCCATGGCCGGCAGGTCGTCGTGAATCAGCGAATAGGTATGGATCATCTCCATGGCACAGGCCGCCGGCATGGCCCTTGCGATGGCGCCGCCAACCGCCTCGCAGGCCGCCAGCAGCAATACCGGACGGACCCGCTTGCCGCCGGCAAAGATCGAGTAGCGCATCGCCTTGTGCAGGTTCTGGGGACGTTCCTCCTCCGTGGGCAGGTACTGATCCAGAGCAATATCCACCAAGGCAATCTTTTCTTTCAGATATGCTTTCAGGTCCATGGGCGCCCTTTCTTAGTCGTCCTCTTCGTCACCGGCGCCAAACGGTTCCCTCTTGAAGGAACCATCACGCTGTTTGATCAGCATCTCCACCTTGCGTTCGGCCTCATCCAGCTTCCGGGCACAGAAGGCGGCATGCTTGACCCCTTCCTCAAAGGCCTTGATGGAGTCATCCAGTGGCAGGGTGCCCCCCTCCAGTTTACGCACGACCTCCTCCAGCTTTTTGAGTGAGGTCTCGAATTTTTCTGCAGCCATCATGGCCCCCCGGGGAAAAGTGAACCGATAGTATACGTGTTAGAGCTGTCGCGTCAACTGGCGGCTGCCAGCGGATGCTGGTGGCTGCGCCCCAGTCGCTTGATCATCTTCCACAAGGGACCACGCACCTTGAAGATCCGCATCGCCTCCAGCATGGCAGGACTGACGTTGACCTCCAGCCCCGGCACGATCCAGTTTTTACGCTGCATCGCCTCACTCGTCACCAGCTCGGCCAGCCGCTCACCGATGGCAGGCGCCAGGTAAAAAACCGGCTGCACCAGATCGGTTTCAGCGGTGATGATGCCCTCGGCCAGGGCCGTCTGCGCCAGCTGTGTGCCAGGGTAGATCCGGATGCCGGTCATGGCGATCACGGCAGTGGGGGCCAGTTCGTCCATCAGCCCGAAGCTCTCCAGCACGGTCTGCTCGGTCTCCCCCGGGCCGCCAAACAGCATATAGTGGGCAAAATCCAGACCGGCGGCCTTACAGAGCTGCGAGGCTGTACGCACCTGCTCGACGCTGAACGATTTACCCAGGTTGTGCAGCATGGCCGGCGAGCCGGATTCGGTGCCGAACTCAACTGCGTCGCAGCCGGCCTGTTGCATCAGCTCCAATAATTCCGGGGTAATAAAGCCGGGGTTGATGAAGGCCGACCAGTTGACCTTGAGCCCAGCCGTGATCATCGCCTGGCACAGCTGCTCGGCAAACCGGGGCGGATAGTTGAAGATATCATCCACAAAGTAGACGTAATCCACGGCGTGGTCAGTCACCAGCCCCTGCAGTTCTGCAATGATCTCGGCCACCGGACGCAGCCGCATCCGCTGCCCTTCCAGGAGCGGATAGGTACAATAGACACAACTGAAGGGACAGCCCCGCTTGGTCTGCAGGTTGGCCATGCCCCCTTCCTTCAGGTAGCGGGCCACATCAAACAGCTGGCGATCAGGGCTGCCGATGGTCTCCAGCGGCAGCGGCGGCAGAAAGGTCGCTCTGCCCGGCAGCACCACCCCCGGCAGCGCTGCCGGATCACCGCCCGTGCCGAGGCAGTCCAGCAGACGAGGTAACAGCTGCTCCCCCTCCCCCACCAGGCCGTAATCGGCACCACAGTGGGCCAGAATCTCCACCGGCATCAACGAATAGCCGGAACCGCCCAGAATCACCGTAGCCTTACCCCTGCAGGCCGCCACCACCTCGCGCAGCGCATCCAGATAGCTGACACTGCCGGGCCAGGTGACATTATCCAGGTTGCGCAACGAGATCACCACCGCGTCGGGTTGCTGATCGGCCAGGGCCGCCGTGACGGCTTCATGGGGATCAGCCTCGAAACAGAGGTCCAGAGCGGCCAGCTGATGGCCGGCCTGTGTAAGGGGTTCGGCCAGGAAGGCCAGTCCGATCGGAAAGACCGGATAGGGCGACCGTTCGCGGTTGGCCGAGATCAGCAGTAGCTTCATGACGCCTCCCCTCGAGCCCAGCGCTGCAGGGCAACCACCCGCTCTGCCACCGGCTCCGGTAAACGGAACTGCAGCGTACCGTCAAGATCGGTCAGGGCGTGCACGGTCCGACCGCTGGCCAGACGACTGCCGTCAGGGGCAATAATCTCACTGCTGAAGATCAGCTGGGCTGTTTCGCAGGGTTCCAGGGTCGTACGGATGGTAAGGGAATCATTGCAGCGGGCCGGGCGCAGGTATTTCAGATCAAGCTGTACCACCGGTCCCAGGAAGCCCAGCTCGACCAGCTGGAACGGATCCAGCCCGAAGCGACGGGCCAGGGCCATCCTGCCGATCTCCAACCAGCCCACATAATGGCCGTGCCAGGCCACCTGGTAGGCATCCACCTCGTTAAAGCGTACGGTGATGGTTGTCTCATCCCAGGTCATACTGCCGCCTCCGTATCGATCCAGCGGTTAAATTTGGTCAGGGCCTGGCCGCTGCCCACCTCGATGCAGCGATCAAAGCCGGTGGCCCGCAACTGCCGCCAGGTCCACTCCCAATAGACCGGCTGCAGCAACTCATCCACCACAAAGGTTGGTATGCGCTCGGCAGTCAGCCGGGTTTGGGTGACATGCTCCACCAGCGGAATAGACGGTTCCTGAAAACGGTAGTCTGCCACGATGGTGGTCAGCTGATCACTGATCGCTGCCAGCAGGGGGGTGTGCAACGGCGCCTCGCAGGGGAACTGGCTGACCGAAAAGGCGCCGGTGGCCCGACAGGCGGAAAGCGCGGCCTCAATCCCTGCAGCTGGGCCGGCCAGCAGGAAGTGGCTGGAGGTGTTGTAGTTGGCAACAAATACACCTGCCTCAGCAGCGGCCTGCTCAACGGCAGCCTGCCCGATACCGATGGCGCAACCCAGGGCGTACTGCTGTTGAGCGCCCATGGCGGCCATACAGCCACCGATCCGGCAGGCCAATTCAAGGGCATCGCCCTCGTCAATGCTGCCGCTGGCCGCCAAGGCAGCGTAGAGGCCGAGTGAATGTTCCGCAATCAGATCGGGCTGCACACCCTCACGACGCAGGCGCCGGGCCCGGTACAACGACAGGGCCACCCCATACAACTGCAGCATGGTGTGCGGGCTGAGCACAGCTCCAGCCACCGCCTGGTGGTTGATCAGGTCATAGCCGCAGCGCTCACGGCACAGACGGTCAATGGCCAACAGGTCGTTGTCCTCCGGCAGCAGCGTCTCGCGCTGTAACGGTTGCCCCGGAAACAGCCAGAGGATCATGGCGCCTTTTTCTCCTGTCCGTAAATGCCGCCGCGACGGAGGATGTTGTACAACAGGTTGACCCCCTTGCCGGGGCTCTGCATGACACGGCCGGCTATGGCCGGCCAACGGTAGGCCTCACGCCGCGCATCATGCCAGCCCTGGTACAGGCGCTCAGGTGACATCAGTTTGGGGCGATAGACCACTTGGCCGTGGTCATAGCGTTGCCAGTCGGTGTGCAACAACCGCCCTTCCTGTTGGAACTGACTGAATAAAGCGGTGCCCGGATAGGGGGTCAGGATATGGAAGGTGGGCAGACTGACGGCACAGGTCTCCAGGTAGCGAACCGTCCGCTCGAAGATTCCTTCGTCATGGTCGTCAAAGCCGAAGATCACCGAACCCTCCACCACCACACCGGTGTCACGGATCCGCTTGATCAGATCGGCCTGGGGGGTGTTGCCGGCGGTCTTGGGGTGATTGGCGTACTCGCCATCGGCCGATTCGAGGCCCACAAAGATGCCGACACAGCCCGAATCCGCCAGCAGGCGCACCAGATCAGGATCTTCGGCAAAGCGCAGGTTGGCCTGCCCGCCCCATTTGAGCCCCATGCCCACCATGCCTTGCAGGATCGGCTTGGCGCGTTGCGGGTCACCCAGGATGTTGTCGTCCAGGAAGACCATCAGGCCAGGCTTGAAGGTTCTCAATTCTGCCAGCACATCCTCGGGATCGCGGTAGCGGAAGGTGCGGCCAAAATGGGGAGTGACGGTACAGAAAGGACAGTTGTAGGGACAGCCGCGGCTGGCCTGGGTGGTTCTGGTGGTCAGATACTGGCGGGGCTCCAGAAAATCGGTACGCGACCAGGGAATGTTCAGCTGGTTGCCTTCGGGCAGCTGTTGGTAGAAACGCTGCAGCCGCCCCTGCTGCAGATCGTCAAGCAGGCCGGCCCAGACCGGTTCGGCCTCTCCCAGCACCACGCTGTCGGCATGGCCAATCGCCTCATCGGGCAGCACTGTGGGGTGGATCCCCCCCAGCACCACCGGCACACCACGCTCGCGAAAGCGATCGGCGATCTGGTAGGCCCGCACGATCTGGTGGGTCATGGCGGTGATCCCCACCAGGTCGTAATCACCGTTATAATCGATCTGCTCCTGCACCTCATCGGCCAACAACACCTCCCACTCGGGAGGGGTAGCGGCAGCCACCTGCTTGAGCGCCAGAGGGGGCAACTGAAACCGTTTGACCCAGCCCAGCTTGTGGCTGGCCGGATAGACCAGCAGCAGACGCGGCCGGCGGCTCACAGGCTTGGTCGCTTTCTGCGGATGGCCGAGCGGAAGCCGATATTCATCGGCCCAAAGACCTGCACCGAACGGTGCAGTTTGCCGATACGCCGCCAGATGGAGCCCAGCGAGTAGAAGGAACGGCAGATCTGGTCGTAGCCGTCCTGCAGTTCTTGCACGCTCATGCCACGGGGCTCAAAGGTGACATGCTCCATGTCGTAATCCTGCCAGTTGTTGCTGATGATGCGCCCCTCCGCCTCCAGTCGGCGACGAACGGCGGTGCCGGGATAGGGGGTCAGGATCGGGAAGATGGCCGCCTCGAGACGGGCATCTTCACAAAAACGGAGGGTCTGCTCAAACACGGCCGGGGTATCACCGTCGCAGCCCATCACGAAAGAACCGAGGATGCCGATGCCGTGGTCTCGAAACTGCTGGGCATAGGCCTTGAACGAGTCGGCCCGGTTGGTAACCTTGCCCATGGCGGCCAACGACTCCTGGTTCAAGGATTCGAAACCGACAAACATCCCCACACAGCCTGATTCGCCAGCTGCCTTGAGCAGTTCTTGGTCCTCGGCGAAGTCGATCGGGGCATGGGAGAGCCATTTGATCCCCATCCCCTTCATCCCGGCAAACAGCGGCAGGGAGTACTTCCGGTCAGCCACGATGTTGTCATCCACAAAAAAGACAAACGAATTGACCTTGCGCAGCTGTTCAAGCTCGGCCAGCACCTGCTCCACCGGCCGTTTGCGGTACTTGCGGCCATAGAAGGCGGTTACCGAACAGAACTCGCAGTCAAAGGGGCAGCCGCGAGTGGTCTGGATGGTGTTGGTGAAGAAATGACCCGAGCCTTTGAAGATCTCCCTGCGGGCCACCGGGATCAGGCTGGTGTCGATCAGTCCGTCGGCCCGGTAGCTGCGTTGCAACCGCCCGGCCTGAAAATCGGCCAGCAGTTGGGGCCAGGCCAGTTCGCCCTCTCCCACCACGACACTATCCACATGTTGCAACGCCTCATCCGGCAGGTTGCTGGCATGAAAACCGCCCATCACCACCGTCTTGCCCTGGGCCCGAAAGGCGTCGGCCAGCTGATAGGCCCGGGTAGCCTGGGCGGTCATGGCGGTCAGGGCGATCAGATCGGCATCGGTGTCGAAGGGGGTCTGGCGGATGGCGTCATCGTGGAAGGCCACCTCCCACTCGGGAGGAGTCACTGCTGCCAGGGCAGCCAGCGACAGGGTGGGAAACTTGAAGCCGAGTTCACCCCACAACCGTCCTTTGGGCCAGCCTGGCGAGAGAAAGAGAATCTTCATCGAACGTCCCGGACTTATTGACGGTTTTAAGCAATAAAGGCAGCCATGGCGCGAGCCGAGGCAAACACCTTGCTGCCGGTGGCGGCGTCGGGCACCACGACGCCAAACTCCTTCTCCATGGCCACCACCAACTGCAGGGCATCGATGGAATCCAGCCCCAGACCTTCGCCAAACAACGGCGCATCACTGTCAATCTCATCGGGAGACATCCCCTCGATCCGCAGGGCGTCGATGATCATCTGCTTGACCTTGCCAACCAATTCTTCAGACATAGCTTATTCCTTTGCGTGAGTAGTCCAGAACCTAAAAAAATTGTACCACTGGTCGGGATACTGACGGATGTAGTGTTCAAACACCGCCGCCAGGCGAGTCATCCCCTGCTGCACCACCTCCCGGTTGTGGCCGTGGCGGGCAGAAAAAAAGATCGCCTCCTCCATCAGGGTAGCATAGCGCCCATCATCCTCCAGCACCACAAAGACCGGAATCACCGGCGCACCGGTGGCCAGGGCCAGGTGGGCAGCACCGGCCGGCAAAGCGGTGGGACGGCCAAAAAAGGGCACCGTGACGGTATTGGATGAACCGTCGCGGTCGCCGATCAGGCAAACGATCTCATTCCTGCGCAGGGCATTGACCGCCTCGATGATCGCCAGGGGCGAGGTGTCGTCGCGATCCACGTAGATCACGCCGATGCCCCGCTCTTCACGAATCTGCCGCCGTTGCTCGTTGACCTGCTCGTCGGGCTCACGGTAGGTCAGCACATTAACCCGGTAGCCCAGGTCGGCCAGCCCCAGCCCCCCCAACTCCCAGGTACCCAGGTGGGGCGAGATCAGTATCGCGCCGCTACCGGCAGCCAGGGCTGCCTCCAGCGGTTCGGGATTACTGCGGCGACCGATCAGGGCCTGCAGCCGCTCGCCCCGCAGGCGGGACATCAGCACCAGATCACACCAGTTGCGGCAGAACTTGTACATGGAGGACAACAGCAGCAACTCGACCTGCCGACGACCGGTGACCACCCGCAGGTTGTCACGCTGCCCACGCCGCTGACGGCCCGCCAGCAGGTAGGAAAACAGTCCGGCCAGTGCAGCAAAGGGCGGCACCAGCCAGCGGGGCACCAAACGGGTGAATAACGCCAACAGCGCCAGGTTCGACTTGCTGTACAGGGCCATTGTGCTTACTGCTTACCGCTGTTCCGTTGCCGCACCGGATGCTCCTTGAATTCGTCATCCCAGGCTCGATCGGCGATCTCGCCATAGCTACGGGCGTAGTCGTCCATCCGGTCGGCCAGGCTGGTGAAGATCGCATCGGCCCCTTCATGGGTCGGGTAGGCCCCTTCACTCTGGAAGAACTCGCGACCGTAGTCGGGATGATCGATCAGCATACAGGGCCGCAGCAGGTTGTCGTGTTCACCCTGTTTCTCCCGGATCTTGCGGAACAGGGGCGAGCCCAGGGCCTCCTTGAGGCTGGCACGACGGATGTTGTCCACTGCAAAATGGCAGAATACGCAGGGCTCGATGTCGCCATTGGCATTCACATGGATGTATTTACGCCCGCCGGCGATACAGCCGGAGATAATCGGGCCGTCGTTCCAGAAATCAATGAACAGCATCGGACGGGTGGCGCGGAACTCGATCGTGGCGCGCCGCAGGCGGTCGCGTTGCTCCGGGCTGGGCATCAGGTCCGGGTTTGGTTCCCGGCCCACCGGCACATAGGAGAACAACCAGAGGGCAAAGACCCCCTGCTCCAGCAGAAAATCAATGTAGGCCGGGTCGGTGATGATGTCGGTATTCTTACTGGAGTGAGTGAAGGAGCCGCAGAAGGAGAGCCCATTCTCACGCAGCAGCCGCATGGCGTTCAGCACCTTGTTGAAGTGGCCGGCGCCGCGCCGTTCGTCGGTCTCCTGCTGGTAGCCTTCCAGGGAAAAGGCCGGCATCACGTTGCCCACCTCGATCAGCTGCTGCACCAGCCGCTCATCGATCAGGCCGCCATGGGTGAAGACCAGGAAGGCCATGTCGTTGTGCTTCTTGAACAGGTCGAAGATCCCCTGCATGAA
Source organism: Trichlorobacter sp. (assembly GCF_034008105.1). Taxonomy (NCBI): domain Bacteria; kingdom Pseudomonadati; phylum Thermodesulfobacteriota; class Desulfuromonadia; order Geobacterales; family Geobacteraceae; genus Trichlorobacter; species Trichlorobacter sp. The sequence goes on from NZ_JAVEPN010000002.1 coordinate 26,159, forward strand.
GAACGGCTCACCGCCGGAGATCACCGCGAAGTAGATCCCCATCTCCTTCATCTGGGTCAGCACACCATCGATCTCATCCAACGACAGTTCCAGGGCCTTGTTGTAGTCACCGGCGTAGCAGCCGTAGCAGGAAAGGTTGCAGCGCATGGTGACCGAGATAACCACCGTGGAGGGCGGATAGAAACCGTTCTGGTCGGCCCATTCCTTGCGCTTGTTGGTGCCGGACAGGAGGTGGTTGACCGCCAGGTTGGTGATCCATTTGTCACGCTGGTTCGGATGCAACTCACGCAGGATGCGGCGGGGAAACTCGATGGACGGATGCCGCATCTTGATCAGATCACGGACCCAGCGGATGCGCGCCTTGTAGTAATCCTTTTTCGGGATCAACTCCATCAGGTGCGTCATCTTGATCAGGGTATCGTCTGAAGATGAGGTGGCCAGCGACAGCAGATAGGAAACCAGCTTGTCGCGGGTATAGGTTTTCAGTGTTTGCAGCATTCAGGCCCTCGCTACATATAACGCAAAAACGTCATGCAGATATTCCAGGTGTCACGCACCGCCCGATAGTGACTGGTGGCGCGTCCGTCGGCCACTCGGGCCGGCACCGGCAGACAGCCGATACGAAAACCGGCCCGCCAGCATTTCATCAACAGCTCCATCTCCAGGTCATAGCCGTCCTTTTCCAGTTGAACGGCACGCAGCAGGTCGGTCCGGTAGTAACGGAAGCCGGACTGGCTGTCACTGATCTCAAAACCGGTCCGCTTGCGCATACACCAGACACCGAACCGGTTCCAGTGCTTGCGCAGACCTGCCATCTGCTCAAACTGGCTCTGGCGGGAAGCCAGCAGGATACCGAACTGTCCCGCAGCGGCTGCCGCCGCCAGTCTGGGGATTGCAGTCGGGTCATGCTGCCCGTCGGCATCCAGGGTAATGATGCCCGTATAGCCATGGGCCAATGCCCAGTCAAAACCGGTCCGCAGGGCAGCCCCTTTGCCACGGTTGCGATCATGATGCAGCACGGTAACGGCTAACCCCTCCAGGGCAGCGGCCGTGCCGTCTCGGGAACCGTCGTCGACCACCACCAGGGGCAGACCGTGCAACAGACACTCCTCAACCACCGGCCGGAGGGTGGCTGCAGCGTTATAGGCCGGTATCAGGATGCAGTCTGCCACAAGGCCACCTGTTCCCCCAAAGGTCTGAAACTGAAACTGCGCATCAGCGCTGCCAGCCGTCCGGCAGCACTGCTTTGAGGCCCGTAGGTGGCGAATTCCCGCAGCAGGCCAAGCCGCAAGCGGGGGCCATCCGGATCGAGCTCCCGTGGATGCATGAACAGCACTCCCGGTCCGCCTTGACGCTGGTAGACCTGCAGGGTGTGCCTGATCATCGCTAAAGGGAAAAAGCGGAAGCCCCAGCCGCCGCCGGTGGGCAGATTGCCCAGCGGGGTCGACGTCACCAACGGAGGGATCTCCCACAGGGTGCCTGCTGCTGTCTCAATCCGATGCGGCAGGCGGGGACCGGCCGGGTCGCCGATCATGGCCAACGGCGTCAGGCTGCTGTCGTAGCGATACCCCTGCTGCGCCAGTATCTCGAAGGCCCAGGGGATGGTTTGCCTGCTCAACGACCAGCGCGGCGCCCGAAAGCCCCGGGGACGCTGTCCGGTCTGGTGTTCCAGCAGGTCGGCAGTCTGCAGCAGTTCGTCGCCAAACTCCTGCGGCGAAAGCTCCGTCACCAGGCGGTGTGACCAGCCGTGGGACGCCAGTTCATGTCCTGCGGCCACAATCCGGGGCGCCAGTTCAGGGTAACGGCTGGCCACCGAGCCCAATACAAAAAAAGTGCCCCGCACCCCGCAGGAGCGAAGCAGATCAAGTACCAACGATGTCGTATGCAGCACACGCCCCTGGTGGCCGGACCGCTCGCCTGCCGCCTGCTCGGCTCCACAGACATGATACCAGTCCTCAACATCAACCGTTAGGGCATGGGCAACAGTAGCTGGCTGCCGCTCATGAAACATCTTGATTTAATACCTTACCCGTAGTTGTGTTGTCAAGAAAGCGGGCTTATCCGAAAGGCCCCCAGCCCGTAGGAGGCGCCTTTGCCGACATGCAGCAGCCCACCCAGCTCAAGCATCGGCCCCAGTTCGCTGCAGCTGCCCTGTAGATCAAAACTGCCCAACAGCCCACGCGCTCCACGGGGTGCCGGTAGTGGCCGGGCTTCAAGTAAGCGCAGGGCGCCGGCCTGTGACGCCAGCCGGATAAATTGCTCGGGTGCAGCGGCGGTGCCGTAGTAGGCCGTCAGGGCAGATATCCTCCGCAAGACGCCCCGCACGAACCGTTCTGCGACAAAACGGGACAGCTCCCGGCCGTCGGTCACCAGACGCAACGGCGTCAGCAAGGTCACCCGCAGCCGCTGGCAGTCGGCATAACGGGGAGTTGCCAGATCCAGCAGTGCCGCCAGCGAGAGCACTGGCAGTTCAGCTTCGCCATCGGCCTGCAGCTCAATCAGCCCCCCCTGATAATCATAGGCACCAAAGGAGGTGAGTTGCGCAAGACCGGCACGGGCGGCCACCGTTGACAAGACACGGGGCAGCTCAGCAATGGCGGGTCCCAGCAACAGACATTCCAGCTGACCTTCACAGGGCAGTGAAAAGATAAACGGCAGGCTCGGTTTTTGATGGCGCCGCACCAGTTCGGCATCGCTGGAAAGGCTCCGGGTGCAGAGCGAAGACAGGGACTGTTCGAACAGGACGCGCTCGGTGGTGAGAGCATTGGTCAGCTGTTGTGCTGCGGTAGCGGGTAGCGGCATGCTGAGTCTGACGAGGTTCAGGTCCATCGTCTTACAGCCTGATCAGGTCTTCGTGCTCTTCAGCGTGGGGGTTGATATGGATCATGACATCGCCCACATTTTGAAACTGCTCGAATATCTGACGCTTCACCTCGGTGGCCACGTCATGGGACTGTTTGACAGTCATCTGCGGGTCCATCTCCAGCTTGAGGTCGATGATGATGTATTGTCCCGACCGCCGGGCACGGATCTCATGCACCTCTTCAACGTGGGGCACCGCTTCGGCCAGTGCGGTGATCTCCTGGATATACTCGCCATGCACGGTCCCGTCCATCAGGTCATGGCAGGCGCCTAACAGGGTCTGCCAGCCGATATGCAGGATAAACAGCGCGGTGAATCCAGCCGCCAGCGGATCCATGATCCCCCAGCCAAAAAAGGCACCCAGCACGCCGGCCAGGGTGGCGATAGAGGTCAGGGCATCCTTGCGGTGATCCTGCGCAATGGCTAACAGCGACGGACTCTCAAGCTGTGTGCCGGTGGTGGCTGAATAGCGGTACAGCCAGCCTTTGATGACAATGGTTGCAGCGGCTGCCACAACGGCAATCCAGCCGGGCGATCGAAACTCGTGGTGGACGATGGTCTGCATCGCATCGTAGAGAATCCAGACACCGGTAATGCCAATCACCAGCCCTATCAGGAGCGCCGCCAGGGACTCGGCCCGGCCATGACCGTAGGGGTGGTTCTCATCACAGGGTTGCCGGCCAAGCTTGAGAGCAACCATGGTGCTGCCGATAGCCACAAAATCGCAGGCCGATTCAACGCCATCGGCAAAGACCGCATCGGAATTGCCCCAATGGCCGGCAGCCAGCTTCATGGTCATCAGCAGGGCGTTGACCCAGAAGCCGACCTGGATAATCCGTTCAGCCCTATCAAAACGCTCGTCACGCTGCATGGTTCTGCTCCGTTGCTGTAAAATCCTTGACCCGCAGCTGCAGTCGGGCGCGCCCGCCCCAGGTATCGATCTCCGGCATGCCGGCCACGTCGATCAGCTCCGGCAGGTGGCGGCCAGCCATCCGCCAGGCAATGGCGTTGATCTGCTGACGGCCCCGGGCCAGCCGCAACCGGAGATGATCGCTGCCAACCACCTTGCGCTCCAGCACCCGCAGCCCCCTGATGCAGACCACCGGCTCAGGATTGCCGGCCCCAAACGGCGCCAGTCGCTGCAGGTCGTCAACCAGCGTTGTCGTCAGCTCTTCAGGCTCCAGCTCAACATCCAGCAGCAAGCTGGGAACCAGACTCTGCTGATCGAGCCGGCTGGCTGCGGCCTGTTCAAAGGCCTCTATAAAGGCGGCTACCTGCTCAACCTTCAGCGAGACCCCGGCTGCGACGCGATGGCCGCCATAGCGCAGCAAGAGCGGAGCGCACGCATGCAGTGCATCCAGCAGGTGAAAGCCGGAGATGCTGCGACCGGAGCCCTTGGCCGTGCCATCCTCCTGAATCGCCATCAGGATCGTAGGGCGATGATAGCGCTCAACCAGCCGTGAAGCAACGATCCCCACCACGCCGGGGTGCCAGTTCTCAGATGCCAGCACGATACTGTAGCGTCCGTTGACGCCGCCGGACTGTTCCACCAGTTGCACCGCTTCGTCCAGTATGCGCCGTTCTACCGACTGGCGCTCGTTGTTGGCATCGTTCAATTCCTGGGCCAGCCGGTCGGCCAGACTGCGGTCGTCGGTCAACAACAACTCAACCCCCGGCACGGCGCTCTCCAAACGGCCTGCCGCATTCAGGCGCGGGGCCAGCCGAAACCCGACCTGACCAGCCGTAACGTCGCCGCTGATACCGGACACCTGTTTCAGCGCACTGAGGCCGATGCGCGTACCATTCCCCATCCGCTGCAGACCGGATGCCACCAGCAGACGGTTCTGCCCCAGGAGCGGCACCACATCGGCCACGGTCCCCAGGGCCACCAGATCCAGCCACTGGCGCAGATCTGGACCGTTATCACCAAAGGCACCCTGTTCCCGCAACCGGGACCGCAATGCCACCAGCAGGTTGAAGGCCACCCCTACCCCGGCCAGACCCTTGAAGGGATAGGGACAATCGGGACGATGGGGATTAATGACCGCCACCGCCTCGGGCAGGTGCTCCAGCGTCTGGTGATGATCGGTGATGATCAGGTCCAGCCCGATTTCACGACACAGTTGGGCCTCCGCAATACCGGTCACCCCGCAGTCCACACTCACACAGAGCGTTGCGCCCTGGGACCGGATCGCCCGTAACGCCTCGCTGTTCAGTCCGTAGCCGTCATCCATCCGGTGGGGGATGTGGTAGCCGACCCGCAGGCCAAGGGCGGTCAGGCCCGACACCATGAGGGCCGTGGCGGTCACGCCATCCACATCGTAATCGCCGTACACACAGAGCTGTTCCTGCTGGCTACGGGCCGTCAGCAGACGCGTAACCGCTGGATCCATACCGGCCAGCAGAAACGGATCCACCATGCCGGCCAGGGTCGGCGCCAGGAATTCACGTGCCTTGGCCGGGTCATCAAAGCCACGGACAGCCAGCACTCGTGCCGTGGCCGACTGCAGCTGCAACTCTGCCATCAGGGCTGACACAACAGCCGGATCACTTTTTTGTAGTATCCACGAGGTCTGCATAAACAAAAACCCCCTCCGGAGAGGGGGTTCGAAACTCCTTTAGCGCGGTAGCTGTTGCAGCATCTCGCGGGCCTGCTGGCCCAATTCGCTATTGCCGCCCATCTGGGCTACCTTCTCGAAGATCGGTCGGGCCTTGGACGGCTGTTTCATATCAACCGCCTGCACGATCCCCATGTTATACAAACTCTGCAGGTGCTGGGGGTTTAACGTATTGGCCCTATCAAAGTTGGCCAGCGCCTTGTCAAAGAAACCCAGGGCGCGGAACATGACCCCCTGATCGGTCAACACGTTGGGGTCGTTGGGATTCAACGCCAGCGCCTTGTCGTACGCCTGCACCGACTTCTGGGGGTTGTTGGCATCAAAGTAGTCGTTACCCAGGGTTACCCAGGCCTGCACGTTCTTGGGGTCCTGGGCCACCACCTTTTCTAGCTCGGCAATGCGGGCATTCAGGTCGGCCGGGTTGACCATCGGCGCCGCATTCTGGACCGGCGCTGACACACCGGAACCGCTGCCGCCCATGGTCTTGCCCCCCACCAGGATACCCAGCAAGAAGCCGATGATCAGACCGGACACACCGAGGATGATTGATTCCTTCTGCATGAATTACCTCCTAGGCAGCTGCCGGCGTCTGCGCAGCGCCGTCAGCTTTGCGTTGCGCCCGTTCTTCCAGCATGATCACCACCGGGCTGGCCACAAAGACCGACGAATAGGTGGCCACCAGCACACCAGCCAACAGGGCAAAGGCAAAGTCGTGGATCACCGAACCACCCAGGAAGAAGAGCGCTCCAGCAGACAACAGGGTGGTCAACGAGGTAATAATAGTGCGCGAAAGGGTCTCGTTGATGCTGCGGTTAAAGATGGTGTGCAGCGAACCTTTCAGGTCTTTGTGCAGATTTTCGCGAATCCGGTCAAAGATCACCACCGTGTCGGTAAGCGAGTACCCGGCAATGGTCAACACCGCCGTGATGAACAGCAGGTTGAACTCCTTGCCGGCAATGTAGTAGACAGCAAACATGGCCAGGATGTCATGCAGAGTGGAGGTGACAGCGCCAATGCCAAACCGAAAATCAAAACGCCAGGCGATGTAGCAGATAATGCCTAGCAGAGAGATCACCACTGCGACCAGAGTGTCCTTGCGCAGCTTGTCGCCGATGGCCGGCCCGATCTCGGTTGTGCTGTCCACGGTCACCTGCAGGTCGGGCAGCGCCTTGGCAAAGGCCGCCGTAACGACCTCGGCCGCCTTGCCGACGGCCAACTGGTCCATCTTGCCCAGCTTGACCAGCAGCTTGTTACCATCTGTAATTTCCTGCAGTTCCACCTCACCCAGACCGCCATCATGCAAAGCTTTACGGGCGTCGGCCAAGTCAACCGGCTTGTCGAACTGCAACTGCACCGAGGTGCCGCCGGTGAAGTCGATCCCCAGGTTGGCGGTGCCTAGGGCAATTTGGACAATCGCGAATATCCCGACAATCGAAATGATTGCCGAAATAGCAAAAGAAAACTTGCGCTTACCGATAAAATCTATGTTCAGTTTGGTCTTGCCGAAGATTTCGAACATGACACCCCCCCTTATATGCTCAGTTTTTTGACCTGGCCCCGATGCAGGAACAGATCAAAGATTACCCTGGTGCCGGTCAGGGAGGTGAACAGGTTGATGATGATACCCAGCGACAGTGACACCGCAAACCCCTTGACCGGGCCGGTGCCGAACTGGAACAGCACGGCGGCGGTAATCAGGGCGGTGACGTGGGAGTCCATGATGGTCAGAAAGGCCCGGTCATAACCGGCATCCAGGGCCGCCTTGGGTGATTTGCCCAATCGCAGCTCTTCACGGATCCGTTCGAAGATGATCACGTTGGAGTCCACCGACATACCGACCAGCAGCACGATGGCGGCGATGCCCGGCAGGGTCAGGGTGGCCCCCAGGGCAGCCAGGGCACCCATCAGATAGAGGATGTTCAGAACCATGCCCAGGTTGGCCACCAGGCCGGACAGCTTGTAGTAGATAGCCATAAAGACAATCACCAGCAACACGCCAATCGCACCAGCCATTAAACCTTTATCAATCGAGTCCTTACCCAGCGAGGCACCCACGGTCACGTTCTGGATCACCTTGACCGGGGCCGGCAGGGCACCGGCCCGCAGCACGATCGCCAGGTCGGAGGCGGTCTTTTCGGTGAAGTTGCCCGAGATCTGAGCCGAACCGCCGGAGATCCGCTCCCGGATCACCGGGGCCGAATAGACGTTGCTATCCAGTACGATGGCAAAACGCTTGCCCACGTTGGCAGCGGTCACTTGATCAAACAGGCGGCCACCCAGCGAGTTGAACTCGATGGAGACGTAGGGCTGGTTGAACTGCGAGTCGATCCGCACCTGGGCATCGGTCAGCAGATCACCGGTGATCAGGGCCTTTTTCTGCACCACGAAGGGGGTTTCACTGACCGCGCCGGTGACCGGATCGCTGATCCGCTCATACAGCACCTCAGCATCCTCAGGGATCATACCGCCGGTGGGGGAAACCCCCTCCTTGACCATCTTGAACTCCAGACGGGCGGTGCGGCCGATCAGGTCGATGGCCCGCTGCGGGTCCTTGATGCCGGGCAGCTGCACCACGATCTGATTGATGCCCTGACGGGCGATAACCGGCTCAGAGACACCGAACTGGTCAATCCGGTTACGGATCGTCTCCAGGGCCTGGGCAACAGCCTTGTCCTTGCGGTCCTGGATATCTTCATCCTTCATCCGCAGCTGGAGACCGATCATGCCCCCCTCTTCCACCGAGGAGACCTGCTCATAGTCACGATACTTGTCCTTGAGCAGCTTCTGCACCGCGGCAGCGGTCTCCTTTTCGTACAGCACGATGGAAACCTTGTCGGCACCGGTGCGGCTGATCCGCTTGTAGCGCAGATTCTTGGCGCTCAGCGTATCTTCCAGATCGGTGGCCACCAGGTCCAGGGTCCCCTCCACCGCCTTCTGGGTCTCCACCTCCATCACGAGGTGGGTTCCCCCCTGCAGGTCAAGCCCCAGGCTGATTTTGTCCTTGGGCAAGAGTCCCTTCCACCAGGAAGGCAACTGGGGCATCAAGGTCGGCACCAGGTAGACACAGGACAGGGCGATAAAGCCGATTATCAGGGTGATGCGCCATCCGGCTCCCTTAGGCATTGGCACGATCTCCTTTATTGAAAGTAGTTACTTCACCACGGTGGTAATGAACGGCTTGTCTACCTTGATCTTGACGCCGGTGGCGATCTCCAGGGTGATCACCTGGTCTTCGATGGCAGATACCTTGCCATGGATGCCGGCGGCGGTCTTGATGCTGTCGCCCACCTTGAGGGCCTCCAGCATGGCACGGTGCTCCTTGGCCTTTTTCTGCTGAGGGCGGATCAGCAGAAAATAGAAAATGGCAAACATGAAGATCAGCGGCACGATGTTCATGAATGCGGCCATACCACCCTGTTGCGCTGCTGCCCCACCAGCGGGGGCGCCCATTGCGAATGCGATTCCTACCATTGTTTACTCCTCCTTGTCTGATACTGCAGGTTGTTGGTGTGCGTAAAAATCCCGGCGAAATGCAGCAAAACGGTCAGACCGGATCGCCTCCCGCATGCGAGACATCAGGCCCAGATAATAGGCGATGTTGTGGTGCGTATTCAAGATCGAAGACAATATTTCGTTGCTCCGGAACAGATGCCGCAGGTAGGCCCGCGAGTAGGTGCGGCAGACCTGGCAGTCGCAGGCAGGATCCAACGGCGCCTGATCGTCCTCATACTGCTTGGCCTTGATGTTGATCCGCCCCTGGCTGGTGAACAGCATACCGTTACGTGCGTTGCGGGTCGGCATGACACAGTCGAACATATCATAACCGCGCCAGACCGCCTCCACCAGGTCTTCCGGGGTGCCAATCCCCATGATGTAACGGGGATGATCAACGGGCAGATGGGGTTCGCAGGCCTCCATCACGGCATGCATGACCGGTTTTTCTTCCCCCACCGACAGGCCACCCAGGGCGTAGCCGTCGAAACCGATCTCCTGCAGCTCGGCGGCCGAGCGTTGCCGCAGTTCCGGAAAGCGCCCCCCCTGCACAATGCCGAACAACAGCTGATCTCGACGGCTGTGGGCCTGTTTGCTGCGCCGGGCCCAACGGGTAGTCAGCGCCAACGACTGCTCGACATAGTGCCGTTCGGCATCGGCCGGCGGACATTCGTCAAAGCACATGATCACGTCAGCCCCTAGGGACTCTTGAATTGCGATGGACAGCTCCGGTGTCAACAGGTGACGTGAACCGTCGATATGGGAGCGGAACTGAACCCCTTCTTCGCTGATCTTGCGCAGTTCCGCCAGACTGAAGACCTGAAAACCGCCGGAATCGGTCAGGATCGGCCCGTCCCAGGCCATAAAACGGTGCAGGCCGCCCAGCTGTTCCACCAGTCGGTGTCCCGGTCGCAGATACAGGTGGTAGGTGTTGGCCAGGATGATCTGGGCGCCAACCTCCTTCAGATCGCCGGGCCGCATCGCCTTGACGGTGGCGTTGGTGCCCACCGGCATGAAGATCGGCGTCTCGATCATGCCATGGGCCGTGGTCAGCAGGCCGCAACGGGCAGCAGAGGTGGTATCCTGGTGCAACAACTGAAAGTGATTCGGCACAGCCACTCCTAGACAATCAGCATGGCGTCGCCATAGCTGTAAAACCTGAACTTCCTTCTGACCGCCTCGTTGTAGGCCTGCAACGTGAACTCCTGACCGGCAAAGGCTGAAACCAGCATCAGCAGGGTGGATTCCGGCAGATGGAAATTGGTCAGCAAGGCATCCACCACCTTAAAACGATACCCGGGATAGATGTAGATGTCGGCCTCGCCAGCCCCAGCCCGCAGTGTACCGGCCTGTCCAGCCACGTATTCCAGGGTTCGGCAGGCGGTGGTGCCGACCGCAATTACCCGTCCGCCCCGACCTTTGACGGCCGCAACGGCGGCTGCGGTTTCTTCAGGCACCTGATAGCGCTCGCGGTGGATGACATGGTCCTCTACCCGTTCGGCCCGTATCGGTTGGAAGGTGCCCAAGCCCACATGCAGGGTGACCGTGGCCAGCTCTATGCCTCGTTGCTGGAGCAGTTCCAGCAGGTGGGGGGTAAAATGCAACCCCGCAGTGGGCGCCGCCACGGCGCCCGGCACACCGGCATAGACCGTCTGGTAACGCACACGGTCCAGTTCTTCACTCTCCCGGCCCAGGTAGGGCGGGATCGGCATCTGGCCCACCCGCTCCAGCCAGGCGTCAAAATCGTCGCAACCGCTGAAGGCGATCAGCCAATCCTGTTCGCCAGACCGTTGCAGCACCTCTGCGGTCACGTCATCGGGCAGATGAATCAACTGACCCGGCTGGCAGGTTTTCGATGAACGCAGCAGACAGCGCCAGCGCTGCCCTTCGCCGCTCTGCTCCACCAGAAAGATCTCGACCCGGCCGCCGGTGGGCTTAACGCCAAACAGGCGGGCCGGAATCACCCGCGTATCGTTCACCACCAGCAGGTCGCCAGGACGCAGCCAGTCGGTGATGCGATCGAAGCTGGTTTCACTGATCGTCTGACCCTGGCGCTCAAGCACCATCAGCCGGGAGGCATCCCGTTGGGCAGCGGGATAGCGGGCGATCAGCTCATCAGGCAGATCAAAACAAAAATCAGAAACCAGCATCAGGGGCAAGGATACGCAATTCGGTTCCTGGATAGTAATAGGACAGGATTTCGCTGTAGCTGAAACCGTCCAGGGCCCGTTGTTTGGCCCCCCATTGACAGAGTCCCACCCCGTGTCCGTAACCGGAACCGCTGAAATAGGCGCTGCCGTCATCCACCCGCACTGTGAAGTTGGTGCTTTTGATCACGGTGGAGCCGACTGCCATGCGAAACTTGGTGGCCGGCATGGTGACTGTGCCGTGGGAGGTGCTGAGCAGAACGGTTTTCAGTCGGCCGCGGCTGTTTCTGGAGCCAAGCTTGATATCGGTAAGACCGGCAACTTTCAGGGCCGTCTCCAGCCTGGACAACGACAAGGTCTGCTCCCAGGTATTGGAATTGCCCAGCGCACAGTACTGACAATCGACCCCTTTCAGATACGGCAGCGCAGCCCCCCAGACGTGGGACGAATCCTCGGTCTTGCCGCCGCAGGTGGCGTGATAGAAGGCCTGGATCGGTTTGCCGTGATAGGTCAGCACCTGTCCGGCAGTCTCATGGACCCCACGGGCGGCACGGCTGTCCTCCAGATCGCTGCCAGAGTACACCTGATCCATCACCGTCGCCTCCAGGTGATAGGGAGACCCATGCCGTTCGATCCGCTTGGCCACTGCATAGGTACGGGCGATCACTGCCTGGGCCTTGACCGACTCCATCGGCCAGGTGGAGGATATCTCGCTGTTGATCACCCCCACCAGATAGTCTTCCAGCGGCAGTTCGTTGATCACCAGCAGCACGCCGTTTGAGGCCGAAAGTTCCAGCACGCCACGGTAGGACTTGGTGTTAACCTTGATCGGTCCGGCCGCCGTGATCCGCAGCCGGCGGTAGCCGGTCCCGTCCAGCATGATCTGGCCATGCCCGACGCTGACCGTGGCGGCAGGAGGCAACACCACCGCCATACCGGTCTCGCGCAAGGCCAACATGCCGTCACCCTGCAGGTTGACACTGTCAGCAGCGCGACTGATCGCCACCCTAATCAGGTCACGTTCCACAGCCGAGACCGGTGCAGACCACCCAAGCGCCACGATGGCTATGATTAAAAAGAGGAGCTTATTCATGTGAGTAAAAAACCGTTAGATAGAACCATACTGCCGCCACTCTGTCAAACAGTTTCACCCCGCAAACAGCGCGTATACGATACAAGGACAGGATTTGACAGGGGCAGTCCACCAAGGTACACTGCCGGCCCATGGCACTACTTGAACTCAACGACCTGACCACCAGCATCAGCACCCCAACCGGCGTGGTGCGTGCCGTGCAGCAGGTGACCCTCTCCATTGAGCAGGGCCAGACCGTGGCCCTGGTGGGCGAATCAGGCTCCGGCAAGAGCATGACCGCCCGCTCGATCATGGGGCTACTGCCCCCCGGCGCCAGCATCGCTTCCGGCTCGATCCGCCTTGAGGATCAGGAGCTGGTTGGACTGGCACCAGAAGCATTGCGTTCCCTGCGGGGCAGCCGGATGGCGATGGTCTTTCAGGAGCCGATGACGTCGCTGAACCCGGTGTTGCGAATCGCCGACCAGCTGATGGAGCCGCTCATGCTGCATCGGGGGCTTGACCGCACGGCGGCAATCGGTGAGGCTGCCCAACTGCTGCACCTGGTGGGAATCAACGACCCGGAGCGGCGGCTGCGCGATTACCCGCACCAACTCTCCGGCGGACAACGGCAGCGGGTGATGATCGCCATGGCCCTGGCCTGCAGGCCCGTATTGCTGATCGCAGATGAGCCGACCACCGCCCTGGATGTGACCATTCAGGTGCAGATACTGGAACTGATCGACCGTTTGCAGACCGAGCACGGCCTGGCGCTGCTGCTGATCACCCATGACCTGGGGATCGTAGCCCAGCGCGCCGATCAGGTGCATGTGATGTATGCCGGCCGGATCGTCGAATCGGCACCCACCAGGCAGCTCTTGGACAACCCGGCCCACCCCTACACCAAAGGCCTGCTGTCCTCACTGCCCGAGTATGCCACCCCCGGTGCGCCGCTGGCCACCATCCCCGGCCAACCACCGGACCTTTCCCTGGAACAGGCCGGTTGCCCGTTCCGAGAACGCTGCCCTGATGCCTTTGCCCCGTGCGCCGCCGACATGCCGGCCCAGCGGGAGATTGCAGCCGGCCATCAGGTCCGTTGCTGGAAGTGTCTATGACCCAACCGATCCTGGAAGCATTGACCGTCTCGAAGAGTTTTGCCCTGCGAGACGACGGCCCCCGCAAGGGACCTAAACGGTTTTTGAAGGCCGTGGACCAGGTCAGCCTGTCACTGGCCCCTGGTGAAACCCTGGGGGTCGCCGGTGAATCGGGCTGCGGCAAATCAACCCTGGCCAAACTGCTGACCGGCCTGCTGGCCCCTGACAGCGGCACGATCCATTTTGAAGGCAACGATCTGCAGCAGCTACGCCTTGAGCAGCAACGCCGGTTTCGACGCTCGGTACAGATGATCTTCCAGGATCCGTTTTCATCGCTCAATCCCCGCCTGAGAATCGGCGACGCCATTGCCGAACCGTTGCTGATTCACGGTCTGGCACACGGTAACGACTGCCGCTTAATGGCAACAGCACTGATGGAGCAGGTGGGGCTTTCTCCTGAACTCTACGACCGGTTTCCCCATGAATTTTCCGGCGGCCAGCGCCAGCGGATCGGCATCGCCCGGGCCCTGGCAGCACAACCGACCGTTCTCGTGGCCGACGAACCGGTTTCCTCGCTGGATATCTCTATTCAGGCCCAGATCATCAATCTCTTGCTGGAACTGAAACACCACCAAGGGTTAAGCATGGTGGTCATCAGCCACGACCTGGCGGTGCTGCGTCATATTAGCGACCGGATCGCGGTGATGTACCTGGGAGCCTTGGTGGAACTTGCCCCGGCAAACGAGCTCTTCAAAGGGTACCGACACCCCTACACCGAGGCCCTGCTGGCGGCCATCCCCCGGCTGCAATCATCCGATCAGCATCCACCCATCAGGCTGCAACAGGAACCTGCCGCAGCCGACGGCCCGCCAACCGGCTGCCGGTTTCATCCCCGCTGTCACTATGCCCAGGACATCTGCCGCCAACAGGCGCCGCCACTGCAGGAGCAGACACCCGGCCATGCTGCCGCCTGTCATCGCAGCAACGAACTGTTCAAATCTTAATCAATTCTCATCTTCCATCAATTGACAAAGAAACTATTGCTATATATAGTTTTCCAAATTTCATTACGGCGAGTGACCTGACCATGGCGGATTTTGACAAGACGAGAAGCTTCAACAACGAGGCAGAAATCCTGAAGGTACTGGGCCATCCGATCCGTCTGAAGATCGTGGCCGGCCTGTGTACCAACGAGTGCAACGTCAAGCATATCTGGGAATGCCTCAACCTGCCCCAGGCAACCGTTTCACAACACCTGGCCCTGCTGAAGAACAAGGGGATCATCGAAGGCAAACGGGATGGTGTCGAGGTGCACTACAGCGTGATCCATCCCCTGGCCCGCAAGCTGATCACTTCGCTGCTGACCGCCTGATCATCTCCGACCGGTGCCATAGATAACCTGATAGCTGGCCGGCACACCCAGGTCGGTGCCGTATCGTTCTCTGTAGAGCGCTGCCATGTCGTGCAGCACCCGCCGCCAGCCCAGCCCCCCTCCCCGCTGGGGATGGGCCGTGCCGGCACCGATCCGCTTGATGGCCTGCAGCAGCTGCGGCAGATCAGGGTACCAGACCAGCTCCTGCTCTGTTCCAACCTCCACGGCCATGAACCCCTGCTGTTCCAGACTCTGCCTCACCTGATCCACGGTATGGAAACGGTGGGTACCATCCCCCCCCTCAAGAACAGGCCTGTCGTTACGCTGTAACGCCCCGCGCCAGGAATTCTGCAGCTCAAACAGGGTACCGTCGCCAAACAGGGCAAAGCAAAACAGCCCACCCGGTTCCAACACCCGTTGCACCTCACCAAAGCAGGTAGCACACTCCTCCAGCCACTGAAAGGTGGATGTCGAGACCACCAGATCAAAACTGTTGTCCTTACCTGGCAGCCGTTCAGCATCGCCCTGCAGCAGTTCGGCACCGTTACCAAGACGTTCAGCCGCCTGCTGCAGCATGTTGGGAGCAAGATCGAGACCGGTCAGCTTGGCCTGCGGATAGTGCTGCGCCAGTTGTTGCAGCAGTTGTCCCGTGCCGCAACCGATATCCAGTACCCGCTGCGGTTCCTGTGACAACTCCGCTGACAGACGTTCCAGCAGACGCTGTACCACCCGTTGCTGCACCGGGGTGTGCTGGTCGTACTGTCCAGCGCCACGATGAAAGGAGCGCTCGACCCGTCCGCGATCAATGCCGTGCATCGAGTCCCTCCACAAACTGGCGCAGATCATGGTTGAATTGATCCGCTCGACTAAGAAACGGGGCATGGCCGCAACCATGATACAGCAGCCGACGGCTGGCAGGCATCTGTTCCGCCAGCCAGGCCGAGGCCTGGGGCAGACAGATCGGGTCCTGATCGCCATGCAGCAACAGCGCCGGACAGCTGACTGACGCTGCCTCGTGCTGCATCTCGGCCGTCATCAACGCCTCCAGACCATCCAGGGCTGCTGCGGCTGATGGCACCGGCACCCCGGCCAGGATTGCCTGCACCGTTTCCTGCAACTGCGGATTGTCCAGTTCTCCGGCCATGAACAGCTGGCGGTGAAAACCGTCCAGGGTGCGCTCCAGGTTACGGCGTATCTTGAGCCGCATCCCCTCGGCCTCCTTGGGAGGCAATCCGAAAGGAAAGTGCGGCGCCGCAGTAAACCGTGGCGTGGCCCCCACCAGAACGATGCCGGCCACCCGAGCCGCAATCTCCTCAAAGGCCTTGAGTAGCACCTGTGCCCCCAGGGACCAGCCCACCAGCACCGTATCCTGCAGATCCAGGGCCTCCATCAGATCGACCAGATCAGCAGCATAGCCAGCAAATCCCCCCATGCCGCCAGTCGGCACCGTCGAGTACCCATGACCGCGCAGATCAAAGGTCACCACCCGGTACTGGTCAGCCAGAACCTGCTGCCGTTGCCAGACCTGGCCCGACATGCACCAGCCGTGAACGAACAGCAGCGGCCGGCCACTGCCCTGCTGGTGATAGCAGAGACGACCGCCTGCCGTAGACTCCAGAAACGACATTACAACACCCCCAAGTGCCGCCCAACCTGGCCGATGGTGGCAGCGGCTGACCGCAGCTCATCCTGGCTATGGCTGGCCATGATGGTGCACCGCAGCCGGCTGGTGCCATGGGGCACGGTGGGCGGGCGGATCCCCTGCACAAACAGACCCTGCTCCAGCAAGCGGGACGAAAAACGCATGGTGGTGACCGGGTCCCCCACCAGAATAGGTACAATCGGCGTGCTGCCATCCGGTACGCGGAAACCGGCCTGCTGCAACAGGCTGCGGAACAGGGTTACATTGTCCTCCAGCTGCTGCCGCAAACGGTCGCCCTCGCCAGAGCGCACCAGATCGATGGCGGCCCGCGAAGCGGCCAAGACCGCCGCTGGCAACGAGGTTGAAAAGATCAGACTGCGGGAACGGTTGATCAGGTAGTCACGCATCAGTGACGAGCAGGCCACATAGGCGCCAAAGCTGCCCAGGGCCTTGCCGAAGGTGCCCATCTGCAGATGAATCCCGTCCTGCACACCGGCCAGGGCGGCACTGCCCCGCCCTTCAGGTCCCAACACTCCGCCACCGTGGGCATCATCCACCATCAGCAGGGCATCGTGTTCTCGAGCCAGGGCAGCCAATTCCCGTAAGGGGGCCAGATCGCCATCCATGCTGAAGACGCCATCGCTGACGATCAACCGCAGGCCCTTAGTATGGTGCTGCTCCAACAGCCGTGCCAGATCGGCAGTGTCATTGTGCGCATAGCGCACCAGCCTGGCCCCGGACAACAACGCCCCGTCGATGATGCTGGCATGGTTCAGCCGGTCGGAAAAGACGATATCACCGCGCCCGGCCAGGGCTGCGATGATGCCGGTGTTGGCGGCATAACCGCTATTGAAGACCAGGGCCGCCTCGGTTCCTTTCCAGGTGGCAACGGCGGTCTCCAGCTCGTCATGCAGGGCCAGACTGCCCGATACCAGCCGCGAGGCGCCGCTAGAGGTGCCAAATCGAAAGGCGGCCTCGGCTGCTGCCTGCTTCAACCCAAGCCGGTCCGCCAACCCCAGGTAGTTGTTGGAACAGAGCAACAGACAGTCACGCCCCTCCACCACAACACGGGGACCAACGCCCGCTAGCTGCCGCAGAGAGCGCAGCAAGCCCTTGTCTCGAATCTCATCCAATCTCTCTTGAATCACCGTAGCAGGCATTGTTAACCCTTGCTGCACCCCAAAAGTTGACAAGCAGTTCCAACCAAAGGGGGCACAAGGCCCCCTGCTATGCATAACCTTACAGGTAGCGGTCCAGCCCCTGGAGCTTCAGTGCCTCAACCACGGCACGCACATCCTGGGCCCGTTCTTTCGGACAGACCAGCAGGGCGTCACCGGAACTGACCACCACCAGGTCGTTGACGCCAATGGTGGCCACCAGGCCACCATGCCCCGAGACGATACAGCCGCTACTCTCCACCGCGATATGGGCCACGCTGTTGGTGACCACATTATTGTTCTGGTCCGCCTCCAGCACCTCCGGCAGGGCCGACCAGCTACCCACATCGCTCCAGCCGATGTCGGCAGGCACCAGTTGCACCCGCTTTGAGCGTTCCATCACCCCATAGTCTATGGACTCGGAGGCCACCTGAGCATACACCGCTGCGATCTGCGGTTCAAGATCGGAGAGTTCCCAGACATCACTGCCGAACTGCAACGTATCCAGTTGGGCTGCCAGCTGCGGCATATGGCTGGCAAGCTCCTCCAGGATCACATCGGCCCGCCAGACGAACATGCCGCTGTTCCAGAGAAAGCTACGCGCTTCCAGATAGCGCAGGGCCTGCTCCAGTGGAGGTTTTTCCACAAAACGCAGCACCGGGAATGGCCCGGCGCCACGCAGAGCCATGTCGGCCTCGATGTAGCCGTAGCCGGTCTCAGGCCGAGTCGGCACGATGCCCAGGGTGACCAGGTAACCGTTGCGGGCAGCCTGGGCAGCGGTCTGCAGGCAATCGCGCAGTCCGGCTTCATCACGGATAAAATGGTCGGCCGGCAACACCGCCATCACCGCCTGGGGGTCGCGGGCAGCGATCAGCGCAGCTGCCAGGCCGATGGCCGGTGCGGTGTTGCGCCCCACCGGTTCGGCAATGATGTCGATGGGGGCCTGTCGCCGGTAACCTGCCAGCTGGCACTCCGTCTCATCGGCCTGCAGACGGTTGGTGACCACCAGAATCCGCTTGGGCTTCAGGGGCAGCACCCGCTCCACGGTCCGCTGCAGCATGGTGGGTCCATCCACCACAGAGATCAACTGTTTGGGACGGGCGGCGCGGGAAACCGGCCAAAAACGGGTACCGGAACCTCCGGCCAGGATGACGACATACATGATGATGCTCCTTGATCAGGCCGTACGCTGGTAATCATCCTGAAAGCGGATGATGTCGTCCTCGCCCAGGTACTCACCACTCTGCACCTCGATGATCACCAGCGGGATCTTACCCGGGTTTTCCAGGCGGTGCTGTTCGCCGATCGGTATGAAGGTCGATTCGTTGACATTGACCACAAATTCCCGCTCACCGCAGGTCACCCGGGCGGTACCGGATACCACGATCCAGTGCTCACTACGGTGATGGTGCTTCTGCAGCGACAGCCGCTTACCGGGCTGCACCTCGATCCGCTTGATCTTGTAGCTGCTGTTCTCCTCCAGCACCGTGTAGGTGCCCCACGGACGCTCTCCCTGTTCAAGTGCCATAGTTCTAGTACGCCTCCTTACCACGCAGTGCCAGATAGTGACGCAGGGCATCCTGCCAGGGCTGCAGCGTCAAACCGGTGTCGGCTGTCAACTTGCCGCAATCCAGGGTGGAATGCAGTGGACGCCGGGCCGGCCGGCCCAGCTGTTCGGTGGTCATCGGCTCCACCTGCACCGTCAGACCGGCTTCGGCAAAGATCGCCCGTGCAAAACCGTTCCAGGAGGTTGCACCGCTGTTGGCCACATGGTAGGTGCCACGGCAGCCGGCCTCGATCAGGGCGATGATCCCCCTGGCCAGGTCAACGGTCCAGGTGGGGGCACCAATCTGGTCATCCACCACACTTACATGGTCCTTTTCCTGCGCCAGCCGCAGCATGGTCTCCACAAAGTTCTTGCCCTGCAGACCGTACAGCCACTGGGTGCGCACCACCAGGTTGTCCGGGTTGACGTCCACGTTCAGCTCGCCGGCCAGCTTGGATTCGCCGTAGACGTTCAGCGGCCGGGGCAGGTCATCTTCCCGATAGGGGCTGCCCTTGCTGCCGTCAAAAACATAATCGGTGCTGACCTGCACCAGCCTGGCGCCGATCTCGCGGCTGATCATGGCCAGAAAGGCCACACCTTCGGCGTTGACCTGCATGGCGGTTTCGCTGTTGCTCTCGCAGCCGTCCACATCGGTGTAGGCGGCGCAGTTTACCACCACTGGCGGTTTGAGGACGGTCAGCACCCGCTGCACCGACACGAGATCGGTGATATCGATCTCCGGCAGGTCCACTCCCCGCCCCCGTTCCCCCAGTAACGACAGCAGATCGCTGCCCAACATCCCCTTGGCACCCACCACCAGAATCATCGGCTACCTCCGTACTGCTGTTGATAATACTCACGGTAGTTGCCGCTGGTCACCTCGGCCACCCAGTCCTGATGGGCAAGGTACCAATCGATGGTCTCGGCGATACCGGTCTCAAAGGTGTAGGCCGGTGACCAGCCCAGGTCACGCTTCAGCTTGGAGGCATCGATGGCGTAGCGCCGGTCATGGCCGGGACGATCCTTGACAAAGGTGATCAACTGCCGATTGCTGCCTGATGCACGGCCCAGGCGACCATCCAACAGGTCACAGACCAGCTCGACGATGGCGATGTTTTGCCACTCGTTGTTGCCGCCGATGTTGTAGACCGAACCGGGGGCGGCCCCTTTGAGTACGCACTCGATGGCTGCGGCGTGATCCTGGACATGCAGCCAGTCCCGTACATTTTTGCCATCGCCATAGACCGGCAGCGGTTTGCTGGCGATGATGTTGGCGATCAAGAGCGGGATCAGCTTTTCCGGGAAGTGGAAGGGGCCGTAATTATTGGAACAGCGGCTGATCAGGGTCGGCATGCCGAAGGTCTCGTGATAGGCCCGCACCAGCAGATCAGCCCCGGCCTTACTGGCCGAATAGGGCGAATTGGCGGCCAGGGGTGATTCTTCAGTAAAGTAGCCGCTCTCCCCCAGACTGCCGTAGACCTCGTCGGTGGAGATCTGGTAATAGCGGAAATCCGTGACCGTGCCGGACTGCCAGTGTTTGCGGCTCTCCTCCAGCAACACCTGGGTGCCCAGCACATTGGTGCGCACAAAGATCTCCGGCCCGCTGATGGAACGATCAACATGGGATTCCGCTGCAAAGTGCACCACAGCATCGACCTTTTCTTCTGCCAGGACCGAGGCCACCAAGGCAGCATCGGCGATATCCCCTTTGACGAAGCGGTAGTTGGGGTTCTGCTCAACCGCTGTCAGATTCTTGAGATTGCCGGCATAGGTCAGCAGATCAAGGTTGATCAGACGGCAGGCTGGGTTTTGAGCCACAAAACGGTGAATAAAGTTGGAGCCGATGAACCCGGCGCCGCCGGTCACCAGCAGCGACGCTGGATTAAAAGCAGCTGTTTGCATGTGTTTTTTCTCCTGACAGACCTACATAAAGATGGGCGCATGAAATACCACTGCCAGCGCTTACGCCCCACAAAAACTGATCAGCTGGTCACGGTTCGTCGGCCTCGCTGGCCAGCTCGTACTTGGCCAGCTTGTAACGAAACGAGCGGAACGACATGCCCAGCAGTTCGGCAGCCTTCTTTTTGACCCCGCTGGATTTTTCCAGCGCCTTGAGTAGATACTGTTTTTCCAACTGTTCGAGGGCCGGCTCCAGCGCAATCCCCTCATCGGGAATGGCAACCGGGGAGTGCAGGTCGAAACGTTTGGCACTACCCTTGACATGTGCCGGCAAGCTTTCAAGGGTGATCTTGTCCCTGCTCAAGACCAGACTGCGTTCGACAATGTTTCCCAGTTCGCGCACATTGCCAGGAAACAGATAGTTCATCAGACACTTCAACGCCTCACTGGTGATGATGCCGCTTCCGGCTGCCACCAATCCATGCTTGGTGGCAAGATGTTCGATCAGCAAAGGGATATCTTCAATCCGCTCCCGTAGCGGGGGCATCGTCACCTGCACGACATTGATCCGGTAGTAGAGGTCCTCGCGAAAACTACCCTCCTTGACCTGTTCGGCCAGATCACGGTTGGAGGCCGCCAATACCCGTACATCCACCTTTTTGGTAGCTGAGCCCCCCACCCGGCGCACTTCCCGTTCCTGCAGGACCCGCAGCAGCCTGGTCTGCATCGCCAGCGGCAGCTCACCGATCTCGTCCAGAAAGAGTGTGCCTCCCTGCGCCTGTTCAAACAGGCCGGCACGCTCACCAACCGCACCGGTGAAGGCCCCCTTGGCATGGCCAAACAGTTCGCTCTCGATCAGGGTTTCCGGTATGGCGCCACAATTGACCGCCACGAAGGGTTTCGTTTTACGCGGACTGTTGTCATGGACCGCCCGGGCAGCCAGCTCCTTGCCGGTGCCACTCTCACCGAGGATCAAAACCGTACTGGCGCTGTCGGCGACCTTGGATAACAGGGCAAACAGCTCCCGCATACGCGGCGAGGTACCGATCAGGTTGCCAAACCCGGCACAGACCTTGGCCTTCTCGCGCAACATGACGTTTTCACGTTTGAGATCACGCTTTTCAAGGGCATTGTGGACCAGCACCTTGATCTCTTCCACCTTGAACGGTTTGGCCAGGTAATCATAGGCCCCCAGCTTCATCGCCTCAACCGCCTGCTCGGCAGTGGAATAGGCGGTTATCAGCAATACGGCCGTTTCGGGACTAGATTCGCGAATCCGTGCCAACAGCTCAAGACCATTCAGGCCTGGCATCTGCACATCGGAGATAACCAGATCGATGGCCGATGCGGCCAGACGTTCAAGGGCCGTGGTGGCGTCAGCTGCGGTCAGCACCTCATACCCTTCGCGCTCCAGCAGGATCGAGATGAATTCCCGCATGCTGAGTTCGTCATCAACCACCATAATTCTGGTCTTCATACGCTCTCCTCCACCATCGGCAGCAGAATGGTAAAGACCGTCCCGCCACCTTCACGCGCGTGAGCCTGAATGGTACCACCATGGGTCTCCACGATCCGGTAGACCGTCGCCAGCCCCAGACCGGTGCCGTTCGGCTTGGTGGTCCAAAACGGCTCAAACAGGTGACGGCAGGTCTCTTCACTCAACCCGCAGCCATGGTCACTGACCGAGATGCCAACCAGGGCAATCCGTTGACCTGCATCATCCTGCCCATCCTGCCGTGTGGCAGCCAGCGACAACAGGCCGCCCTGCGGCATGGCCTCAGCGCCATTCTGCAACAGATTCAACAAGACCTGATGTAGCTGACCACGATCAGCCTTGACCAACAGTTCCGGGGCAACCTGCGTATCGAGCGTGATCTTCTCGAAGCGTACATCTGCCGACAACAGCATCACCAGGTCATCCACCAGGTCAGCCAGCCTGAACTGTTCAAAACGGGGTACCGCAGGACGGGCATAGGCCAGGAAGTCAGTAATCAAGCCGTTAAGGCGTTCTGATTCGCGGGTAACAATCGCCAGCAGGCGCGATTCATGTTCACGCAGACAGCCATGGCCCGCCAGGAGCTGTACCGATCCGCTGATGGCGGCCAACGGATTGCGTATTTCGTGGGCCATGCGAGCCGACAGCTCCCCCAGGGCTGCCAGGCGGTCCTGCCGCTTGAGGGCCAGTTCCAGCTGCTTACTCTTGGTCAGATTCCGCAGGGTGACGATCATCGCTGACGGTTCGCCCTGCGCATCATGCAGGGGCACCGTAGTATAGCCGATTATCAAAGGATCTGCCGAGGCGGTGCGATAACTGAACTCACCCTGTTGCGGTTGTCGTTGAGCATGCTCACCACTGGGTAACTGAGGAAAAAGCGCATGACAAGGCTTGCCGTAGGCCGCCTCCTGGCTGATGCCGGTCAGACGTTCGAGATAGGGGTTGAAGACCCTGATCAGCCCTTCACGGGTCACCGTCATCAAACCGTTTTCAAGATGCTGCACAATACTGCTGTGCAGACGCTGCAGCTCCTTATAGTTGACCTCGCTGGTCCGCAACGCATCTTCGGTACTGCGGGCCCGTTCCGCAAGATAACCAGTGATAAAGGCGGTCAGGACGAAACCGGTCAGATGCAGGAAGATGGTGTAGAACGCAACCACACCGCCTCGCTGCAGGGCTGCCAGCGGGGAAAGACCAATGGTCGTCAGCATGCCGTAGTACTGCAGGTCAACCAGGGCGCCGTATAAAATACCGCTCAGTGCTGCCGTATAGAGTGCCTCGCGTCGCGACAGCAACAGGGCGGCATTCATGACCGCCAACAGATAGAGAAATGAATAGGGGCTGGCAATCCCGTCAGTAAACACCAGCAGCAGCGTCACAAACAGCAGATCCCAGATGATCTGCAGGTAGGTCAGCAACAGTTGACAACGTTGACGCCGCAATGCAACCAGAGAGACCACAGAAAACAGACACGACGAGACCATCAACAGCACAACGCCACGGTAGGCGGGGGTGTCGATGGCCTCGGGATCCTGCAGTTTCAGAATGACAATCGATGCCAGCAGCAGCACCGTTACGGCGATTCTGGCAACAATAAAGAGCCTTAGACGGCGCTCGGTTTTCATCAACTAGCCGCCGACCGCTCCCGCCAGTTTAAAGATCGGCAGATACATGGCCACCACCAGGCCGCCAACGGTGGTGCCCAGGAAGACCATCAGCATCGGCTCCATCATGGCGGTCATGGCAGACACGGCGTCATCCACCTCGTCATCGTAAAAATCGGCAATCTTGTTCAGCATGGCGTCCATGGCGCCGGTGGCCTCACCCACCGCAATCATCTGCACCACCATCGGCGGGAAGATACCGCAGGCCTGCAGCGGTTCAGCCATGGTCTTACCCTCGGAGATAGCCTGGCGCACACCGAAGATCGCCTCTTCGATGATCTTGTTGCCGGCGGTCTTGGCCACGATCTCCAGACCGTCCATGATCGGTACCCCGGAGCTGACCATGGTGCCCAACGTGCGGGTGAACTTGGCCACCGCCACCTTGCGGATCAGCGGCCCGGCAATCGGCGCCTTGAGGGCAAAGGCATCGATCTTCTTACGACCCACCGGGGTGGCGTAAAACTTTTTAACCCCCCAAACAGTGGCAAAGAAGGCCGCAATAATAACAATGATATACTTCAGCAAAAAGTCAGACAGGGCGATCACGAACTTGGTGGGGGCTGGCAACTCGCCGCCGAAGTCGGCAAACATCTTGGCAAAGGTCGGAATGACGAAGACCAGGATCACGCCGACAACAATCACGGCGATCGACATGATGGTGACCGGATAGACCATGGCCCCCTT
Organism: Trichlorobacter sp.; assembly: GCF_034008105.1. Classification (NCBI taxonomy): domain Bacteria; kingdom Pseudomonadati; phylum Thermodesulfobacteriota; class Desulfuromonadia; order Geobacterales; family Geobacteraceae; genus Trichlorobacter; species Trichlorobacter sp. The sequence goes on from NZ_JAVEPN010000002.1 coordinate 50,900, forward strand.
GATCTGCTTTTTAAGCTTCATCGCCTTTTCGATGTAGGCCGCCAGACGGTTAAGGATGGTATCCAGGATACCGCCGATCTCGCCGGCGGCCACCAGGTTGACGAACAGCTCGTCAAAGGCCTTGGGATGCTTTGCCAGGGCATCGGCAAAGGTGGAACCGCTCTCCACACTCTCCTTGACCTTGAGCAAAATCTGCTTGAAGGCTGGTTTTTCCTGTTGCGAGGAAAGGATATCCAGACACTGCACCAAGGGCAGGCCGGAGTCGATCATGGTGGCAAACTGCCGGGTAAAGATCACCAAGTCCTTGGTGTCGATACTGCCGCCACCAAACGAGGGCATCTTAAAGGCTTCGCGCTGCTCCTTCACCGTGATACCGAGCAGGCCGGCCCTTTTGAGCTGGGTCTCCACCGACGCGGCATCCTGCGCCTCGGTAACCCCTTTCTGAACGGCACCGGTGCGGGTCTTACCTTCCCAGGCAAACTTTGGCATGGAACTCCTCCTTCAGAATCGGGTAACTAGCGCCGTTGTGGTGGTCGCATCCCCATGGTCGGATTATTGATCATCTGTTTTAGCTCTTCAGGATCGGTGGAACGGCCCATGGCATCATCCAGGGTGATCTGACGCCGCGCATATAAGGCGTACAGCGACTGGTTCATGGTCTGCATGCCGTACTTGTCCTGCCCCACCTGCATCTGGGAATAGATCTGGTGTACCTTGTCCTCACGGATCAGGTTACGGATGGCCGGGTTAGGCACCATGATCTCCAGAGACAGACAACGTCCACCACCAATTTTAGGAATCAGGGTCTGGGACATGACCCCCTCCAGTACGAAGGACAACTGGGCGCGAATCTGGGGTTGCTGATAGGGTGGAAACACATCCACGATCCGGTTAATGGTCTGGGCGCAGGAGTTGGTGTGCAGGGTAGCAAGACAAAGGTGACCGGTCTCGGATAGGGTCAATGCTGCCTCGATGGTTTCCAGGTCACGCAACTCACCCACCAGAACGATGTCAGGGTCCTGACGCAGGACGTACTTGAGGGCGTTTTTGAAGCCCTTGGTGTCGGCCCCCACCTCGCGCTGGTTCACCAGACACCCCTTGTGCGGGTGCAGGTATTCGATCGGGTCCTCAATGGTAACGATATGTTCACGGCGGTTGATATTGATAAAGTCGATGATCGAGGCCAAGGTGGTGGACTTGCCGGAACCGGTCGGTCCGGTCACCAGTATGAGGCCACGCGGCTTTTCGGCCAGTTCCCTGACCACCGGTGGCAGACCAAGATCTTCGAAGGTGAGGATCTTGTAGGGGATGACCCGGAACACACCGGCCACGGCACCCCGCTGCACAAAGATGTTACCCCGGAAACGGGATAGTCCCTTGACCCCGAAGGAGAGGTCCAGCTCATTGTCCTCTTCGAACTTGTGTTTCTGGGAGTCGGTCAGCACCGAGTAACAGAGTTGCTTGGTCTCCACCGCATTCAAGGGAGGGATGTCCGCCAGCGGTTTCAGTTTGCCATCCACCCTGATTTGTGGCGGCGTATTGGTGGTGATGTGCAGGTCGGAGCCGCCAGCTTCCACCAGAATCTTGAGCAAGTCGTGCAGGTTAGCCATGGTCGTTCTCCTTAGTCGTCCGCCACCGTCACCCGCAGCACCTCTTCCAGAGAGGTGACCCCCTCCTTCAGCTTGGTGAGGCCCGACTGGCGCATGGTCTTGATACCGAGTCGCATGGACTCACGCTTGATCTCGGCCGTATTGGCCCCGTTCAGGATCAGTTCACGGATCGGCTCCAGCATCGGCATCACCTGATAGAAGCCAACCCGCCCCTTGTAGCCCGTATTGTTGCAGACCGGACAGCCCCGCCCCTTGTAGCAGACAAATTCCGGGGCCTCTTCAGTGGGCACTCCGGCATCGATCAGGGCCTGCAGAGGGATTTCTTCCTGTTCTTTACACTCACTGCAGACACGGCGGGCCAGGCGCTGGGCCGTGATCAGGTTAACGGCCGAGGCCACCAGGAACGGTTCGATACCCATGTTCAGCAAACGGTTGATCGTGGCCGGGGCGTCGTTGGTGTGCAGGGTGGACAGCACCAAGTGGCCGGTGAGGGCCGCCTTGACCGCAATCTCGGCGGTCTCGAAGTCCCGTATCTCGCCGATCATGATGATATCCGGGTCCTGACGCAGGAAGGAACGTAGTGCAGCGGCAAAGTTAAGGCCGATATCTTCGTGCATCTGCACCTGGTTGATGCCGGCAAAGTTGAATTCAACCGGATCTTCGGCAGTGGAGATGTTCTCGGTCACCTTGTTCAGTTCCGTCAGGGCCGAATACAGCGACACGGTCTTGCCGGAACCGGTGGGACCGGTCACCAGTACCATGCCGAACGGCTTATGAATCTCTCGCTTGAAGTGAGCCAGCGCATCCGGCTCGTAGCCCAGCTTGGTCAGATCGGTCTGCAGGTTACTCTTGTCCAAAAGCCGCAAGACGATCTTTTCGCCGAACAGCGTGGGTAGGCATGAGACACGATAGTCCATGTCCTTACCGCCACCCAGCTTGATCTTGATCCGGCCGTCCTGGGGCAGACGCCGCTCGGCGATATCCAGTTCCGCCATGATCTTGATCCGCGAGGTAATCGCGTTTTTCAGCTTCATGGGCGGTTTCATCACTTCATACAGCACACCGTCGATCCGGTAACGAACCCGGAAGGTCTTTTCATAGGGTTCTACGTGAATATCACTGGCTTTTTTTCGAATGGCGTCCATCAAGATCAGGTTGACCAGCTTGACGACCGGCGCATCCTCGGTGGCCTTTTCCAGTGAGGAGACATCCACGGTCTCCTCGGTATCCACCAGCTCCAGGTCCTCCATGTCCAGATTGTCCATCACATCGGCCAGGGAGGCAGACTGATCGTAATACTTGTCAATCGCTCCCCTGATATCGGACTCCGAGGCCACGACCATCTCCACATTGTAGCTGGTCATGAACTTGATATCTTCGATAGCGAACAGGTTGGAGGGGTCGCTGACCGCTACGATCAGGGTGGAACCGGCCCGGTTGACCGGAACCAGGCTGTACTTTTGAACCACTTCCGGGGGGATGATCTTGACCACGGCCGGGTCAATCTCGTACTCATTCAGATTGATGGTGGGGACGCCGTACTGCCGGGAAAGAAAGGAGACCAGGTCATGTTCACTGATCAGACCCTGCTTGATCAGGATCGTGCCCAGCTTGCTCTGGCCGCCGGACATCTTCTGTTCCTGCAGGGCGCTGGTGAGTTGCTCCCGCGTGATCAGACTGTTTTTGACCAGAATTTCACCCAGACGACTTGTCTGCATAACACTCCCGTTCAACCCTGCAGTTAAATAGTGTTACTCTGGCATGCGGCCCGCTATAGTAACGGCCCGATTACCCCACTGTCAAGAACAAGCTGGTCAGCGTTCCTGCTGCAATGCCATAGGCATCAAACCCGCAGGCGGTGTGACGCCGGTCCAGTGACAAAAGGCCAGCTCTCCCTGTGCTGCCAACATCCCGAGTCCATCGCAGGCCTGCAGCCCGCGTCGTTGGGCTGAGCTGACCAGAGGGGTCGACGACGCCCCGTAGACCATGTCATACACTTTAGCAGCAGCCGGCAGGAGCGCAAGGTCGAGACCGGCAATTTCTTCGCCATGCAGACCAAGGGAGGTGGCGTTGATCAAAAGGTCGGTCTCGGGCAGCAGCTGTGGCAGCATACTGAAGTCAGCAGCCGCAATGACACTGGTTGAGGACCTATGAAGCTGGAGTTCCGCCGCTAGCTGACTGGCCGTGGCCAAGGTACGGTTGACAACCGTTATGGCGGCTGTGCCAGCCTCAGCCAGTGCTGCTACAGCGCCACGGGCTGCACCGCCCGCCCCCAGCACAACAATCCGCTTGCCGGCAACCAGACAGTCCAGATCCCGTTCCAGTGAAATCAACAGACCGGCGCCGTCGGTGTTGCAGCCGATCAGGAGTCCATTCCGGTTGCAGACCGTATTGACCGCACCGGCCCGCACCGCCGCCGGCGACAGCTGGTCCAGAAACGGCATGATGGCGCTCTTGTGGGGAATGGTCACATTCCAGCCAGCCACGCCGAGACAACGCAAACCCTGCACCGCCTCGGCCAACTGCGACGGCGGCACGGCAAACGGCACAAAGACGCAATCCATGCCCAGTGCCTGAAACGCGGCGTTCTGCATCTGCGGTGAACGGGAATGGGCCACCGGCCAGCCGATGATACCATAGACCCGGGTTGTCCCCTGAATCACTGTTTTCATGGTAATACGTCCCTCCCCTGTAACGGCAAACCATACCGCCTGCGCAGCTGTGTTACCGCCTCGCCCCAACTAGGCACCATCCGCTGGACGGCATCCAGCATAGCTCCCGCCTCCTGCCCTCCCCTGTCCCTGCGAGCAACCTCTTCCGCTGCCTGCAGTAACGAATGGGCCGTGATCATCACCGCCTTTTCGGTATCCTGATCGATCAGCCAGCCTTGATTCATGGTAATGCGGTGCAGGGTTTGCAGCCGCCAGACCCCAGCGACATCAAACACCGCATCAGGAAGACCGTCACTGGGCAGCCAGAAGACAATCCCCTGTGGCACGGGTTCCCGTCTGCCCCAGTCCACCGAATGCCGAGTCGAGTAGTCCATCAGCACCGGACGTTCCGCCTGAAGTCGGCCAGCCAGTGATCTAAAGAGTTGCGGCGCAGTCTGGCCCTGTTGAAGGGCAGTACTGAACGAACTCTGCAGCCGCGGCAGCTCCTCTCGGTACCAATCGAAGACCAGATGCGGTATGTGAGGCAGGTCCACGTCCTCCCGCAGCCGCTCCACGGTCTGCAGATACCAGAGCGGAAAGGCGCCGCTATCACCCCAGGTAAACAATACCGTCCGCTCAGGTAACGAGCGCAAGGTGTTGACAGCATAATCATGGGCACTGTAGTTGCGCTGTTGATCGTTAGCGCGATAATTGGCTGCCTGCTGGGAAAGCGGCAGCAGCAGCAAAAACAGGAGCACCAACAACCGGTGCTGCCAACCGTAGTGCTCGGGAGTTTCAGCCCGGCCGATGCCGCGGCTGATGGCGGCGTGCAACCCAACGGCGATCAGCGCCGCAGCCAGCAGATAGAGTGGGGTGTAAAACTCTTCTGTCAGAAAAATTGACTCGGCCCGCGGATTGAAAAAGCCGACAATCACCGCCCAAAAACCGAGCAAGGCAAGACCACAGGCCAGCACAAAGGGCCGCTTAGATCGCCAGCAGGCCACAACACCGGCCACCAGGAACAGCAGACCGATCCAGCCGAATTCGTGGGGGATGGAAAAGCCTGCCAGCTGTTTCAGCAGCAGTGACAGGTCACGCAGATGGGGCTCTTCAGGATAGCCCCGACGCAAGACGTGCCATAGAAAACGCGACAGGCTGCTGGGATCACCCCAGTTTTGCAGCGGCTGTGCAGCGGCACGCAACGGCAGATACAATTGCACCGCGCCGCCGGCCAGGGCGAAGGCTGCGGTCAGCAGCAACTCCCGAATACGCAGCAACAGACGCAGCTCGGTAACGGCCACAAACAACAGCCAGGCCGGCACCAGCAGGATGATCGTCTGGTGAGCGCCGCTGGCCAGGCCGGTGAGAAGGCCCACACCGTACCACCAGGCCGGCCGTTCGCTACCAGCCAGATACTCCTCGCGCCAACGCAGCAAAAACAGAAAACAGAGCGCTATCATGCCGGCCAGCAGCGGGTACGGCTTATCATGGTTGGTCTGCAACCACAGCCGTGGAGAGCTGGCAAACAAGAGTGAACCGGCAAGCGCAGCCGCGTTGCGGACAAAGTCGCTGAACTGCTCGTTGTCTGAACAGGCGACATCGCGCAGCAACTGCCGCACCAGCAGAAACAAGGCGCTGCAGGCCAGCGCTGCGCCGCAGGCAGTAGCCAGATTGACCCGAAAGGCGATGGAACCGAACGGCAACCAGGTGAACGGTTTGGCAAACAGCAGGAACAGGGGGTAGCCGGGGGAATGGGCAGAACCGAGCAGTTGAGTGGCGGTGATGAACTCACCGCTGTCATAAAAGGTTACCGACGGGGCCAAGGTGGTGAGGTGCAACGCAAACGGCAGCAGAAATGCCGCTAGCAGCCAGTGGTCACAACCGCTGCATACACGGCTTCTCACGGCTCAGCCCCTTGTTCTGCAGCCTGGGTGCGTAACGAGCGTAACGACAGGCCGTCGGACCAGAGATGGTAAAAACCGGCCATAATCACAGGAAAAAAGCCGACCCCGTGTATCACCAGGGCGATACTGACCGCCTGGCTGTCCAGCAGCTGAAAGGCGGATAACGCCGTGTAGCAGGCAACGTGGTAGGTGCCTATGTAGCCCGGCGCCGATGGCACCATCACGGCAAACACCAGCAACACCATAATAAAAAAGGAAGCTGATAACGGCAGCTGTATGCCAAAACCGAGCAGCACCAGATGGATCGGCAGGGTGGCGGCAATCCAGATCAAGGCAGTGCAGACCATAATCAGCAGCAGTGTGCTGCGCCCCGGGGCCAGACGCAACCCCTCCAAAAACGAGCCGGACAGCGGGATCAGGCGTTCCTTGAACCGTTGTGGAAAAGGCTGTGTCAGCAGCGCCAGCAGCTTGAGCGCCTGCATCGGCCGAAGCTTCAAGAACAACAGAAAAGAGACTGCGCCGAGATACACCACCAAGGTAGTGGCGCCCCCCGCCCGCAACAGGGCCGCAACCCGTTCCATACCAGGGGGCAGCTGCAGCGTCAGCAGCACCACTGCCAGCATCACCATCAAGGCAAGTCCGTCCAGCATCCGGTCGATCACCAGCGAGGCAAACACCGATGTGACCTTGAGTTGTTCACGCCGTGCCAGCAGCCAGACCCGCACGATCTCGCCCAACCGGGCAGGAAAAAGATTGTTGGCCATGTAGCCGATTATGGTGGCTGAATAGAGGGAACCGAGCGCAATCGGACGCTCATGCAGCAACAACAGACGCCAACGCACCGCACGCAACCAGTAGCTGACAAAGGTCAACCCCACCGCTCCCAGCAGATACCGCCAATCCAGCTCTGCCAGGGCATCAAGCAGTTGCCGGCCATCGATCTTGCGTAGCAGCGCTGCCAGCAACAGCAGACTGACGGCAAAACCGACCCACAACAGCAGTGTGCTGCGTTTCATACGGTCTGCCTGGTCGGTAGACCGGCCGACAAGAGTGACCTGGCTGCAGCCACATCACGACCAATCTGAAGCTTAAGCGTATCAGCATCAGCAAAGCGGGCCAGATCGCGCAAACGGCCGGCGAACTGAATCGTCAGCTCCTGACCGTATATGGTCCCCTCGAAATCGAAGATAAACACCTCGATCGTCCGCTGATCGCCGCCGAAGGTAGGATTGTTGCCGATGCTGCAGGCACCCATGTGCAGCTCACCCCTCGCCTCAACCCATACGGCATAGACACCATCGGCAGGCAACAACTGATTATCAGTAACAATGTTGGCCGTAGGAAAACCGAGCGAACGGCCGATCTCCCGGCCTGCCACCACCTGGCCGCTGATACAGTGATAACGCCCGAGGATGGACGGCACCGCCGCCACCTCACCGCTACGCACCAGACGACGTACCGTGCTGCTACTGAAGACCAGCTCCCCCTCTCCCACCGGCTCAAGCACCTCCAGCTGAAACCCAAGCTCACCAGCCAGGCGTTGCAGCAGTGCCTCGTTGCCCTCACGGCCACGGCCAAAGGCATAATCGTGGCCAACCACCAACCGTCGCATACCAAGTCCGCACACCAGAATATCCCGCACGAATCGTTCGGCCGACAGTGCAGCAAACTGTTGGTCAAAGGGGATCACCACCAGCAGGTCCAGATCGTTTTCTGCGATCAGGGCACGCTTCTGGGCAGAGGTAGTAATCATGGGAGGAACGCTGCCGGGTTTAAGCACCTGCAGCGGATGAGGATCAAAGGTCAGGACTACTGACTGACACTGCTGTTCTGCAGCATAGGTAGCAACACGACGAAATAGTTCGCGGTGTCCACGATGGACCCCGTCAAAATTACCGATGGTCACGACGGACCGCTCGGCGAGTGGACGACTGAAATCGGCAGTGGTTATGGTACGCATAGGGTGCAACTTATGGCACACTTTAGCGGTCCAGACAACCCTTGTTCCCTTGACAAACGTCGGCGGGGGGTTCAATAATCACGTTCTTCTGTGTATACACTTTTTATGCTGGAGTCTGTCATGAAGGTTGAGAGTGATTTTTTGGTGATCGGCAGCGGTATTGCCGGGCTTTCCTTTGCGCTACAAGCTGCCAATCATGGGCAGGTCGCCATTATCACCAAACGGGAAATTGCCGAGTCGGCAACCCGCTATGCCCAGGGCGGGATCGCCTCGGTCTTTTCCACTGAAGACTCCTTCGACGCCCATGTCCAGGACACCATGGTGGCCGGGGCTGGCATCTGCCACGAAGATGTGGTGCGCATGGTGGTGGAAGAAGGCCCCCACACCATCCGTAACCTGATTGAATGGGGAGTTAAATTCACCACCACCACCAAAGGTGATGAATATGATCTGACTCGTGAAGGGGGCCACAGTGCTCGCCGCATCCTGCATGCCGAGGACATCACCGGCCGCGAGATCGAGCGGGCGCTGGTGGAAGCGGCGCGGCAGCATCCCAACATTGAGATATACGAATACCACATCGCCATCGACCTGATCACCTGCGCCAAGATCGCCCGGCAGCCGGTCAGCGACAACTGCTGCAAGGGCGCTCATGTCCTTGATATTAAAGGCAACAAGGTGCTGACCTTTGCCTCCCGCACCACCCTGTTGGCCAGCGGCGGCGCCGGCAAGGTCTATCTCTACACCTGCAACCCCGACGTGGCCTCTGGCGACGGCGTAGCCATGGCCTACCGGGCCGGGGCCACCGTGGCCAACATGGAGTTCATGCAGTTCCACCCCACCACCCTGTTTCACCCCCACGCCAAGTCGTTTCTGATCTCAGAAGCGGTGCGGGGTGAAGGGGCGATCCTGCGGCGGCGTGACGGCACCGCCTTCATGGAGAAATACCACCACCTGAAAGACCTGGCACCGCGTGATATCGTAGCCCGGGCCATCGACAACGAGATGAAGACCTATGGTGACGACTGCGTCTACCTGGATATCACCCATGAACCGGCCGACTTCGTCCGTAGCCGTTTCCCCAACATCTACCAGACCTGTATGGAGTTTGGCCTGGACATGACCAAGGACTGGCTGCCGGTGGTGCCGGCGGCCCATTATCTGTGCGGCGGGGTCAAGGTGAATACCAACGGCGAGACCGACATCCCCGGCCTCTACGCCATCGGCGAGGTGGCCTTCACCGGCCTGCATGGCGCCAACCGCCTGGCCAGCAACTCGCTGCTTGAGGCAGCGGTCTACGCCGGCCGGGCTGCCCGCCATGCCAGCGAAACCCTGCCGCAGCGCCCGGGCATAACGCGTGACAGCATCCCCGAATGGGACTCAGGCACCGCCACCAATAGCGACGAGATGGTGGTAGTCTCCCAGAACTGGGACGAAATCAGGCGCTTCATGTGGAACTACGTCGGTATCGTCCGCTCTACCAAACGACTGGAACGGGCCATGCGGAGGATCAAGCTGATCCAGGAGGAGATCCACGACTACTACTGGAATTTCATCATCACCTCCGACCTGATCGAACTACGCAACATCGCCACCGTGGCAGAACTGATTGTGAATTGCGCCCAGATGCGCAAGGAATCACGGGGCCTGCACTACACCATTGACTACCCGGAACTGGATGACCTGAACTGGCAACGGGATACCATCATCAAGAAGCAGTTCCCCTGAGGATCCCATGGATATTGCTGCCCTGCGACAACGAATTGACCTGCTGGATGACGTACTGCTGAGGATATTTAACGAACGGGCCCGCTTGGCTCTGGAGATAGGGCATCTCAAAAAGGGCTTGGATCTGCCGGTCTTCGATCCCGGCCGTGAAAAACGTATTTTTGCCCGGATGAAACAAGACAACCCTGGCCCTCTGGATGACGGCGCCATTGTCAGGCTGTTTGAACGGGTGATCGACGAATCCCGCCGCCTTGAACGGATCATGACCACAGAAGAGACAGAGGATGGACCACAGCCATGATTGTCATCATGAAAAAGAACGCCCCTGATGAGTCGCTTGACTTTGTCAAGGAATACCTGATCAGCCGTAACTTCGACATCCACCAGTCCACCGGCGCCAATCGAACTATCATCGGCGTGATCGGCAATACGCAGTCACTGGACGACGCCACCATCGCCCACCTGCCTGACGTCCATCAGGTTGTCAGGATTAAACCGGAATCATAGCGCTAACCAGTGATGCTGACTACCTCGTCGTAGGTGGTTTCCCCTTCCAGCATCTTGCGGATCGCCAGTTGGCGCAATGATGCAAAACCATCCTCCTCGGCGGCCCGCACCAAATCGGCAGGGTCGGCCTTGGTACTGATCAGCTGCTTGATCCGCTCGGTAATTGACAGGACCTCAAAGATGCCGGTGCGCCCCTTGTAGCCGGTGCCACGGCACTCTTTACAACCAATCCCATGCGCCACTTTCACCTTGTTCCGGTGAATCTGCAGGTACTCACACTCCTCTTTGGTCAATTCTCGGAACTCTTTGCAGTGCTGGCAGACCTTACGCAGCAGCCGTTGGGCCACAATGCCCATCACCGTTGCCGAGATCAGATACGGCGGCACCTCCAGGTCCAGCAGACGGGCAATGGAAGACGGGGCATCATTGGTGTGCAGAGTAGAAAGCACCAGATGGCCGGTCAAGGCTGCCTGGACGGCGTTTTCTGCTGTTTCCTGGTCACGTATCTCCCCCACCATCACAATATCCGGGTCCTGACGCAACACGGTACGCAGAATCGTACCAAAGGTAACCCCAACAGCCTGCTGCACCGCAATCTGGTTAAATTCCTCCATCACCATCTCGATCGGGTCTTCGATAGTGACGATATTGATCTCCGGTGAAGACAAGGTCCGCAACGATGAATAGAGCGTGGTAGTCTTGCCGGAGCCGGTGGGGCCGGTCACCAGCACAATCCCGTTAGGACGATGAATGAAGCTGTTGAACAGGCTGTATTCCCGGGGATAAAAGCCGATGCTGTCCAGATCCTGCAACAGGATATCCGGATCAAAGATCCGGATCACCACCTTCTCACCAAAGGCCACCGGCACCGTGGATACCCGCAGCTCGACCTCCTTGCCGTTGTGAGCGGTCTTGATCCGACCATCCTGAGGTCGCCGCTTCTCGGCCAGGTCCATCCGGGCCAGAATCTTGATGCGTGAGACGATCGGCGCGTGCAACGGCTTAGGCAACAGATGGATGTTATGCAGAATGCCGTCCAAACGGAACCTGATCAGAAACTTGTCGCGCTTGGGCTCGATATGGATGTCGCTGGCCCGTTGATCAAAGGCATAGGACAATAGAAAATCCACTGCCGAGATGACATGTTTATCGTTGCCCTCCAGCTCTTTGTCGCCCCGCATCCTGAAGAGCTGTTCCAGGTTGCCAAGATCAATGGCGACATTCTCCTCGGCCTCAGCCGCCATGACCGAGGCCCGGAAGCCGTAAAACTCGCGCAGAATCTTCTGAACATCGCTACATGAACTGAGTACGCGGGTGATTGTAAGCCGATGAGCCGTGGCCAGCTCGTCCAGCACCGTTGTATTGAACGGATCGACCACGGCAATGGTCAACTCCCCTGCCCTGGCTGCCACCGGCACAATCAGATGCTTAAGCGCGAACGGACGTGGGATGTGGGAGGTAACCACATCCAGATCCAGCTTCAGGGGATCAATCTTGAGATAAGGAAGTTTGAGAAAGGCAGCCAGGGTCTCGGTGATGGTGTCTTCCGTCAGCACACGCCCGTTCGTACCGGGCTGTTCAAACGAGAAAGAGGCGATCAACTGGGACGGTGTCGGTCGTTCGCCGCCCTTATGCAGCCGACGGCCAGGGCCGTGGTGGCCGGCCGTCAAACGGGCCTCCTGCTGACGGGCCTGCACCTGAAGCGTCGTCAGCTGATCCTGTGTAAGAACGCCCTGTTGTGTCAGGATTGCGGCCAGATACTCAACCGTCAAGGGGGTATGGTGGGTCATAGCATCCTAACTAGCTTGCCTCTTTACTTTTTCGTTGTTGCTCAATCCGCTTGCTGACCGCCTCCAGCACCTCTTCTTCACTGTAGTGTGGTTTCGTGGCCAGCCTGGCCATTTCGCCCGGCTCCGGTGTAAGGACTTCAGCCTGTTTTTTCAAAAAAGCGTCAACCATATGTTTCTTCTCTGCATAGATCATGCTCTCGCGTAGCAGATCCATAGAACTCTTCAACAGCCCCCGGCCGGTTACCAACAGGATCAGTAACGGCACCAGGTCATGCTGCCAGTAATCGACGCTGCCTTCGCGCACCATAGTGCCGGCCAGCAGGCCGGAGAGCCCCAGCAGCAGACCGAATAGATTTGCCAGCACACGATATTCAGGACCATCGGATACCTGTGCTATGGCATTGTTGTTGGAATCATCAGACACAACCACCTCCACTGCTGCATTGCGCCAACTAAACAAAGCTACTTTTTAGTTATCGGAACAGAGCGGGAGATAATTAAATTTCTTTTTTGTGCAGCGACTCAGAGCTAAGCACGAGTGAGCGTCAAAACCTGATCGGTGCGAAACCATCCGGCGTTGCGAACCGATTCAGTTTTTTACGGGTAACAGCCCCCATTTTATCAACATCAATCGTATCAAACAGACGATGTTTTTCCTCCACACTTAAGGCGGCCCCTGGATCAGCGCATAAATCCTGATGCTGTACACGACCAGCCCCATCACGAACCAGTGGACAGGAAACAAACTCTTCTCGGCTGATGGCTCCGCTCTTGTCTGCGTCCAACTTCTCAAACAACGTACCTTGTTCAGCCGCTGCACCACCAGCGAGCAGAGTAACAACGACACCGCAGACCATCAAGAAATGCATACGCATATCAGTTTCCTTTCAGGCATCATAGTCAACCAGAGTCAAAAGTATAACGACATTTGGGGATTCTTCAACCACGTCATAGGTAAACCTGCCTGATACGGATTGACAGTCGTCCCCGTACATGCCATAAAACCCATTCATTCCAAGGAGGTTCGCAGCAATGAGTGTTGACGACAAAAAAGTAATCTACAGCATGATGCGGGTGTCGAAGTTCTACGACAAAAAACCGATCATCAAGGATATCTCACTTTCCTATTTCTACGGTGCCAAGATCGGCGTACTGGGCCTGAATGGCTCCGGTAAATCAACCCTGCTCAGGATCATGGCCGGGGTGGACAGCGAGTTCAACGGCCAGGCCGTGCTTTCCCCCGGTTACAGCGTCGGCTACCTGGAGCAGGAGCCGAGGCTGGATGAATCCAAGACTGTCCGTCAGGTGGTTGAAGAGGGCTGCCAGGAGCTGGTTGACCTGTTGGCCGAGTTCAACAGCATCACCGACAAATTCTCCGAGCCGGACGCCGATTTTGAGAAACTGTGCGACCGCCAGGCTGTACTGCAGGAAAAGCTGGATCATCTGGACGCCTGGAATCTCGACTCGCGGCTGGAACTTGCCATGGATGCCCTGCGCTGCCCTGACGGCGACACGCCGATCAAGGTGCTGTCCGGCGGTGAAAAGCGGCGGGTGGCACTCTGCCGGCTGCTGCTGCAGAAACCGGATATCCTGCTGCTGGACGAACCGACCAACCACCTGGATGCAGAGACCGTGGCCTGGCTGGAGAAGCACCTGCAGAACTACGCCGGCACCGTGATCGCCGTGACCCACGACCGTTACTTCCTGGACAACGTGGCCGGCTGGATCCTGGAACTGGACCGGGGCGAGGGTATCCCCTGGAAGGGCAATTATTCTTCCTGGCTGGAACAAAAACAGCAACGGCTGGCAACCGAGGAAAAACAGGAAAGCGACCGTCAGAAGACCCTGCAGCGGGAGCTGGACTGGATCCGGATGTCACCCAAAGGGCGCCATGCAAAGTCCCAGGCACGGATCAGCGCCTACGAGGAGCTGGCCGCCGATACTGGCGAGAAGCGGGCCAAGGAACTGGAGATATTCATTCCACCCGGACCGCGTCTGGGTGACATCGTGATTGAGGCAGACAACGTGGCCAAGGGCTTTGGCGACCGGCTGCTGTTCGAGGGGATGAGCTTCAAGCTACCCCGGGGCGGCATTGTCGGTGTGATCGGCCCCAACGGCGCCGGCAAGACCACCCTGTTCCGGATGATCACCGGTACTGAACAGCCGGACAGCGGTACTATCCGGGTGGGTGATACGGTGCAGGTGGCCTATGTTGATCAGAGCCGCGACACCCTTAACCCTGATCGGTTGTTGTGGGAAGAGATCAGCGATGGCCAGGAGATGATCCAGCTGGGCAAGCAGACCGTCAATGCCCGCACCTATGTGGCGCGTTTCAATTTCACCGGAGGTGACCAGCAAAAAAAGGTGGGCATGCTCTCCGGTGGTGAGCGCAATCGGGTACATCTGGCCAAGGTGCTCAAAAGCGGGGCCAACGTGCTGCTGCTGGACGAACCGACCAACGATCTGGATGTCAATACCATGCGGGCCCTGGAAGAAGCACTGGAAAACTTCGGCGGCTGCGCCGTTGTTATCTCCCACGACCGCTGGTTCCTGGACCGGATTGCCACCCATATGCTGGCCTTTGAGGGAGATTCAAAGGTAGTCTGGTTTGAGGGCAACTATTCCGACTATGAGGAAGACCGCCGCAAGCGCCTGGGAGCCGAGGCGGACCGTCCCCACCGGATCACCTATCGCAAGCTGACCCGTTGACGCAAACGGTTGGAGGCATCATGAATTATGTTACCTACTACAATCGCGGCCAGAAGGTATTTCTGATCAATATCAGCCCTGACCGCGACCAATCGCTGTTTGAGGCGTTTTCAGCCACGATTGTAAGTTGCGACAACCGCCATTTTGAATTGCGGCCTCGTTATTCCCTGCTGCAGGCCGGAGAAGGCCTGCTCAGAAAAGGGGCGCAGTTCAAGGTGACTGCCGAAAGCTTTGGTTCCGGGGTGCAGTTCAGCGGCGAGATCGGTTCGGTCAACGGCAGCAGCTTTATCCTCAACCCCACCGGACCGATCGAGATGTACCAACGCAGCCAGGTGCCGCGCATGGATATGATCGTTGGTTTCCGGTCCTTTACCCGCACCACTCCACTGGCCGTTTTTCACCAGGAATGGCGGCGACTGCAAGACGGGTTCAGCTCAGGCAAATCATCGCCACTGGAACTGGTTCCCCGCCAGATCAATCTGGGGGTCGGCGGCCTGCGCGTTGTAGCAGAACCGGATGAGCGGCAGCACGACCTATCGATGATCTTCATCGAGTTGGAAGCCGGACAGGCACCGATCTGTGCCGTAACCGAACAACTCTGGCGCCGCAATCTGCCCGACGAAGAGGGTGTTGCCACTGGCCAACGTTTTGTTCTGATCCGCAAGGAGGATCAACTCCGGATCCAGCAGCATATTGAACAGCGTCTCAAGAAACAGGGGCGCAAACCGAAGCCATCCAAAAACAACTGGGAGCTGCTGGACCGAATGTTCCGCAGCACCTAACCGTATCAACCGGCACCTGCTATGAACTACGACCGATACTTCAGCCGCGGCCAGAAGGTATACCTGATCAACATTTCCCAGACCAGGGATGAGTCGGTCTACGAATCACTTTCAGCCACGGTCATCAGCAGTAACGACAGCAGTATCGCGCTCAAGGCCCCCTACCGACTGTTTTCCGGTGATGCAGCACCACTCGAAGCAGGCATGCAGTTTAAGCTGTCCACGGAATCCTTCGGCGTGGGGGTACAACTGCGTGCCGAACTGGTGGCTACACCGGCAGCCGAAATTCTGGAACTGCAACCAATCGGGCAGATGGAAATCTATCAGCGACGCCAGATGCCCCGGGTTGATGTCAGCCTGCCCTTTCTACACGTACTCCAGAAATCCTCTCTATCCGCTTTCAAACGAGAGTGGCGGCGGGTTGTCACCGACCTGCGCCAGCCAACCCCGCCCCGCTTGAAGTTGCAAGAGACCAAGGTAAACATCAGTGCCGGTGGCATCCGCTTTGAACTCAATACGCCACCTACCCCGCTGGCCATCGTGGTGTTTGACCTGCAGGACGGGGCGTCTCCCGTCTGTGCCGTTGCCGAACTGGCCTGGCACAAGACACGCCAGGAAGACGGCATTGAGGTCTGCGGTCACCGTTTTCTCGAGATACTGAAAGAAGATCAGGCCCGGTTGGCGATCTTTGTTGACAAGCTAGGCGGCGGGAGCGGACGGATACGGGACAACTGGGATCTGCAGGACAAGATGATGTCTGACCAGGGCGGTGAACACAAGAAGTAATGCTTACGCTGTCGGCGTATGGCGATAGTGGCTTTCCATCAGCGATCGCAGCTGACGCTGCAGCTCCTCATCGGCCACCTCACGGATCTGCTGCTCGATCCAAGCCCGCTCATCATCGCTCAACTGACGCACCGTAACCTGAGGATCACTATCGACCTTTTCCTCCTCAGCAATCCGGCCTGATTTCAGCACGATCTCCCGCACCCGCTCTTCACCCAGGCAGCTGTTCAGCCGGGCAATCAAATCGGCCTTCATAAAGGTAAGCTGCTGCATCCAGGGTGCGCTACCCACCACCACGGTCAACACGCCGCCAGACAATCGTAGCGGTCGGGCCCGGCGGGCAATGGCCGCACCCACTACCTGCTCCCAGTGCTGCCAGATCACCAGGTCTTTCAGTCGCTCGCCCAGGCCGGTGCCGCCAAAACTCTTGTGCAGCAGGCTGCCAAGGAGCTCAGGGCGCCCTTTTGGTCGTTTTGCTGCCACCACGCATCCTCCGTTTGTACCAGCCGCCTACAATCTGACCGGCAATGGCGCTCCCCAGGGTCAGCGGCACAATCCGCCAGCTAAATCCAGCCATCATCCGCATATGCACCACCAACGGTATCGGCAGGTGGATCAGCACAAACCACATCAATGAATATTTCCGGAACGACTCCCGAAGATAACCGCAGGGAATACTTATCAAAAACGCCAGCACCAGCAGGCCGGCCAAGAGAAATGAGTCTTGCACGGTGTTCCCCTTTTGGGGCATAGTATGGAACCGGACTGAAATTGTCAATTATACGCCGCTATAGAGGAAGGAAACAGGATGTCTGACCATTACCTGGTCAAAGAGGAGCACTGCTTGGCGGTCTTCAACTCAACCCACCGGGTACTGAAGGCCGAAGGTCTTCTCAAGGATCAGGGTCTCGAAATTCTGCTGATCCCCGCCCCCCGCGCATTGCAGACCGATTGCGGGCTGGCCTTGCGTTTCGATCAGCAGTCCCTTGCTACTATCACCGCAACCCTGAACGATCACGATCTGATGCCGGCCTATATCTGCCATCTGCAGGATGGACAGTACATCCGCCTCCAGGAGGAGCATACCGATGATCACCATTGACTGCCGCGGTCAAGCCTGTCCTGCCCCCGTCATCGCCACCAAACGGGCCCTGGAGGCCTCGCCGTCCGGTGTCCGCGTCCTGTTGGATGACGGCGCCCCCCGCGAGAATGTCACGCGCTTTGCCCATACCAGGGGGTTGACGGTTACAGAAACCCCTGACGGCACCGGCTGGTCTTTACAGATTACCGGCAAGACCGGCCTTACCGTGGCCACCACCACGGCACACATATCGGCAGCCGGTGAACGGGTATTGCTGATTACCAGCGACCGGCTGGGCGAAGGCGCCGATGAGTTGGGGCGTTTGTTGATGCGCAACTTCCTGCACACCCTGCTGGAGACCGCCGAACGGCCGGACCGTATCCTGTTCCTGAACAGCGGTGTGCTATTAACCGTGCAGGGAGCCGAGACCATCGAGGCCCTCTCCGCCCTGGAGAGTTTGGGGGTTGAGCTGTTTTCATGCGGGGTCTGTCTTGATTTCTTTAAGAAAAAAGATCAATTGGCCGTTGGCAAGACCACCAATATGTTCAGCACCGCCGAGCAGTTGCTGGCAGCCGCCTCGGTCATCAGGCTGTAGCAAAAACAAATACTTCTTGACAGGCCAGGATGCGTTCTTTATAGTTTCTTTCTTTTAGAATGCCTAGACTGCGTCAGTGACTATACTTATGTTTGAAACCCTCTCGGATAAGCTGGAATCGGTCTTTAAGAAACTTCGCGGCCAGGGGGTGATGACCGAGGACAACATCAAGGAAGCCCTGCGCGAGGTGCGCCTGGCACTCCTTGAGGCTGACGTCAACTTCAAGGTTGTCAAAGAGTTTGTCGAAGCGGTGCGGGTCAAGGCGGTCGGCACCGAGGTACTGCAAAGCCTGTCCCCAGGGCAGCAGGTCGTCAAGATTGTCCACGACGAACTGATCACCCTGATGGGTGGCCACGGCAGCAACGACCTGGACCTGGCAGCCAAGCCGCCGGTAGCCCTGATGATGGTCGGCCTGCAAGGCGCCGGCAAGACCACCTCCTGCGGCAAGCTGGGCAACTGGCTGCGCAAACAGAAACGCCGTCCTCTGCTGGTGCCGGCCGATGTCTACCGACCGGCCGCCATTGCGCAGCTGAAGACCGTCGGTCGCCAGCTGTCGCTTGAGGTCTTTGACAGCAAGCCGGATCAGGATCCGGTTGTCATCTGCTCAGAAGCTCTGAAGTATGCCGAGCTGAACGGCTACGACACGATTATCCTGGATACCGCCGGTCGTCACCAGATCGACGATTTCCTGATGTCCGAACTGGAACGGATCAAGAGCGCGGTACAGCCCCGCGAGATCCTGTTCGTGGCAGACGCCATGACCGGCCAGGAGGCAGTCAACGTAGCCAGCGGCTTTAATGAGCGACTCGGCCTGACCGGTGCCATCCTGACCAAGTTGGACGGCGATGCCAAAGGCGGCGCCGCCCTTTCGATCAAGGCCGTTACCGGCACCCCGGTCAAATTTGTTGGCCTGGGAGAAAAGCTGGACGCCCTGGAGGTGTTCCACCCAGACCGTCTGGTGTCCCGCATTCTGGGCATGGGTGACGTACTGACCCTGGTGGAGAAGGCCCAGGCTGCCTTTGACGAAAAGGATGCCGAGCAGCTTCAGCGCAAGATCAAAAAGAACCAGTTTGATCTGGAAGATTTCCTGAGCCAGATGCAACAGCTGAAAAAGCTGGGCTCAATGGAGTCCATCATGGGGATGATCCCCGGTATGGGCAAGATGATGAAGCAGGTGCAAGGCGTCCAGTTCGGTGAAAAGGAGATCAAACGGATCGAGGCGATCATCCGCTCCATGACACCGGCTGAACGGGCCAACCACACCATTATTAACGGCAGCCGTCGCCTGCGGATTGCCAAAGGCAGCGGCACCACGGTTCAAGAGATCAACCAGCTTTTAAAACGTTTTACAGAAGCACAAAAAATGATGAAACAACTCCAGAAACTGGGGCCCAAGAACCTGATGAAGGGGATGGGTGGACTACCAGGACTGGGCGGCATCGGCAAAGGCATGTTCCCCTTCGGCCGTTAATGGACATTTTCGAACACCCGTTTTTTCTAACACTACGCGAGACTCACACGCAGGAGGAAACACCATGGCAACCAAGATCAGACTGCAGCGCGGCGGCGCCAAGAAGCGCCCCTTTTACCAGGTAGTGATCGCCGACGAGCGCTCACGCCGCGACGGTCGTTTTATTGAAAACCTCGGCTATTACGACCCGACCAAGAGCCCGGCTATCTGCAAAATCAACGTGGAAAAGGTCCTGGACTGGCTCGGCAAGGGCGCCCAGCCCACCGACACCGTGCGCCAGATTCTGAAGAATCAGGGCATCCTGGAGCAGGCTGCCAAGGCTGCCTAGTTGTAAGCTTCTTCTGTACGGCGTCCAATCCGGCCTGGCCGGTTACCCTAACCCACAGAGGTACGCCAGATGAAGGTACTTGTTCAAACCATCGCGCAGGCTCTTGTTGACGATCCATCCCAGGTGACCACTACCGAAGAGATGGAAGACGACACCCTGGTAATCAAGCTATCCGTGGCCAAGGAAGACATGGGCCGGATCATCGGCAAAGAGGGACGTACCGCCAAGGCGATTCGCACCCTGCTGAACGCCGTAGCCACCAGGGACAACAAGAAGGCGATCCTCAAGATCATCGAGTGATGTCTGCCGAACACGACAGCCTGATCGCCGTTGGTCGGATAACAGGTACCCACGGCATCAAGGGTCAGGTACGCCTGCAGTCCTATTCAGGCAATCTGGACAGCCTGACCGCGGCACGCTCGGTCATCCTGCGCCGGCCCGATGGCACGCTGCACGAGTATGGCCTGCGACGGGCTGCCGACCACGGCACGGCCTTTCTGCTGACCCTGGCCGGGTTTGATAACATCAACCAGGTGCTGGATCTGGTGGGCAGTGAACTCTGCCTGCAGCTGGAACAGCTGCCGGCAACCGGCGAAGGCGAGTACTACTGGCGAGACCTGTTGGGGCTTACGGTTACTACCGATTGTGGCCAGACGCTGGGCACGATCAGCGATATCCTTGAAACCGGCGCCAACGACATCTACGTGGTGAGCGGCCAGGGGCGCGAGTATCTGATCCCGGCAGTGGCCAGCGTCATCAGCAAGGTCGATCTGCCGGCCAGAACCATGACCATTACCCCGCTGGAGGGGTTGCTGGACCTATGAAGTTTGACATTTTGACCCTTTTCCCCGAGATGTTCAGGGGCCCCTTTGATGAGAGCATCATCCGCAGGGGACAGGATAAGGGACTGATTCAGATCGGCCTGCACCAGATCAGGGATTTTGCCACCAACAAGCATCAGACGGTGGATGACAGCCCCTACGGCGGCGGAGCCGGCATGGTCATGAAGCCGGAGCCGCTGGCAGCCTGCATCGAGGCTACCCGTCAGCAGAACCCGCACGCACTGGTGCTGCTCACCTCCCCCAAGGGAGTACCGCTGACGCACCAACTGGCGGTTGATCTGGCTGCGAAACCGGGACTGATCATCATCTGTGGCCGCTACGAAGGGATTGACGAACGAGTCCACCAACTGTTCGTTGATCTGGAGGTCTCGATCGGTGATTACGTACTCTCCGGTGGCGAACTGGCAGCAATGGTAGTGGTTGATGCAGTTACCAGACTGGTGCCGGGAGTGCTCGGGTCGGACGAATCGGCCGCAACCGACTCCTTTAGCGACGGCCTGCTGGAGTACCCGCAGTATACCAGACCGCCCGAGTTTAACGGCCTACAGGTACCCGAGGTGCTTTTGTCCGGCAACCACGCACTGATCGCCCAATGGCGACGGCAACAAGCCCTGCAGCGCACCGCAGCACAACGACCTGATCTGCTGCGAACGGCGCCACTTACGGAACGAGACCGCGCCTATCTGGCGCAACTGCAGCAATGATCTCTGACAACAACGCAGCCCGCAACCTGGCCCTGGCACTGGTGCACCACCCGGTTTACAACAAGCACCGTGAGGTGGTAACCACTGCGGTCACAAACCTTGATATTCATGACATCGCCCGGGCGGCCCGCACCTTTGGCCTGTCACGCTACTATCTGGTGACCCCCTCGACGGACCAGCAGGCGATGATCAGGCGGATTGTCGGGCACTGGCAGGATGGCTGGGGAGCCGGCTATAACCCGGATCGCCGCGAGGCGCTCAGCATCATTCGTGTAGTTGCCTCGCTGCAGGAGGCACAGACCGACTATCAGCAGAGTTTTGCTACGCCGGTCATCAGCGTAGCCACTGGCGCCCGGCAACGGACTGACGCCATCAGCTTCAGCAGTCTGCGTGAACGACTACGGCAACCTGAAGCACCGCACCTGTTGACTCTGGGTACCGGCTGGGGGCTGGCCGACGAACTCTTTGAACAGACAGATCTGGTCCTGGAGCCAATCCAGGGCGCTGGTGACTACAATCACTTATCAGTCCGTTCAGCAGCGGCCATCATGCTTGATCGGTTACTGAGCGCACGTTGAAACGCAAGAATCGGATGTTAACTACATAAAACACACCATGCAGCATGGTTCCATCAAGGAGGAACAGTACTATGAACACCATCGATATGCTCGAGTTTGACCAGATGAAAAAGAACACCCCGGCCTTCAAGGTAGGGGACACCGTCAAGGTACACGTCAAGATCGTGGAAGGCGACAAGCAACGGATCCAGGCCTATCAGGGCGTGGTGATCGCCCGCCAGAACGGCGGCGTCCGTGAGTCGTTCACCGTCCGCAAGATCTCCAACAACATCGGCGTAGAGCGGGTCTTCCCGATCCACTCACCGACCATCGAGCAGATCGAGGTGGTAACCCGCGGTCATGTGCGTCGCGCCAAGCTGTACTACCTGCGCAAGCTGCGTGGCAAGGCTGCCCGTATCCGCGAGCGCAAGTACGTTCCCGTCGCCAAAGGTTAATAACCAGTGGTGGCGATACTCTCGAAAAGCCCCGTCATTCGGCGGGGCTTTTCGCGTTGAACTCACTTACGAATGCGGTCTCATTCCTGACTATGCAACCATCACTCTTTGAATCGTCAGACCACGATCTCTATCGTTTTGAACGTCACGCGCAGTCAAGAGGCTACCAGCTGGTCGCCGGCGTGGATGAAGCGGGGCGCGGCCCTTTGGCCGGCCCGGTGGTGGCGGCAGCGGTCATCCTGCGACCAGACCGCCCCATCGCTGGCGTCAACGACTCCAAGAAACTGACCGAACGCCAACGTGAACGGCTCTTCGACCAGATCATGGCCGATGCCCTTTCCATCGGCATCGGCAGCTCATCGCCGGCAGAGATCGACCGGATCAACATCCTGCAAGCCACCCGCCAGGCCATGCTGCAAGCGGTGCAACACCTCTCAGCGCAACCCGACATCCTGCTGATTGACGGTATCACCACCATTGACTCCCCGCTCCACCAGCACACTATCAAGCAGGGCGACAGCCGCAGCGCCTCGATTGCGGCCGCCTCGATCATCGCCAAGGTGACTCGTGACCGCCTGATGCTGGAGTATGATCACCTCTACCCCCAGTACGGTTTTGGCCGCCATAAAGGATACGGAAGTGCTGCGCACCTGACAGCCCTGCGTCAGCATGGCCCCTGCCCGATCCACCGCCTCAGTTTCGGCGGTGTCCGCGAGCTCGTCAGCCAGCCCCCATCTGTTTGCATTTTGCCCTAAACCCTGCTACAAGCGGCTTCTACATAGATACTACGTATCCTGAGGGCACCCCCGATGACACACGAAAAACCGCTGATCCAGTTGATTGAAGAACATCTGAGCGGCGACCTGCACGACCTGCCGGTCTTCCACAACGTGGCGGTCAAACTGCAACAGCTGCTGAGCACCCGCTCGTTCGAGATCGACGACATCATTGAACTGATTGGCGAAGACCAGTCTCTGTCGGGTCGCGTCCTGAAGGTGGCCAACTCATCCTACTATGCCGGCCTGACCAAGATCGCCACCATCAAAGATGCCATTATCCGTCTGGGTGCCCAGGAAATAGCCAATATGGCCATGCTGGCCTCGCAGTTTGAGTGCTATCAATCAACTGACGAAACCCTGAACCGTGCCATGCAGAGCCTGTGGGGTCACGCCCTGGCCTGTGCCGTAGGTGCCAAATGGATTGCCCGCAAGAGCGGTTATCCGGGCCTGGCCTCTGAAGCCTTCATGGGCGGCTTGATGCATGACATCGGCAAGCTGGCCCTGCTGAAAGTGCTGGATGACATCCGAAAAAATAATGAGACCTCAGCCAGCTACTCCGATCAACTGGTCTGCGAGATCATGGGGGCGATGCATGAATCGGTGGGCTATAAGCTGATGAAGAGCTGGAACTTCCCGGACTTCTACTGTGATATCACCAACGGCCATCACAAGGCCGATTTCGACCAGTCCAACATCCTGTTGGTGGCGGTACGGCTGGCCAACCTGGCCTGCAAAAAAGGCGGCAGGGCAATCGGTCCGGCCGACCTGTCACTTTCACTCGCAAATGCCCCAGAGGCCTACTTTCTTGGCCTGCAAGAGGTCGCTCTGGCTGAACTGGAGATCGTGATCGAGGATGCTGACGGCATCACCATGACCTAGCGCGGCACCGTTGTCTGGCAGGCTACCTTTTCTTGCCTTTTTTCAAAAACTGACGCACCCCCTGGTTATGCTCCTGCAACGTGCGTGAAAACTGGTGGGTGCCGTCCTTGCGAGCTACAAAGTAGAGATAATCGGTGCGAGCCGGCTGCAGTACCGCCGTGATCGCTTCGATGCCGGGGTTGCCGATCGGACCGGGTGGCAAGCCCCTGACATGGTAGGTGTTATAGGGTGATTTTCTTTTCAGGTCCTGTCTAGTAACCGTACCTCCAAAGGCCCGTACTCCATAAATAGCCGTTGGATCACTCTGTAACGGCATGCCAATCTTCAAGCGATTGCGAAACACTGAGGCGATTAACGGTTTTTCGTCCGCTACCACCGCCTCTTTTTCAACCATCGAGGCCAGCGTAACCACCTGATGCAGACTCAGGCCCGACTGGTCAAGCTGCCCCTGTAGACTGGTTATGCGATGCCTGAATTCCCGTACCATCTCCATCACCAACCCCCGCACATCCAACTGAAAACCGATCAGATAGGTGCCGGGAAACAGGTACCCCTCTACACTTTTAGCACCAAGATCAAAATGTTGTAACACCTGCTTATCCTTGCAGACCGCAAGAAACTCCTTACCCCCGAAGAGCCCCTGCTTTTCCAGAAGCTCTGCCAACTGATAGATGGAATAGCCCTCGGGCACGACAAACTTGCGGGCATCCGACACACCGCTGGCCATTTTTTCGAGAATTTCAACGGGGGTCATGGCGCTGTTGAGACGGTAATCGCCGGGCTGCATCCGTCGATCCAGCCCCTTTAGTCGGCCAACGAGGCGAAAATGGAGGGCGCTGCGAACAATACCTTGACGTTCCAAATCACGAGCAACCTGGACAAAACCGGCCCCCTTGGGAACCGTCAAACCGTACACCCGTTTTCCATCACCCGCAGGCTGAACCAGATACAGATACCACCCCAAAAAGAATACCAGCAGCAAACAAAGCAGCAGGTACCAGAAACGGCTGAGCAGACGAGTTAAAGACCATTGTTTGGTAGACATGGCAAGGATTGTACGGACTTTGTTCCGCACGTCAAGTAACTAGCTGCATTTTTTGGCCTGATCATCTTGACAGGCTCTGCCGAGACTGTTAGATACGAACACTGTATACAATTTCACCCACTGCACACGAGGGAAGATCATGGAACGTTTCAAGACCTTACAGGACGTCATCACCTTTGCGGTTGGCAAGGAAGAGGCCGCTTACCAGCTGTATAGCACCACCGCCCAGCAGGTGAAATCAGCGGCAGCGCGCAAGATGCTGGAAGAAATGGCTGCCCAGGAGTTGGGCCACAAACGGATGATGGAGGCCATGACCCAGGAAAAGCTGACCCAGTACAACTTCCAAAAGGTGCCGGATCTGAAGATTGGTGATTATCTGCTGGATGTGGAAGTAAAAGAGGGGATGAGTTTTCAGGAAGTGCTGGTCTTTGCCATGAAAAGCGAGGAGGCTGCCTACAAACTCTATACAGCGGCCGAGGCCTTGGCCGAGGCACCTGAGGTCAAAGATGCCCTGCGTCTGATGGCGAGCGAAGAGAAAAAACACAAATTCCAGCTTGAGTCCCTGTATGACGACAAGGTTCTGGCCGAAATGTAAGCTGTCTGGCCCGGCAGGTGCTGTCAGGAGACATCTGGCAGCACGAACGCGAGACCAACGCATGCCCTATCCCGAGACGATCAACCTGCCCTTTAACCGCTCGGCACTGCCGGGCGGTTTTGTATTGCATCCGACTCCTCAAGTGCTTGATAGCAGGCCAGCTCGGTGGATTGTGCTGCAGGGACCAAACCTGCTGCTCTGTGAGCAGGGTGATCTGCTGCACCTGCCGCAGGGGACCTTGACGCCTGAGTTACAACCGACGTTTCCGCCTCTCGCCTTTGCCAGCTGGCAGGGCCAGCAACTGCTGGTCACAACGATTTCATCACAGGTGACGCTGCCAGAAGGTCTGGTGGTGGAGCCTTTCAATGCCCTCCGTGAACGGATTCCCGCCGATCTGATGACCATTGCCGGCATCGGTAAACAGTTGCTACACTGGCAGCAAATGAGCCGTTTTTGCTCCCGCTGCGGCGGGCAACCCCACCAGCTTGCCGATAGCTGGGGAAAAAAATGTCCTGACTGCGGTAGCGAGCACTTTCCCCACATTCACCCCTGCGCCATCGTCCTGATCAGGCGTGATGACCAACTGCTGCTGATCCGCAAGCCGGAGTGGGCACCAGGGCGCTACGGCCTAGTGGCCGGCTTTCTCGATGTCGGCGAATCACTGGAAGAATGTGCCATTCGTGAGACACGGGAAGAAACCGGCATTGAGATCAAAAACGTACGCTACGTCACCAGCCAGTGCTGGCCGTTTCCGTCCCAGCTGATGGCGGGCTTCGTGGCCGACTATAGCGGCGGCAGCATCCAGGTAGACGGCAAAGAGGTTGAAGATGCCCGCTGGTTTACCAGCGGTTCGCTGCCCAACCTGCCTGCCCAACGCAGTATCGCCCGCTTTCTGATAGACTCTTACACGCGTATCAACTAATTATATAGTTTCAGATCACCACTTCAGGTGAAGAGGAACTATCACGCCCATGGCCCAACGCCATACAACCATAAAGGCCAAGCTACTCCTGGCCGTTCTGCCGGCGGTTACCGTGCTGGCGATCATCACGGTCCTGCTGTTAACCGCTTATTTCCGCGTATCCACAAAAAAAACCATCGAAAAACAGCAATATAGTCTAGTGGCACTGATGGCCAGCAAACTAGATGACCAGTTCGACATCTATCGCAAGGCGGTCCGTTCCTTTGCCAAGACCGTTCCCCAGACCGATCTGGACAACCCCACTACATTAGAGCAATTTCTCGACAGCCGTCAGGGAATCCAAGAGGTCTTCGATAACAATGTGGTCATCTTCACCCCTGACGGGAAATTGCTGGCCGAAGTCGCTCACCGCCCCAGCCGCACCGGCCAGGACTTTTCCTACCGTGATTACATCATTAAGACTCGCAGCACCTGGCAACCAACCATCTCAGCCCCCTTTCGCAGTCTGCTGCCCCATGCACCGCCGGTAGTCATGTTCACCGCGCCGTTGTTTGACGCAACAGGAACACCGGTTGCCATTGTGGGAGGCAGCATCAACCTGTTGCGGCCCAACCTGCTGGGCAAGCTGGCCAGCACCAGGATCGGTCAGTCCGGCTATTTCTATCTGACCGATCAACAACGCACCATGATCATGCACCCTGATCTGGATCGAATACTCAAGCTCACAGCACAACCCGGTGACAATGCGCTCTATGACAGGGCTATTGCTGGTTTTGAAGGGGCCGGAGAAACCGTCAACACCCAGGGCGTCAAGATGTTGATCGCCTTCAAGCGGCTGGCCAGCACCGGCTGGATTCTGGCGGCACAGGTGCCGAGCAGTGAAGCCTATGCTCCGGTAATTCTGGCGGAACAGGTCGGCTGGGGCATCGCTGCCTTTGCGCTCATGTTTCTTACCCTGCTGATTACTGTGGCGACCTCACGCCTGCTGGCACCACTTCAGTCCATGTCTGCCCGCATACTGCAGATCAGAAACTCGGAACATATGAGCTTACTACCTGTGACGACCAATGACGAAATCGGCAGGTTGAGTACCAGCTTCAACAGCCTGCTGATGCAATTGCACGCCCGGGAACGCGACCTGCAGAACAGCCGCGAGCTGTATCAGTTTATATCGGATTTTTCCGGTGATTGGATCTTCTGGCGGATGCCCAGCGGCGAGATGCTTTACATATCTCCTGCGGCAGAAAAGATCAGCGGCTATTCAGTTGAAGAGCTGCTGGCAGACCCTCAGCTAACCAGCAGCATAGTGCACCCTGATGATCGCTGCATCTGGAATGATCATCTCTGTCAGGCAGGCGCGGCAGACCATAGTGAAAACATTGAATTCCGTATCATCACAAAACAGGGCACTGTTCGCTGGTTACGCCACAACTGTACCCCCATCCTCGATGCCGAAGGTTCACTGGTTGGTGTTCGGGGCAGCAATGATGACATCACCGAACGCAAAGAGGCCCTGCTTACCCTTCAGGAAAGCGAGCAACGCTTCCGTCTGATAGCCAAGGCTGCGCATGATGCAATCATCATGGCTGACCACCAACAGCGTATCACCCTCTGGAATCCATCTGCCGAGCGACTGTTTGAGATGCCCTCTGAAACAGCATGTTCGATGTCGCTGTCCAGCTTCATACCTGGGCTGTTCGATGCCATAGATCAGGCAGGAGGTGTTGGCGCTGAAGGACTGCGGCTTGAACTGCTGGGACAAACGGCGGGGGGGACAGCTATCATGCTGGAACTTTCATTGTCCTCGGCTCAAATTGCAGGAGAAAGCTACACGCTGCTGCTGACCCGCAATATCACTGAACGCAAGATGAACGAGCAGCAACTGAAATACTTAAGCCTTCACGATGCCCTGACCGGCCTCTACAACCGGGCCGGTTTCGAGTATCACCGAGAACTGCTGGATGCAGAGGGACCGTTTCCAGTTGCCGTTGTTATGACTGATCTTGATGGGCTGAAAGCGGTGAACGACCAATCCGGCCATGAGGCAGGGGACCGGATGATAGCAGCTGCGGCCCAGTTGCTAAAGGCCCCCTTCCGCGCTCAGGACATCGTAGCGCGCCTCGGAGGCGACGAGTTTGCCCTGTTACTGCCCGGCATGGAGGAGAACGTTGCCCACGCGAAACTGGAACGGCTGCGTCAACGGATCGCCTTGCACGCGGAACTTCCTGACGCACCACCGGTCTCGCTCTCGCTGGGCATGGCCTTTGCGAACGGTCCAGGCCAGCTGAACGAGGCCCTGAACCAAGCCGACCAGCAGATGTACACAGAAAAACAGGCCAAGAAAGATCACACCAGCGACTAGCTCATCCTCGATTGACCTGAAAAGTGCTTACTACGCAGTCAGCAACTCCATCATGCGATTTCCCTCAACCAGCAGGCCGGTTCCCTTGGCAGCAGCCTCGTCGTAGCTGGCCGCCCCGTTGCCCTGTGACTTCCCCGGACGATAGATGATGAACGGCACCGGATCGCTGGTGTGGGTCTTAAGCCGGATCGGCGTGGGATGATCGGGGCAACAGAGCAGACGCACATCCTCAAAACGAT
Organism: Trichlorobacter sp.; assembly: GCF_034008105.1. Taxonomy (NCBI): domain Bacteria; kingdom Pseudomonadati; phylum Thermodesulfobacteriota; class Desulfuromonadia; order Geobacterales; family Geobacteraceae; genus Trichlorobacter; species Trichlorobacter sp. The sequence goes on from NZ_JAVEPN010000002.1 coordinate 80,181, forward strand.
CAAGCCCGGCCAGTACCGTACCCACCACCAGACGGTCAAAGTCTTCGATCGCCTTCAGCTTGTGCTGCAGGTTGCCGCTGTGTGATGCCTCATCGGGCGCTTCGACATGCACATACACGAAGTCGTGTGTTTCCAGCGCCGCCAAGGCTGCCTCGGCCTTGCCCTGATAGTTGGTGTCGATGTAGCCGGTGGCGCCCGGCACGTTGATCACATCCAGCCCGGCACAACGACCGATACCCTTGATCAGATCAACAGCAGAGATCACTGCGCCGCTTAACCCGAATTTTTCAACGTAGGGTGCCAGCTTGGGGGTCTTGCCATGTCCCCACAGCCAGATCGAGTTGGCCTCCAGCTGGTCCTGTTCTACCCGTTGACGATTAATGGGATGGGTCTTCAAGACCATCTGGGCCGAATTCATCAGGTGGATCAGCTCATCAGCCCCCTCCCCTTTGGGTAGGTACTCATTGATCAGCTTGCCGGTAATATCGTGGGGCGGCGTAGCGGACATGGCATCTTTGCCCCCTCGCCAGACCAACAGGTGCCGGTAGCCAACACCGGGATGAAATTCGAAACGCTCGTCACCAAGTTCAGCCTGTAAACTGGCTATCAGTTGATGGGACTGCTCACTGCCGATGTGGCCGGCCGAGAAATCCTCCATATAGACCCGGCCACCGTGAGGTCGCAGGGTCACCAGGTTCATCCGGAAGGCCACATCGTCTGGCCCCAGTGCCACCCCCATACTGATTGCCTCTAACGGCGAACGTCCGGTGTAACAGTCACGGGGGTCATAACCGAAGACCGACAGATTGGCCACATCACTGCCGGGTGACAGGCCGTTTGGTACGGTTCTGGCCAATCCCACCTGCCCTGCGCGGGCCATGTTGTCCATATTGGGGGTGTCTGCTGCCTGCAGCGGAGTCTTGCCATTCAGTTCGGCGTTCGGCTCGTCTGACATGCCGTCGCCTAAAAGCACGATGATCTTCATACCAACCTTTCCTTCTCTACTCAATGAACGCTGATACTACCTCTGCCACGGCAGTGCTGTCAATCCGGCTGTCCGGTTCGACACTACAACTTGCGGACAAAAATCTCCCTGGCTAGGGCTGTGTCGATGGCAAACTCCGAGAAGCCGACCTTAAAGATGTAGGATGGAAATGCCTGGGTCAGCAGGATCCGGTTGCCCGGCAGCACCCCCATCGCCATCAACTTCTGCATCTTTTTGCTGTCGTCGGTCTGGATGTAGGCGATCTCCCCCTCCTGGCCGGACTTGCACTCGGTCAGGGGAACCACTCCCAAGTCGCCGCTGCGCCGCGCCTCCAGACAGCATTCACCGGGAGGTATCGGTTTGCCGTGGGGACAGGTGGTGGGGTGATTGAGCATGGTACAGATCTTGGTATCCACCCCCTCGGTCAGAAGATGTTCAAACTGGCAGACCTTCTGTTGACCGGTTTCATCCCGCAGGTTCAAGACGTCCATCATAAGACGCTCGGCCAGGCGATGGCGACGAACCGTCATGCGGCCCACCTCCCTGCCTTCCGGGCGGATGTACAGCATGCCGTTACGCAGCTCGATCAGTGCGTTGCTGGTCAGCTCGCGTACCGACTCTGCCTCGGCGGCAAGCCCCATGGTTTCAGGGTCAAGAAAGGCGCCCCCCTCCTCTTCCACCTCAATCCAGAGACGCTCGATGATATCTTCGGCCTTTTCAGACAATTTCATGATTCTGTCTCCTTTTTCATACCGGGGACCATTTTTTTCAGACGCTTCAAGAACGTGGGTTCTGGAATATTACGGTAACCGCAGCGTGGACAGTGGATGCCGTGGCAGCCGCCACTGCAGGCGCCGCAGCCGGGCCGCAACCCTTCTGATTCTTCAAACTCGTGCCCGCAGAATGCACAACGCATCGGTCACCCCAGCAACCCGGTCGCCAATAGCAGCCGATTGAGCAAAAAACCGCTGGCAAAGGCAATCAGGCTGACAATACCAAAGATCATCAGCGAGACCTTCCAGCCCCGCTCCTTGAACATCATCAGAAACTGGGCCACGCAGGGAATAAACAAGGTCAAGGTCACGGCGGCCACGGTCAACTGACGACCGTCCAGCAGGCCGGCGGTCTGCAGATCATACAGGCCGGCAGCGCCGTAGTCGCGCCGGAAGAAACCGAAGATAAAGGCCACCGCAGCATCGCGGGGCAGGCCGATGGCATGCATCAGCGGCGATAACGCATCAATCAGACGCTCAAGACTGTTGGTGATCTTGCCCAGCCAGAGCAGTACCGAGGCCAGCACAAACAGCGGCAGAATCTCCAAAAAATACCACTGCATACGGGTATAGGTCTTGGTCAGTACGTTCGAAAGCTGCGGTAGCCGCATCGGCGGCAGCTCCATGTAAAACATCGGCGCCTCACCCGGCACTAGGCGACCGGCCAGTATACCCACCAGCACCAGCAACAACAGCATACAGCCGCCCCAGGCGGCAAGGGCCCCCGGCGTTTTTGCCAGCAGTGCCAGTATCACCCCCAGCTGGGCGGAACAGGGGATCGCCAGCGCCAGGAGCAGAGTGGCAATAATCCGCTCCCGCACGGTCTCCAGGGTGCGGGTCACCATGGTGGCCATAGTGCTGCAACCAAAGCCCAGCACCATCGGGATCACCGCCCGCCCTGACAGACCGAACCACTTGAAGACCCGGTCCACCATCAAGGCCAGTCGCGGCAGATAGCCGCCATCCTCAAGCAGGGAAAAGAAGATGAAAAAGGTGGCCACAATCGGCAGGATAATACCCACCGCATACCGCAGCCCCAGGGTGATGATGCCGTATTCCCCCACCAGCAGTTCCTGCAGCCACCACCAGGGGATCCAACCATTGACCAGCTTAATGATCCAGGGGGCAAACCAACCCTCGAACAGCTCCCCCTCCAGCAGATCCACCAGCGTGCCGGCGCCAAAACCACCCACAAACTTGTACAGACCAAAATAGAGCGTCGCCAGCAGCAGTGGAATGCCGGTCAGCGGCTGCACCGTCAACCTCGAGAATCTGCTGCTCCAGGTCTCACGCCGCTGCCCCTCAACACGCATCACGCCATTCATCAGCCGACGGACCGTCTCCTTGCGTTCCATTGACAGATCCAGGTGAAACGACTCCCGGCGTTCAAAGGCGATCTCTTTCACCTTCAGCACAAGGGCTGGATAGCCATCCCCTTCCACACCCGTCACCAGTGCCGTAATTTCATCATCACCCTGCAGCAGCAACAAGGCCAGGGCACGCTTGGAAAGCACGTAGTCACCCTGCATCAAACGGGCAACCTCGGCGATATCCCCTTCCAGCAGACGGCTGTAGGCGATCGGCATGCCGCAACTGCTGCCGAAACGAGAAATGGCCTGTCGAATCTCCTCGATACCGCGTTTGCGGGCCGTGGCCGCAGCAATCACCGGAATCCCCAGCCGCTGCTCAAGCACAGCCAAATCAAAGGAGAGGCCCATCCGTTCGGCCTCGTCCATGATGTTCACCACCAGCACCACCGGCAGGCCAGCCTCGATCAGTTGGATTGTCATGGCCAGCATCCGCTCCAGGTTACGGGCATCCAGCACATGCAGTACCACGTCCGGCCGCTCATTAAGCAATATTTCGCGAGCTACCCGCTCCTCCTCGGTAATCGTGTGCATCGCGTACATGCCAGGAGTATCGATCACCTGCCACGACTGGCCATCGATGGTAGTGCTGCCCCGCGATACCTCTACCGAGGTGCCGGGATAGTTGGAAACCGTAACATAACTGCCGGTCAGGGCATTAAACAGCACGCTTTTGCCCACATTGGGGTTGCCCACCAGCACGACGGTGCGGGGCGAAGCTGCTTCTGAGTGGTGTGTTGTGGCAGGTGACATCGAAGGTTCCTTCGGTACTGACTATGCCTGAATTGCTACTTGATTAGCTGATGAACAGGCTGGACAAATGCCGCACAGCTGCATCTTGTGGCCGGTAAGCACAAAGCCGTGACGCTGGGCGATCTCTTGCTGCAACTGCTCGATAGTTGCATCCTCAAACTCAATAATCCGGTTACAGCGGGTACAGATCAGATGGTCATGGTGTTCCCCCGCCAACTGATGCTCATAGCGGGTCTGGCCATCAGGCAACGTCATCTCGCGGGCAAGCCCGGCATCCACGAACAGCTTCAGCGTCCGATAGACTGTTGCCTGACCGATACCCGGATGGGATGCCTTCACCTTGAGGTACAACTCCTCAACACTCAGGTGTTCATGGGTCGAGAGAAAGATGTCCAGAATCACATCCCGCTGGCGCGTCGATCGTAAGCCCTGCTTGGCTGCATAGGCATTAAACACCCGCTTTTTTTCCAGGATCATGGCGACCCCCATCTGATTTTAGTTATCAATAGCAGAAAGAGGCCCTTATGGTCAAGGCAGTCCTGAAAATGATTTTCAATTATTTGAGAGAGGTCAAAATTGGATGGTTACCGCATTTTAAATGTCAGCGACAAGGGGGTTGTCTTCAATCCTCACCCGCCCCGAGGGACGGGCGCTACGAAACAATACGTGAACGCACTGCTAGCAAGGGTAGCCCAATCCCCGCCCGTGCGGGGAACAGCGCAACAACGCTTTAATTTCGGTTTTGTGCCGCGGTTCATCCCCGCCCGTGCGGGGAACAGTTTCGCTTGTTCTCTCGCCTCTTTTAATGTGGCGGTTCATCCCCGCCCGTGCGGGGAACAGAGGTGCAGGTAGATCATGGTGGTTTTTACATCCGGTTCATCCCGCCCGTGCGGGGAACAGGACAGGTACTTGAAATAAGTTGCCATCGTTTCCGGTTCATCCCGCCCGTGCGGGGAACAGTTCCGGCAACTGACGCTTGATCTCGTGGCGCTCGGTTCATCCCCGCCCGTGCGGGGAACAGTCAACCATAGCGATTCCCTGCTTTTGCAAGGTCGGTTCATCCCCGCCCGTGCGGGGAACAGTCAAGCGTCATGCCGTGGCCCTCTCTTAATTCCGGTTCATCCCCGCCCGTGCGGGGAACAGACCTGCACACATTCCCGTGCGTCTACAGATTCCGGTTCATCCCCGCCCGTGCGGGGAACAGGCCCGTTATTTCCTGCAAATAACGCTGATGGGCGGTTCATCCCCGCCCGTGCGGGGAACAGCTTTTCTCCCGGCTGCACCAGCAGACCGTCCTCGGTTCATCCCCGCCCGTGCGGGGAACAGAGCTCCATGGCCACCTGGACAGCCAAACACTGCGGTTCATCCCCGCCCGTGCGGGGAACAGTTCGGTAGTGCCAATCAGTTGTGAAGTCATATCGGTTCATCCCCGCCCGTGCGGGGAACAGATGTTATTCTCGGCTGTCAAGATCATTTAGACCGGTTCATCCCCGCCCGTGCGGGGAACAGTTGCCCGAGATGACGCCAGACCCCTACGCCTTCGGTTCATCCCCGCCCGTGCGGGGAACAGCTGGCGCTCCAGGTCGTAGCGGCTAGCGACTTCGGTTCATCCCCGCCCGTGCGGGGAACAGGGTGGTGAATTGATCGCGCCACCAGCGGCTGGCGGTTCATCCCCGCCCGTGCGGGGAACAGGCAACCTATCCGATCCAGCATGGGTGCCTTTGCGGTTCATCCCCGCCCGTGCGGGGAACAGGGCGGTGATGAAGAGCTCGCCATCGACGTTATCGGTTCATCCCCGCCCGTGCGGGGAACAGTTCGTCACCATGAAATAAGGGGCACGCTTTGACGGTTCATCCCCGCCCGTGCGGGGAACAGGATGCTGCAGCGCTCATCAGTGATGATATCGGCGGTTCATCCCCGCCCGTGCGGGGAACAGGGCGGTGAGACCTATAAGGGTATTGCCCGCAACGGTTCATCCCCGCCCGTGCGGGGAACAGGGCTGCCAGATGTACTGACCGTCCACGACATCCGGTTCATCCCCGCCCGTGCGGGGAACAGCGTCCAGGTGGAGCAAGGCCGCCAAGTCGTTTCGGTTCATCCCCGCCCGTGCGGGGAACAGTAGCATCATACGGGATGACGCCGGAGGATTATGGGTTCATCCCCGCCCGTGCGGGGAACAGGTCTGGAACCTGGCCTATCTTGCCAACGGCAGCGGTTCATCCCCGCCCGTGCGGGGAACAGAATCACCAGTTCCCGCCCCTGCGAGGAATCTGCGGTTCATCCCCGCCCGTGCGGGGAACAGGGCCTTGGCTTCCTCCTGGCGGCGGCGCTCAACGGTTCATCCCCGCCCGTGCGGGGAACAGTACCGCAGGCTCCAGGCCGAGGGCTCCACCGTCGGTTCATCCCCGCCCGTGCGGGGAACAGACTTCTTCTACTTCATCAAAATAATTGAGGTAATCGAACAACAAAAAATCTACCAACATTAAAACCCTCTCCAGCCTCTTAGAATAGGGACTCGGCCGCCATTTGATCCCCTGGAGGCAGGAAAGATACCAGTTTTATACCATCCATCTCAACCGGGATTCTGCGGTTGGTTCCAAGTGTCAAAAAGTCAAACCCGGATTCATTGTTTGATGTCCAGGCCATGACGGCATTGCCATCTTCCACACCTTTTTCCAGGTTCTCCCAGATCATCTCCCGTACCCTGCGGGAAACATCACCCACATAGACTCCAGCGCGCACCTCTACCAGCCATAAGCCAAGACGCCCCCGCAACCGAGGCGGCACATTCTCAACCACGATGACCAGCATCGCCCAGTCCCTCCTTATTGGGAATTGCTATATCCACGGCCTCTTCATGGGCCTTTGGCCGTTCCAACTCCCCGGCTGCCAACACCTCTTCAATGGTAGGAATGATTCTATCTAGCAGTTTGCTTTGGCGGAAAGCATCCCGACAAGCCAACCGCACCTCCCGCTCAGGATTTCTTGGATTTTTGCTGGCAATCCGAAAGGCCACCGGCACCACAGTGTCAAATTTGAAGATATCGGCAATATCATAAACAAACGATTGCGGCTTGCCGGTGTGAATGAATCCCACTGCCGGCGCATAGCCTGCGGCCAGAATAGCTGCCTCACAGATACCGTAGATACAGGCTGTTGCCGATGACAGACAACGATTGGGCAGATCACCGCTTTCCCATTGGGTATGGTCGTAGTTGCGGTGCTTCCACTCAACCCCGAACTGTTGGGCTAACAGTTCGTAGGTCTTACGCACCCGCACCCCTTCAATCCCTCGTAACTGTTCAACACTGCGCCGCTCAGGCGGCTCCTCCTTAAAACGGAGCGCGTACATCTTGCGCACCACCTTCAGCCGAGCCGAATCATCCAAAGCCAGCTTAGCCTGATACAGCAGGTGATCAGACCGTGCCCCACCCGGCTGACCGGCAGCATACAATCGCACCCCGGCTTCACCGATCCAGACCAACAGGCAACCTACCCGCGCCGCCAACACCACCGCCGCATGGGAAACCCGGGTGCCTGGCTCCAGCATCAGGCAGGCCACCGACCCAATTGGGATATGGGTGCGAACGCCGGTTGCATCAACGACCACAAAGGAGCCGTCGATAACATCGAGGTTTCCCCGCTCCACGTAGACCACCGAGATGCGGTCTTTGATCGGCAAGGGCTTTAATGGTGGAAGTATTGGGACGGTCACTATTTACCTTTCAATCGTTTCTTGCTTTCCGGTTCAGCAAGAAAGTTTTCCGCATTGGAAACATGTTCCCCGGTCTCGATCTCCAGCTTCTCCCGCGCCTCACCGGCGATCCTGCCGCCTTTACGCGCAGCAACCTTGTTTTCTGTAAAACCTTGCGCATCCTGTTTGCGGGCAATCTCGGTGGTGGCAGCTTCACCCAACATGGAGAAAATCAATTCCAGATCAGTCATATGATCCCGCAGGTTCTCTCGTTCCAGCCCTTTGAATGCCTTGTATTCCGTAGGCGTCATACCGAAGGCAGCCTTGCTGATCTCGGCGGTCAGGATAGCGTACTCCGGCGCTTCGCCAACGCCCCTGTTTCTCCACTCTTCGGTCAGCTCGGCCCGCACGGCAATGCCACGCATCCGCTTCTCGATCCAGGCTTCCGAATAGCCCTTGGCCCGGTACAACTCCCGCGTTCGGGCCGTGGCCAGTTCTGGGTCTTCAATCTCTTGCACCCGCTCGTACCCCACCTTCGCCAGCCAGCGTTTGAACGGCTCCGCCTTGGGCGATGGGATGGACTGAATGATGCGGAAGATGCCTTCGGTGTTGGCGCAATTGACCTTCTGCTTTCCGCCGGCGGTCTCTACCAAAAGGGGGGTGGCAATTTGCCCCCACCCTTTTGATAACTCAGCGTCTCGACGACGCATATCCTTAACATATCCAGCAGGGTCAACCGAATCGGTTAATGCCGCAACGACATCAACAATGACAAACCACCATTCCCCGCTATGCAGTGTCCGGCGAATCTCCCTATCTTGAAAAACGACCAGCTTGGCTTCCATTCTATTCCTCCTAATACAGCGACTCTCCGACTATTCGGAAATTCCGAACAGTTCAGACCCGTCGCACTAGCATTAACCCACAACCAAAACCTTTGGCGGGGCCAAGAATCACGCTACCGGCACAACCGATAAAAGTCCAAGCCCCATCACTTTGCCATGACCAATGCCGGAATTCAGAGTTTGCCTGAATTTGTCAGGGTCGCCGACAGACAAAACACCGTCGTACAACACTGAAAAAATACTGATTGAATTATTCTTGTGCTGCTTGTCGAAAAGCATCTGCTCTTGGGAAATCCGCACATCTATCCGCTCTTCTGAATCATCGGATAGATCAAACGAGAGAAGTTTGGGCAGTGAAAATCCATGCTGCGTCCCTTTCCGTTCAAGCCATTTCTCCTGATCAACAGTTTTGAAGAGCCCTTGGCGCTTGCCTCTTTTGCTACCGTCTGTTTTTTGGGACACACAAGGGTTTGCACGCAGCCGGTATCGAAAACGCTGCCCAGGCTTCAATTCGTCCAGCTTCAGTCGCTGCCGTAAATTTATGGGCGCGTCAGCATATGCCAGCCAGTTCTTTACGGTAATACCTCCCCACTCAGGCAAATTCCTGCTTTGCACCAGAATACGGGCATTCCCGTCTGCATCTGTTTCCGGCTCAAGCCGCCACAAAAACTCACCTTCAGGGCATTTCACGTCAGGATGGCTAAAAGCCCGGCATAGAGTCGAATGAAACTGGTAAGGGTTGATCAGATCGCGACGAGCCTCCTTGCATCGCAAGTCGAGGTGTATTCTACTCAGGAACATTCGCCACCTCCCCAGGAAACGGAATCCATTCCGAACGCACGAAACGTGCACCGAAACGCCGCTCAGCAAATGACGACAGCGGCTGATCCATCTTGAGCACTCCGGAGCCGTCATTAGACTCAACAGAAATCAATAGCTTTTCAGGTGGACTTTCTCCCTTCCGTGGTGTTGCAATCCAGGAATGACGTCCAAGTGCTTCCGTTAAAGAACCATCCTCCATGCCGTTTTCCATCCAAATGGATTCTGACGGCACATAGGACTTACGCCCTAACGCCAAGGTCCAGACAGGATCACGCAAGGCAGCATAAGCCTTTTCCAGAAGAGATGTGTCAGTGCCTTCCAGCCCGACAAGGAATGCAGCATCGGCTATATAATGCCGCTGTGAGACAACACCTCCACCTTTAGCCTGAGAACCATCAGCCTTGATAATAGTATCTGACGCAGCACAACCAGCAGTTTGGTAGTCACGTTTGGGGATTCCTGGCCGGTCATGACGAACACCCAAGGCAAGATGGGTCAGTGGTTCAAGATCAACCCAATTATCACGGTCGATTCCCATTGCAGCGGCCAGCAGACCGATGACGCCGGATTTACTCGGCTCCTTCCCGGTGTCTCGTTGATCAAAACGGCTGGTGGTGCCCCATGATTGCATGGGCCCCACCAGACGAAGCAATAATGTGGGCATAGGTCACTCCTGTATTGCAGAAAGTGTCTTTTCGAGAAGCTCTTTCAGCGTTGTCACAACGGTTCCCAAACCATTCACATTGGCTTCGGCCAAATTGAGAACGAAGGTTTGTTCATCCCCGCCATAAACGGACTGAAGAGCCTTCGCCTTATTGACAAGCCCCTCTGCCGACTTTCTCGTCAGAGACTCGTCTTTTCTCACCCTAATAGCTGTTTCGAAAGCATTGGCAAAGTTGCGGGGAGCAGCGTTGCGACGGACGGTAACTAGAACGAACTCGGGTGGATTGTGTGCCGCAAAGGTATTCTGTTTGCCGGTCGGTTCAGCTACAACGAAACCTTCGAGGAAAGCCTTTAACCCTTTTTCTGCCAAGGCGTCATCTTGCTGAAGATTTGTGACAAGTTTTTCCCAGTCCACCACTGCGTAACGATAAAAACAGGCTGAATTGAACTCTACGGTCCCCATCATATCGGCGCCGGCAGTGTCTTCAGGTTTACAGTCATCAACTGCGGTGTAGAAGTCGAATTCACGCTCTACTGCATGAGTGGATATGGCGTGGGCCACCTGACAGGCAGCATTCTGATTTTTCTCGGGCATGTCTGCCAGCATTCGTCCAAAAAGAGCAAGATCAAGCGCCTTGCCTCCATTAAAAACTTTATCAAGAGCTTTCTTCAGTTCAGGGTCTGCGCTTTGCGCCGCCTGTTTCTTGGCCTTGCCGGCCTTCTTCCCTTCAACAGGAGCAACTTCCGATGCGGTAATGGTGTCCCATTTAGAGTGAATTATCTCGGCTATCCCGGAGATTTCCTGCTGTCCTAGAAAAAGGAGATACTCGTTTTTTCCGTCTTCTTTTACGGTGAGTTCCATTGCTCCCAACGCCAACCGTGATTTTTCGATAGCGTCCGCTTCTTGCCGCCCCTTCTCAACCAGCGAAGCCACAAGGGCATCCAAAACACGCTTGGTTCGAAAAGCAACATCATCTGCGGCTAATAGGTTTTGCGCTACCAGTCCGGTAAAATACTGGCGGATTGAGCGTTTGAGGCATTGGCTAGATACGCGGGCACGACGAGTACCACCGAAAATGGCATCTTTGGGAGCGCCGGTATCGTCTCTGTTCAAGTTTGACGGGGCAAAGTTCTGCAGTGCATGGATTTCGACAATAGTTTTCATTCGGCATTCTCCTTAGCTGTTGTGATTTTGGTCTCAGTTTCGTGATTCAAATTCCTGTAGAACTCACGCGCCCAATCAGTCTGGGAACGTTTCTGGTCGTCATTCCAATACAGCAGTTTTTTCAACAGATCTTCAAAGTCTATCTCCTGCTCTTTCAATAGGGCAATCATCTGCCGTAGCCGGTGTGGCAATTGATCCTGATCGGCGTCCAACAGTGCAATAAAACGACTCTCCGTACTTGTGGAACCGCTTGCTGCCTGATACGCTGCGCAGGCTCGCCCAAGAGATAACGGCAACCCTTTTGCGCTCTCACGCCAATGTACAGCCCAGAGCCCGGCCACCAAATAGAACACCTCCCGGCGCCACCCGTTGTCCTCGCCTCTGACAAATGGTTCGACATACGGATATGCGGGAACATACAATCCGGGATCAAATGCTAGACTCCGGCGCAAAACCGCCCGCACCTTAGTGTCTTTTTCATTTAACTCTTCCAGCCATTCGATGAATCCGCTCATAACGCCTCCTTCTCTGGATCAAGCTTTGTAATCTCATCACCGAGCTCCTTAATTTTGCGCCGCACCGGTTTTTCCGCCTTTACAAGGGCGCGAATCGCCCAGGCATCACCAGTGGATACCGCTGTACATTGCTGTTCCCAAGCGGATTTGATTGCGTTCCGGACATCTATCAGCCACCTGTAGCGAATAACATCGGGGCCTATCTCAACAGTGTAGTCGTGCAGTACGGAGTGAAAGCAGGACTCAAGGGTTGACCAGTACCAAGGGCTTACGGGCATCTGATCCACAAAGGCACTGATATCTTTCCCGGCAGGTTCGCGACTGCCCCGACTCAGAATATCTCGCGCATATGAGCGACATGCCGACCAGAGGGATTTCTGAGCGTCTTCCGCGTCAGTAAGAAGTTGACGAATTTCAGTACGGATGTAGCGATCACTCACCAGCGCGGCAGGTAACGTAAAGCGCTCCATACGCCAATACTCGATTTTTGCCTTGTTGTTTGCTTGCCCAAGTATCAAGACAGATCGAGGAAAGCGCTCTCGATTTGACCTGGTCAATGTTGCCGTATGTTCAATCGACTGAGGGGCTAGATGTGACTCATCCGGCAACAGCGAATCAAAATCTCGCCAGAATCCTCTGTCCCGAAATTGCATGGAAAGTTTGCCGAGCTTTTCGTCGATTCTGTATCCAAGCATTGGGTCGATCTGGTCTGAAGAAGTGCTGCCAACCCCGGAGGCAAATGCCAGTTTACTGATAAAACCAGTATCACCGGTACCGAGTCGAATTGAACGAGTTCTCCAGGTATACCGATCTGCAAGCCCGCTGATAGCCCGCTCAGTGCCGCTTTTCAAGCACTCGACCGTTTCAGGCACTCTCTCCCACAATGGCAAATCATTGGCGGAAATAGCCTTGTTTTGTGGGACGAGGGAAAACAACAGTGTTTCTTGGAGGTCACAGCCTAAAGGCAATACCATTACTGCCGTTGCAGAAGGTGCCGTTCCGGTATGAGACAATTCGCTCTTGCCACAACTGACTGAAAAAGTATGAGTAGCCAACATCCAGCGAGCGGCCGCACCTTCAGAAATGAATCCGGGAATTTCGACATCAACGTGATCAAATAACACCTTGGCATTATCTGCATTATGCTCGGCAGCAAGAGCGGTCCAGGCTCTCCACCCTCTTGGTTCAAATGTTGGAATCTGTCCAAACGGATATTTCTCATCGAATAACCAGAACCGGTCCCGCCACTTCTCCAGATACGCCGTAATCTTTTCCTCTGGGAGCCCCGCCTTGAACAGCGCCTTTGCCTGATCAATGTCCGTCGGCCCTTCCAAGGCGCGGTACAACACCGCCAGCAAAAACCGATGCAGCGCCGCAACTACCAGCGGTGACGGGTCTTCTATGGCGGCTATTTCCCTGGAGCGCAGCAAGGTTGCGCTGATCCCCAGTTCGTCACGATCGCCATTTAGAAACCGCACCGGAATCCATTTTTCATCAATCAGATTAAACTTACTCATTCACCCTCCTTGGGCTCATAAACCAGCCCCAACTCATCATCCAACCGAACCAGTGAATTCTCAACCCAACATGAATTTGCATCCAATACCAATGGAAAGCAGTTCCGCAGTAGCGAAGATTTCTGCCATCCTTCCGGTACGCCTGTGCCCCTGAGTTGCCTGACCACCCCCTTGCGCGACAGACTCACCGCACGAAGAAACCACTGCTTTGCTGTAGGGAAATCCGGCACCGCTACAGGTGTAAAGCAGTCGTCGGCAAAGATGGGAACAGCAATAACTGAATCACTCCCTTGTCGGGTTTGCGCCATCAGCGTTCTATGCACTCCTGCTGCGTCCTCATCGCAAAGGACAAATCTGCCCGGATCATTCCATGAAGCATCATCCGGCAGACCTATGATTGCCTGATTTGCTTGGCCTCGCAGCGGAATGGTCTTTCCCGCTCCGTTGATAAGCGCCTGATTCATCCGCTCTGTCAGAGCCTCCGGAACCACCACAAGCTCTTCATAAACCGCTTCCACCAAGGTGTCGATTTCCTCTGGCAGGGTTATCTTTTGTCTCTGTTCTTCTCGCAGCAAAACCCAAGTGAGCAATAGCAAATCTTCACGATAGACTTCGCTCCACCAAAGCGGTTTCCCAAAAGATGGCGGCTTTTCTCCGGCAAGGCCGGCAACAATCAAGGTCGGTCCGGCTAACGGTCTCTTTTCGCGTTTGTGTCGCCACAAACGACCAGCCCGTTGCAGGATCAGGTCGATAGGCGCAAGATCAGTGATGATCAGGTCAAAGTCGAGATCAAGGCTTTGCTCAACGACTTGGGTGGCAATGAGAATTTTCCGACCGCTCCGGTCGCCACCCTCTCCGAACAGCGCCAATACATGATCCTCGTGCACCTGCCTGTAGACTGCCGGAAAACGGGCATGGAAGAGAATAATTTCTGTGCCGTCAGTAAGCCGTTTGCCGACGCATTGACCATCCTGCATCAGAAGCTCGCCAGCGGGAAACAGGCGGTACAGGTCCTGGGCTCGCTGTACGGTATTGACCAGAGCCAGCCCCATGCCGCCATTTTTTAGATTTTCATCCAAGGATGTCTTGATGCTGTTCAGGTCCGGTGGAATTGCTTCTAATTTAAGGGTAAGACGCCGTGAGGGATCTGCGGCAAAATGTGTCTGACGTACAGAACCGGGAAGGAATACCGACAAACGCGGATATACAGGCTCTTGAGCTGGAAAAGCTGCCTTGACCACTTTTGCCAGTTCCCGACGGAATCTTGGCGGCAGAGTTGCGGACAGCAGCACTACTGAAGAACCTAATTCAACCAGCCAATGGATAAGGTGAATCAGTAATGTTCCTGTGTAGGCGTCATAGGCGTGAATCTCATCAAACACCACCACCCGGTTTGCCAGCCCCCAGAGACGCACGAAGTTATGCCTTACCGGCAAAATTGGGACGATTGCCTGGTCAACCGTACCGACACCGTACTCGGAGAGCATCGCCCGCTTCTTGTTGGTGAACCATTCACCGGCTCGAATCTCACCCCCTGCGTCCGGGTCGTGGATGCCGGTAAGACGCAGATTTTGAAAGGAGTCATTGAGTTGTGTCGCGCCATGAACAAGCTGCATGTCGAGCTTACGCTCTACACCCTGTGCGCTGAGAAACTTGAGAGTCCGCTTGAACATGGCGTTGCCGGTGGCTTTTGTCGGCAGGGCCATATACAAGCCACGATGCCCATTGCGCCGTTGCATCTCCAGGTGGGCATAAAACGCAGCCTCTGTTTTTCCTTCCCCCATGGGAGCCTCTATTAACAGGATTGCCGGACTATCCAAATTTTTCAGAGCATCTGCAACAGCCTGCTGCAAGGGACGCGGGGCGAAATTGAACACCTGCTCGAACGTCTTTGCCTCCTGTATAAGAGGCGTTCTTTGCTCCCAGCCAATCGCATCCAACGCACGTTCAGCACAGTCTCTACTCCTAGTAAGCCATACAGACAAATCTTCACAATCTTCCGCCGAACCGAAAGGGAACCACTCCTCGTTGGAGCCGATCCAGTCGGCAAAGCTGGTAAGCCCTGATAACAGCATGAAGTCAGGACCGGAGAGAGTCTGCTTGTCGGGTGCTTTTCCGGGGTTAAATATCACCCGTAACGCCTCAACAATCACATGACGAACATCTGACCACTCACTTCCGCCAAGAGCATTTCTATTCCCTTCAAGTAACTGAAGCTTGTTGGGAGATATTCGTTCTCCGTGATGACACCCCACTGCATCGGCCACCAGTTCCGCCAGATCATTCGGCCAATCTGCACTCAGCAGGAATTCAGATAAGGCAACTTGACTCACAAAGGCATGATTTACATCAGTGTCAGGAATACGCGGCAACATCAGCCCTGTCAGATTTTCCCATTTACATTGGAAACCTGGACACGCCTTGCCCAGATCATGGCAGGCTATAGACAACAATAACCACGGACGAGCGTCGTCCCAATCCAACCCCAAAATCGCCGCCATCCTGTTACGGGTAGTTTCAGGTTCACGCGCCAGAATAGCGTCTGCACTGGCCGCAACATCCATCAAATGCAGGATCAGGGGGTGCCAGCGCGCTTCATTGTTTCTGTCAGTTTTTGCCCAGATGTTTGCCAAGAGACTATTCATTATTACCACCAGTTTAATCGCTTAATGTTCTCATTTTCTGCCACCCTACCCTCACCCCCCCTTTTAGCGTCCAGGGTTTCAGGTTTTCTGCTGCAGTTCCATCCAGACCCGTGCCGCCATCCGGGCATCATCCAGCGCCCGGTGACGCTGTACATCTTTCGGCAGTCCACCAAACAGATGAGAATAAACCGTTTCCAGACGGTGGTTGGACAGACGAGGCAATTTCCTGCGGGCGTGCATCAGGGTGCAATGCCAGTTGTTGGCAGTGGGCAGACCCAGCAGGCACAGTTCATGTTGAACAAAGGCCCGGTCAAAGGGGGCGTTGTGGGCCACCAGCGGACTATCGCCCACAAACTCAACAAATCCGGGCCAGACATCTTCCGGGGTTGGCTTATCTGTCAGCATCTGCTGGGAGATACCATGTACCCGAAAGGCGCCGTAACTGATGACAGCTCCTGTGTTAATCAGAGTTGTCAGTTCAGCTACAATTAGCCCGTTTTCAAGAGCCACCGCACCTATCTCAATCACCCGGCCGCCGTTTTTGACCGAAAGCCCGGTGGTTTCGGTATCTACAATAACTATCCTGTTCATGTTTTCACTCTAGCACTACTGTATGACCAAATATGTCGCGTGCCTACTTCAGGCACAAAAAAGCCTGCCGGCATAGCGCCGACAGGCTGTCATTTCTACTGTTGTTGGCTGCATCCATCCCCTACCCCAGTAGTTCCTGGAGCTTGGCACCGATGTCGGCCTCACGCATCATGGCCTCGCCGATCAGGAAGGCCCGGGCGCCATCGGCATGCAGACGCTCGATATCAGCCCTGGTGTTGATACCACTCTCAGACACCAGCAGACGATCCGGAGGCAGCATTTTTGCCAAGTGGCCGGTGGTGCAGAGATCAGTGACAAAGCTGCGCAGGTTACGGTTGTTAACGCCGATCAGGCCGATATCGGTGCCGCAGGCCACTTCCATCTCCCGCTCGTCATGCACCTCCAGCAGCACGTCCAGGTGCAGGTCACGGGCCAGGCCAGCCAGATCGACAATCTGTTGCGGTTCGAGCATGGCGGCGATCAGCAGGATGGCGTCGGCCCCGGCGGCGCGGGACTCATAGACCTGAAACGGATCAAAGATAAAGTCCTTACGCAACAGTGGTAAGCCAACCTGTTCGCGGATCAGGGCCAAGTAGCGCAGGGAGCCCATGAAGAACTTTTCTTCCGTCAGCACCGAGAGGCAGGTGGCACCGTTATCTTGGTAGATCTCGGCGATCTCCAGCGGATCGAAGTCTTCGCGGATCAAGCCCTTGCTGGGTGAGCCCTTCTTCACCTCGGCGATGATGGCGGTCCAGCCGGTGGCGGCAGCCTCACGCAAATGACGCTCGAAGCCACGCACTGTATCTTCCAGATCGGAGATGCGGCCAGCCAGCTCCTGGATGGTGGTTTGCGCCTTGGCAGCGGCAACTTCCTGCTGCTTGTGGTTAAGGATTGTCACTAAAATATCAGGAGGTGTCATCGTTTGTATCTTTCAGAAGTATGATGGCGCGACAGACTGATAGTTGGCTTATACTGGCGTACCCAGCATCTTTTTGTTCAAACGAAAGATCAGCAACAAGGTCTTGAACTGCACATAGACAAATGGGGCCAGAATAATGAAATAGGCGACTGAAAATTGCTGCAGCACATCATTCAAGACCAGTCCAAGATGTACAAAGAAGAAGCCGTAGACCATAAAAGCCACGCCGGGGCAGACCATGGCGTAACTGCCGACGCTGCATGTCGGGCCGTAGATATATTCAGCAAAGTAGTCCAGTTTTTTAAGTGTGTAATAGCCGAGCAGGCCGAACATCAGTTGCAGGGAGATCACTGCCGAGGTAAGCAGGAACAGCCATGAACGCGAAACCGCTTCAGTCTGGTCAAAGTTATGCGCAAAGCCGAAGGTGTAACGGACAAAGGTGATGCCTAGCAAGGTCAGGATCGGGATCATGATCCAGAGACTGACACTGGCCTCGCGCGAGATCCCCTGTTCAAGGATGGATTTGAAGCCGAGAGTGCCTTTGAGAATAATCAGTGAAATTGAAATGGAGCTGAAAAATACCGACAAAAAGATGCCGATGGCCGACACTTCCTTGTGGTGGCTCATGGCTCCGGGAGCCGCAAGACCGACGGAAATCATACTGAAGGCGAAGATGGCCATCATCTGGCTGAGGTTGTTATTGTTAACAAAATCAAAGCTCTTGGAGGTAATGATCCGGGTGGCGTAGGTGAGGAAGAGCTTGAGGGCATAGATGCCAACCAGTAAAAAGCCAAGCAAGGCAAATGGAAACAGGTATTCAACAACGTTCCACAGCCCGGGTATCAGGATAGCCCCCAGGACAAAACAGACGTTAATCGTCATGGCATAGGTCAGGGGAATAGCCATCAACGCAACTTCATTGTTTGATGTTGTAAGCTGTGCAAAGGCATCGGTCTGCTTGAAAAGCCCGTACTCACGAATATTCCAGAACAAGAGCCGGAAGTGAAGTAAAGCTAGACCTATGATCATTGCCAGATCAACCAACACCAGCACTGATACCAGGTTATTTTGTGCGATCAAGGGGAAGATAACATCAGCCGTTGCCATCGGCGTACCGGGATGTTCAACCATGAAGAACAGGTAGATGTAGAACGAAACGGCCATGCCGCCGGCGCCAAGCGCTGACAGAAAATACAGCGGTGAGTAGTTTTCCTTCAGCTCCTTGATCATAACCCCTCCACTACGTGGCGTTACAGTTGTGTGGTAAGCTCCACCAACTTATCCAGTTGAGCCTTGGCGGCACCTGAATCAATTGCGTTGGCGGCCATGGCGATCCCTTCCTGGGGTGTTGTGCAACGGCCGGCCGCCATCAGGGCAAAGGCCGCATTCAGCAGTACCACGTCGCGCTTTGGCCCTTTGGCGCCGCTCAACACATCCCGCACGATGACGGCATTGGCAACCGCATCGCCCCCGCGCAGATCGGCCATACTGCAGCGGGTAAAGCCATATTCTTCCGGGATGATGGTGAATAGTCTCACGCCACCAGGGGTAATTTCTGCTGCTGCAGTTTCACCGGTCAGGGTGATCTCGTCCATGCCATCGCTGCCGTTGACCACAAAACCGTGCTTGCAGCCCAGGCGATGCAGTACTCCGGCCAGTTTTTCAACCAGCTCCTCACGGTAGACGCCCATCACCTGGCAGTCAGCGCCGGCCGGATTGGTGAGCGGCCCCAGGATGTTAAAGATGGTGCGGATGCCGATCTCGCGACGGGGACCGATGGCGTGCTTCATGGCGCCATGCAGGGCCGGAGCGAACAGGAAGCCGATACCAACCTCGCTGATGCAACGCTCAACCACATCCGGGGTGACATCCAGGTTGACCCCCAGTTTTTCGATCACGTCGGCGCTGCCGCAGGCCGATGAAACCGAGCGGTTGCCATGCTTGGCCACCTTGACACCACAGGCCGACACCATCAGGGAGACGGTGGTGGAGATGTTGAAGGTGTTGGTGCCGTCGCCGCCAGTACCGACCACGTCCAGGATGGTCTCCTGATCGATGTTGATCTCATCACGGTCGATATCCAGCACCCCTTTGCCAACGCGGATCGGGGTGGCCCGCTCGCGCATCACCCGAGCCGCGCCGGTGATCTCCTCAATGGTTTCACCCTTCATCCGCAAGGCCGTGATAAACGAACCGACCTGGGCCGGGGTGCATTCGCCGGACATGATCTGGTTCATGACCTCAATCATCTCGCCTTCGGTCAGGTCCTGCTGCTCGACAACCTTTGCAATTGCCTGTTTGATCATTTCGCCAACTCCTTAAAAAGCAAATGGGGATGTTGCCATCCCCATTCAAGTACTTCGGTGGCAAGCGGTTACTTGCCTTCCGTGATCCTTCTGATGGTTTCCTTGATCAACGATTCGGCAAGATCAGGCACCACTTCCCAGACGATCCGCTCGATAGTCTCTTTGGATACCGACATCAGGGCCTCTTTCAGCTGCTCTTCGGACAGCGCAACCGCACCAGTCGCAGCAACGACAGGTGCAGCAGCCGGCGCAACAACAGGCATCGTCGGTTCTTCAGCAACAACAACCGGCGGTTCCTGTTCCAGAACCGCAGCAGGTGGCTCAGCGACCTCTTCCTGAAATTCGAAGGTCTGCTCCTCAACCGGCACCCAGGAAGCACCGATATTGGCATCGTCAGCCGCCTGAACCGCAGGCGTCTGTGGTTCTTCAGCCATCATGGCCATCACATCGGGCTGATCCAGTTCGATATCCATGCCAGCTGACTCCGACTCTGCAGTCGGCACTTCTTCCTGCTGGGTTTCTGGTTGGGTAAAGGCACCCCACGGATCATCCGGAGAGACCGCAGGCGACTCCTGCTCGATTTCAGCAGCAGGCGCGGCAGGTTCAAAGACAGAAGAGGTTTCAAGCGCGTTGGCTTCAAAAGCAAACGATTCTTCAGCCGGGGCAGCCTCTGTGGGGGCTGCAAAGGCGGTCGGCTCAATGAAGCTGGCCGGTTCTGCTGCTGCAGGTGTTACGGCGGCAATCGGCTCAACCGACTCGCCGGAAGCACGGCGTTGTCCAAGTGCATGCAGCTCTTTAACCTTGGCAATGATCTGCTGTGACTCAAACGGCTTGGTAATGTGGTCGTCAGCGCCACAACTCTTGGCTTTGGCCTCGTCAAAGGCCTCGAACGAACCGGTCAGCAGCAGGATCGGCTTGGCAGCCAGGGCTGGTATGGCCCGCAGCTGTTCACAGACTTCATAGCCGTTCATACCCGGCATCAGCACATCGATCAGCAAAACGTCGGGAAGGATTTCCTGGGCCTTCTGGACAGCTGCAGCGCCGCTATCAACCACCGTCAGGGTGTAGCCGTCACCAGCAAAGATGATGCCAACCACTTTCTGGATGGTGATACTGTCGTCAGCCAGAAGTATCGAGATGTTGCCCATCGGTCCCTCCCTGTGCAGGATTGCGGATTTGAGGCCTTAAAAGTTGGAAAACACTAGCATACGGACTATGAGGTGTCAAGGACCCGGATTTACCGGCCTTTCGAGCATGCCACGCCGTTCCCGCCCGACAAACAGGGCCGCCGCAAGCGTCGACATATCGCCGCGCAACTTATTGAAACTACGTAGTCGCTGGTAGTCGACACGGGTCGTCAACAGCAGTACGAACAGGTCGGCATCGGGATCAATCCAGACCGAGGTGCCGCTGTAACCGGTGTGGCCATAGGAAAATTCGGAAAAAATGGTTCCCTTGGGAGCGGAAAAAGGCGACTCACGATCCCAGCCCAGCCCCCGCACAACACTGCCATTGCGGAAAAAGTACGGAGCGGTCATCTGAGCCACAGCCCGCGATGAAAGTACGCGCGTACCGTCCAACTGACCGCCGCTCAGCAGCATACCGGCAAAACGAGCCAGATCATGGACTGAACTGAACAGGCCGGCATGCCCGGCGACCCCGCCCAGGATGCGGGCATTCTCATCCTGCACCACGCCGGTCAAGGCCGTTCTCCCGTTACCAAGCGTAGGTGTATTGTTGTCATTCGGCACGGGGGTAAAGCTGGCGGTTTGCATGCCGAGTGGCGCATAAAACATCTGATGGGCGTAGCGATCGAGGGGCAGGCCACTGATTCGACGTACCAACTCACCCAAAAGTATAAAATTGATGTCGGCATATTTGAACCGGCTGCCCACCGCTACTCTACCGATCTGTGCTGCAGCCCGGTTGATGGCGCTTTGCATCGGCTCAGAACGGTCCAGCCCCACATCGTGCAAGCCGGAGGTATGGGTCAGCAGATTAAGGATGGTGATGTCGCTGCCTTCAAACTCGGCAAACCAGCTCGAGATCGGGTCTAGCAACGAGAGCCGGCCCTCGTCCAACAGCTTGACGATGGCGGGTGTGGTGGCAAACACCTTGGTCAGGGAGGCGACATCAAAGACTGCGGCTGTCGTTAGCGCAGGAGCTTCGTCACTAAAGCCGGCCAGACCAACGGCACGCTCATACAGGATGCCGCGATGATCGCCCACCACCACCACAGCGCCGTTGATCAGGCGTTGTGCAATGCCTTGCTGCAGCATGAACTCGATCACGGAAACCCGGGCGTCTTCTGGCAGGGGGTCACTCTCGGCACGCACGTTGCTGCTGAAACAACTGAGTGCCAGCAGTAGTGCCAGACAGAACCTGCCCAGACAGTAGCGCGTATACCAACCGGCCAACGCAACCATTAATTGATCTGGAACTCGGTTGCCTTCAATAGTTGACCGTCGGCATCACGGACTTCCAGACGCCAGCGCCCGACACTGCTCGCATCAATCGGCAAGGTGCTGTAAAGCCGCCAACGGCGGCCCTTGACCGGCATGGTGACCTCTTTAAATGGCTGTCCATCACGCAGCCAGACCTGAGTGACGGTTGTTTCCTGGGGCGGTTCGGAAAGGGTGCGGGTGAAGCCATACAGGAACTTCACCGAGCGATAGGATATGCGGTGAACGGCGTCAATCGGTTTCCCTTTGGAAACCTTGGTGGTGACCGCCAGTTCCGTCACTTTCGGCGATGCCGCATCAACTGGCATCACCACCGACATCAACAACAGCATAACAACCGGGAAGATCACTTTCATGAAGGCCTCCTCAGGTCCTGTAATCAGCGTTGATTGAGACATACTCGTGGGAAAGGTCAGAGGTATAGACCGTGGCCTGACCTGTTCCGAGCCCCAGATCAACCGTTACCCGCAACTCCTTCTGTTTGAGCACCTCGGTACCGCGTTGTTCGGCATCTTCACCAGCAAAAACACCATCCTTGGCCATGCAGACATCGTCAAACCAGAGCGCCAGACGTTCCGGATCAACCGTAGCCCCTGAATAGCCAACTGCAGCAAAAATGCGTCCCCAGTTGGCATCCTGGCCGAAGAACGCCGTTTTTACCAGACTGGAGTTGGCAACCGCCATGGCGGCCCGTTTGGCGTCTGCATCGCTCAGCGCGCCGGTCAGACGGATCTCGACAAACTTGGTGGCGCCCTCTCCGTCTTTCACGATCTGCTTTGCCAGCCCCAGCAGCACCTCGTCCAGCAGCGCGGCAAAATGCGCCGCCTCCGGGGTGCCGCTGACGATCGGCTGGTTGCCTGCCGCGCCATTGGCCATCAGCAGGCAGGTGTCGTTGGTAGAGGTATCGCCGTCTATGGTGATGGCGTTAAACGAGCGATCGACCGCAACCTTAAACAGATTGTTCAGCAGGCCGGGTTCAATGACGGCATCGGTCAGCACATAGGCCAGCATGGTTGCCATGTTGGGCATGATCATGCCAGCCCCCTTGGCAGTACCGGCCACCGTGTAGCCAGCCGCACCAACGGCCCCTTGGCGTACTTCTGTCTTGGGGAAGGTATCGGTGGTCATGATCGCTGCAGCCAAGTCATCCAAGGAGGCAGTGCCGCGACCGGCCAGCAGCGCAGGCACCGCAGCCCTCACCCGCTCCATCGGCAGCGGCACGCCGATCACGCCGGTGGAACAGACCTGCACCAGCTGTTCAGCGATCCCCAGCCCTTCGGACACCAGACGTGTCGTCTCCCGTGCGTCGAGCATCCCCTGATTGCCGGTACAGGCGTTGGCATTACCGCTATTCACCACCAGGGCCTGGGCCTGGCCACAGACAATCCGCTCCGCAGACAGCACCACCGGAGCCGCCTTGACCGCATTGGTGGTAAAGACCGCCGTAGCGACAGCCGGAACCTCGGACCAGATCAGGGCCAGATCCTTGCGACCCGGCTTTTTGATGGCCGCTTCAACCGCTGAAAACTGAAAACCCTTCAGGGACATAACAAAACCTCTCTCAAACCTTGCGGAACGAGGATTTTTTCGCAAGGTCAAGGCTGTCGAGGGAGTGCGCGGAGGCGTACCGTGAACGTACGCCGCACAAGCACGACCGAAGACTTACGCTGAGATTGCGGAAAAAGACCGTTCCATCACTTACCGCAACACTTCTTGTATTTCTTGCCCGACCCACAGGGGCAGGCCTCATTACGACCGGCCACCTTCGAACTCTTGGCCGGCTCACCGTCTGATGCATCGTTGCTGCTGATATTCTGGAACAGCTTGCGGCTCTTCTCAACCTGCACCTCTTCCAGCTGCTCAACATCCTCTTCACGTTCCACCTGCACCCAAAAGACCTTTTCAACCGTCTCCTCACGGATCCGGATAATCATCTCCATGAACAACTGGAAGGCCTCTTTCTTGTACTCCTGCTTGGGATCCTTCTGACCGTAGCCCCGCAGGCCGATACCTTCCTTGAGGTGATCGATGTTGAGCAGGTGATCCTTCCAGTGCGTATCGATGGCCTGCAGCATCACCACCCGGATCAGGTGATCCATCAGCTCGTCACCGAGTTCTGCCGCCTTGCGGTCGATGATCTCGTGGGCCTGCTCCCTCAGCAGCGTCCGCAGGCTGTCAGCGTTCATCCGTGCAATCATCTCGCGGGACAGTTCCAGTTGCAGTGAGAAACAGCGCCCCACCGCCTCGACCAAGGATTCCCAATCCCACTCCTGAGGGGCGGTCTTGTCAAAGGCATAGGCGTTGATGATGTCGCCGATGGTGTCGTCCAGCATCTCCATGAAGCTCTCACGGATATCCTGACCACCCAGAATCTCACGACGCTGGGTGTAGATCACCTCGCGCTGCTTGTTCATGACATCATCGTAGTCGATCAGATGCTTGCGGATCTCGAAGTTGTGTGCCTCCACCTTCTTCTGGGCATTCTCGATCGACTTGGAGATCATGCCGTGGGTGATGGCCTCTCCCTCTTCAATCTTGAGGAAGTCCATGATCTTTGCCACCCGTTCGGAGCCGAAAATCCGCAACAGATCATCCTGCAGCGACAGGTAAAAACGGGAGGAACCTGGGTCGCCCTGGCGACCGGAGCGTCCCCGCAACTGGTTATCGATGCGGCGCGACTCATGGCGCTCGGTGCCGATGATATGCAAACCACCCAGATCCACCACCTCGTCATGCTCTTGGGTACACTGAATCCTGAACTGTTCGAGTTGCCCAGCAGCCTGCTCTTCGCTGGCATCAGGATTGTTCAGCCGCCACTGCTTCAGCAGGCCGTCCGGGTTACCGCCCAGCACGATGTCGGTACCGCGACCGGCCATGTTGGTGGCGATGGTGATGGCGGCTTTACGGCCCGCCTGGGCCACAATCTCGGCCTCTTTCTCATGCTGTTTGGCGTTGAGCACGAAGTGGGGAACACCCTGCTTGCGTAGCAGTTCCGAGAGCACCTCCGACTTTTCAATGGAAATAGTGCCCACCAGACAAGGCTGGCCCTTTTCGTAATGCTCCTTGATATCCTTGATGACCGCGTCGAATTTTTCCGTCTCCGTCTTGTAGATCACATCAGGATAGTCGGGACGCAGCAGCGGCCGGTTGGTGGGGATCACCACCACCTCCAGCTTGTAGATCTTGTGAAACTCCTCAGCCTCGGTGTCGGCGGTGCCGGTCATGCCGGACAGCTTGCTGTACATCCGGAAGTAGTTCTGGAAGGTGATAGTTGCCAAGGTCTGGTTTTCGCTCTCGATCCGCACCCCTTCCTTGGCTTCAACGGCCTGGTGCAGTCCGTCAGACCAACGCCGACCCGGCATCAGACGGCCGGTAAACTCATCAACGATGATCACCTCACCATCCTTGACCACATATTCAACATCACGACGATACATGGCATGGGCCCGCAGGGCCTGGTTGACGTGGTGCAGGGTTTCGATATTGCGAGGATCGTAGAGGTTTTCGACCTTGAGCAGCTTCTCCACCTTGGACACCCCCTGCTCGGTCAGGGTAGCACTCTTGGCCTTCTCGTCGATGGTGTAATCGCCAGTATAGGTCTTGCGCTTGCCGGAAAGGGTGTTGGCCTCCACCTCGAGCACCTCACCTTTTTCCAGCAGCGGAATAATCCGGTTGATCACGTAGTACTTGTCGGTGGACTCTTCGGTGGGGCCAGAGATGATCAGCGGCGTACGTGCCTCGTCGATCAGGATCGAGTCCACCTCGTCAACAACGGCGAAGTTAAAACCGCGCTGAACGTAATCATCCAGGGAGAATTTCATGTTATCGCGCAGATAGTCGAAACCAAACTCGTTGTTGGTGCCGTAGGTGATGTCGGCGGCATAGTTCTCACGACGTTGCTCATCATTCAGTCCGTGGACGATAACCCCCACAGTGAGTCCCAGAAAACGGTACAACCGCCCCATCCAGTCCGAGTCACGCCTGGCCAGATAATCGTTTACCGTGACAACATGCACCCCTTCGCCGCTGATGGCATTCAGATAGGCCGCCAGGGTGGCCACCAGGGTCTTGCCCTCACCGGTCTTCATCTCGGCGATCTTGCCGGCATGCAGCACCATGCCGCCAATCATCTGCACATCAAAATGACGCATCCCCAGTACCCGCCGGCTGGCCTCACGACAGACAGCAAAAGCCTCGGGCAGTAAGGCGTCCAATGATTCGCCCTGTTGGTAGCGCTGCTTAAACTCAGCGGTCTTTTCACGCAGCTGGTCATCAGATAAAGCCTGCACGGCCGGTTCCATCCCGTTTATCTTTGCAACGATCGGCCACAACCGCTTGAGCTCACGCTCGTTTTTGCTGCCAATCACCATCTTGACGAGTGAACTGATCATCTGCATCTCCATTCTGAAGTAAAAACCAGCGCAAGATACCACGAAAGCTGCTATCGCTCAACCGTAAAAGGGTATTTATGGCAGCCACAGCGCACAACCTTGACGAGGTCATGGTGATAGGACAAAAAAAAGCAGCGTACCCGTTTCTGGGTACGCTGCATGAAACCATAGACAGCAGAACTGATTAGCAGCCAGCAGCCTTAAGCATCTTGGTGCTGATGTTCTTGCCGTCCTTCTCGTCGTACTTCACTTTCACGTCGTCATCGACAACGATCTTCTTGCTGTTCAGCTTGTTGACGGTCATTTCATCACTTACCTGCATCTCAACAGCCTTGCCGGATGCGTTATCCTTCACGACGACGGTGTAGGAACCGTCAGCATTTTTAGTGATCTTGCTCACGGGACCCTTGATGGCGGCCGCGAAGGACAGGGAAGCTACGGTAAGCACAACAACAGCGGAGATAACGGATACGAGTTTCTTCATAGTACGGATAACTCCTTTCTGAATGAGGGGTAAAACCCCGGTTGTTGGGTGGCGTGAAGTGGCCGAAGAACATGCAACAATTGATATAGAACTATCATTTAATTCGATCAAAAGTCAACGTATCTTTTCGGGTAACGGTTACCGCAAATCAGAACATAAACTTACGCATACTGATGTTCTGCAGTATACCCACCCCGACCATGGAGGTGATCATCGAGGTACCGCCGTAGGAGAAAAAGGGCAGTGGCACCCCCACTACCGGGAACAGCCCGATCACCATGCCGACATTGATCACCGTATGCCAAAACAACATGGCCGTTACCCCCACCGCCAGCAGGGCACCCAGACGATCATTGCAACTCCTCGCAATGGTCAACCCCCACATGATCAATCCCAGATAAAGCAAAATCAGTACCAGAGTGCCGACAAACCCCCACTCTTCTGCAAAGACTGAAAAGGCGAAGTCGGTGTGCTGTTCCGGCAGAAAGCGCAGTTGGGCCTGGGTGCCCTTGACATAGCCCTTGCCCAGCAATCCGCCCGACCCGACGGCGATCTTGCTCTGTATGATGTGATACCCGCTACCCAGGCGCGCACGTTCCGGATTGATAAAATCAAGCACCCGGCTCTTCTGGTACGGCTTCATGTAGAAGCTCCAGGTCAGCCAGGCAAGAGGCACCGTGACCACCACGAAGGTCAGCAGGGTCGACCAGCGGAAGCCGATGAAAAAGGCCATTGAAAAGGCGATCAACACAACCAGCGAAGCGGTGCCGAGATCCGGTTGTTTCATGATCAAGGCTGCCGGCACCCCCAACAGAGCAAGCGGAAAAAACATATCCTTGACCGTCAAGCCACCCACCGCGTGGTAATTATTGAAAAAACGGGCAAAGGTTAGAATAATGCCGATCTTCATCAACTCAGAGGGCTGAATGGTAAACAGTCCCAAGTCCAGCCAGCGGGTTGCCCCCAGGCTCTTCTTGCCCACCAGCAGGACCGCCAGCAGCAGAACAACCACACCACCGTAGAGCCAATAGGCAAAATCCTCAAAAATGTGATAGTCAACACTGCAGACCACCAGTGAGATGATCAGGCCGAAGAACATCCAGTTCAACTGTTTGAAATAATAGGGCGCTCCCACCAGCTTGTAAGGAGCTGACGCGCTGTAGATATTCAAAACCCCCAGCAGACAGATGATCATCACAATCCCCAGCAGGGTCCAGTCAAAGTTGCTCACCAGACGGCGGTCAATCATCAGCTTTTACCTCATCAACAGGCTGCTCTGGTTGTTCGGGCGATGGCTTGACAGCAGCCGGCTGTTCATCTGCCTGTTTATCTTCTGTTGGTTCCTTCCGCGGCACCACCGGCTTCTTCAGGTCAAACCAGACCCGCAGAATCTGACCGGCTATCGGCGCAGCCACTGCGCCACCGCCACCGCCATGTTCAACCACTACCGCCACCGCCACCTCAGGCTTATCGTAGGGGGCAAAGGCGGTAAACAGGGCGTGGTCCTGATACTCATATGCCAGCCGACGCTTGCGGTCTTCGCCCAGCTTAACTACCTGCGAGGTTCCGGTCTTGCCGGCCACCCTGACATCAGCCAGCTGAGCCGCTGCGCCGGTGCCCCCTGCATCGTTGACCACCGCATACAGCCCCTGCTTGACCTTTTTGAAATGAGCCGCACTGACACCAACCTGAGCCAGTACCTCGGGGGCAAACTCTCTCAACACCTTGCCATCGGCATCCACCATCTGCTTCACCAGATGCGGCCTAAAAACCGTGCCCTCGTTGGCCACGGTAGCCACCATGGAAACCAGCTGAATCGGCGTCATCAGCACGTAGCCCTGACCAATGGCAGCCGGCGGCGTATCACCGGGAACCCACCGCCTGCCGAAACGCTTCAGTTTCCACTCGGTGGTCGGTATTAGACCTTTCTTTTCACCGGCCAAACCAATACCCAGCGTGTCACCCAACTTGAAACGACGACACATCTCTGCCAGGCGATCAATGCCAAGCCGTTCCCCCAGCTGATAGTAATACACATCGCAGGATTCCTTGAGTGAGCGGCGCAGATTAACCGAACCATGGCCCGTACGGCTCCAACAACGAAATTTGCCGCTGCCCAGCTTATAGGTGCCATCGCAATACACGCTACTCGACTCGTTGACCAGACCGGTCTCAAGCCCAGCCAAGGCAGTGATCATCTTGAAGGTTGAGCCTGGTGGATACTGGCCGGACAAGGCCTTGTTCTGTAACGGATGACGTTTGTCCTTCAGATAGGACTCCCAGACATCGGTCGGTATCTTGCCGGCAAACAGAGCCGGATCAAAGGTTGGGCTACTGACAAAGGCCAGCACTTCACCGTTGGTGACGTTCATCACCACCGCTGCGCCGGCCTGGCTGCCGAAGGCCCGTTCTGCCGCCTGTTGCAGCCGCTGGTCGATGGTCAACACCAGGCTATTGCCGACGGTCGGTTGGCTTTCATGCAGCACCCGCAGCACACGTCCCCGGGAATCCACCTCCAGTTGCCGGCCGCCATCCTCACCATGCAACTCATGCTCCCAGGCTTTTTCAATACCGTTCTTGCCGACATAATCACCAGGGTTGTAATCCTGATATGCGGCGTCATCCAGCTCCTTTTCCGATATCTCGGCGATATACCCCAGCAAGTGAGCTGCCGACTGCTTGTAATGGTATTCGCGCACCGGCTTCATGGTGATCTCAACCCCGGCCAGGCGCATCCTGTTTTCTTCCACTATTTCAACTTGCTCGCGCGTGATCTGGGTAGCAACCACCACCGGGTAGTAGCGAGCACGTCCCTTGGCCTTTTGCCAACGCTCCCCCAACTCGGTACGATCAAGCCCCAACAGCGTAGACAAACGGTCCAACATCGCTTCAACATCCGTGATTTCCTGCGGTATCAGCGCCAGACTGAAAGAAGGACGATTACTGACCAGTATCGACTTATTGCGGTCCATCAGGGCTCCGCGTGAGGCCGGCACCGGCAAAAAACGGAGACGGTTGTTTTCGGAAAGGGCCCGGTAATCTTCAGCATACAAAATCTGCAGATACCAAAGTCGCAGAATCAGCAGCGAAAAGATAAGCACCACCCCGAAGGCCAACGGAACAGTCCGCTGCTTGGGATGGGCCATCTCACGGACATAACGCTGCTGCTTGATCATGGGGATGTCCGCAAAGAACCACAGCCGGGAACTGCCGCCACCAGCGAGGCCACAAAGGCGTTTACCAGCAGATGCGGCAACAACTGGTTCAGCAGGGCGGCAAACAAGGTCGGTGTTTGAGAGAATACCAGCAGTAGCAGTAGATTAATGGCAGCAGAAGCAGCGGTTGCCGCAGAGACCGTCAGCACAAACAACAGGCAGCTCTGCACATTCAGACGTTCTGACACCGACTTGAGTACCAGATAGACCACCAAAAAAGAAAAGGCGTTCAGCCCCAGGTAGATGCCGCTCAGACAATCCTTCAGCAGGCCAAGACCATAGGCTGCCGGCAGGCTGACACTGGTTTCTGCGCGTAGTGCCAGAAATACCATCAGCACCAGTAACAAGTCAGGCTTAAAGGCTGGTTCGAGGTAATGGGGCAAGACAGCCGACTGGAACGCCACCACCGCGACCACTATGCACAACGCTTTCAGGAAGGCACGCATCGGTTTCTGTTACTCCCGGGGGGCACGCAGCACCACCAGCACCTCTTCCAGGTGTGCTGTTGACACTGCTGGTTTGATGGCAACCGACTGAAAAATGCCGTACTGACCCTTCTTGACCATGGTCACCGTACCGATCGGCAGCCCTTTGGCAAAGACACCGCCCACGCCGGAAGTCACCACCAGATCACCAACGGTGACATCCTCTTCACGCATGGTGAACTCAAGGGAACAGACCGCTTCGCCTTTGCCCTTCACCACGCCACGGGCTCGAGAACGCTGGATAATGCCGGCGATACCGCTGGCGTGATCGGTGAGTAACAGCACCCGACTGCTGTTGGGGGTAACCTTGATGGTCTGCCCCACCACGCCGCCGGCGGCCAACACCGGCATGCCGTCGCTGATACCGCTGGATGACCCCTGATCAATGGTCAAGGTACGAAACCAGGGGGCTACATCTTCGCCGATCACGGCTGCCGCCACCGTCGGTTCGTGAACCGTTTTGCGCATCTCCAGCAACCGCTTCAAGCGCTCATGTTCCTGCAGCAGTTCACCGGCCGCAACCAGTGACTGGTTGAGGGTCTTGATATCCTCACGCAGCTTCATGTTTTCGCGCCGCACCTGCACCAGGTTAAGGTAGTCATGCCAGATGCGATCCGGTAGCGTCCCCAGCCACTTTACCGGCCCCAGGACCGGACTCAGGATACTGCCAACGGCCCGTTCCACCCAATTGGCCTCCCTGGCATCAGGCAAATTGAGCGAATAGATGATCAGGGCCACCAACAACCCGATGGTGACCAGCAGTGACAACAGATATTTACGCAGCAGATCAAACATTAGTATCTCAGATCAGGATCGTGTTCCCGGCATGCCGCAGCGAGCCTCATGCATCACCCGCTGCAGATACTCGCGGTACGACGAAGCCGGTGTTGCGGCAATAACTGCTTCCATGGCGGTGCAATCGATGAACCCGCGATGCAGGGCGATCTCTTCCAGACAGGCAATCTTGAGCCCCTGCCGTGCCTCCAGGGTTTCGATAAAGTTGCTGGCCTCAAGCAGCGACTTGTGCGTGCCGGTGTCAAGCCAGGCGATGCCCCGTCCCAGGCGCTCCACCAGCAACTCACCCCGCTTCAGATAGGCCAGGTTCACATCGGTGATTTCCAGTTCACCGCGGGGTGACGGCGTAATGCCACGCGTTACATCGACTACCGAGCCGTCATACAGGTACAACCCCGGCACCGCATAGCTGGACTTGGGGACCGTGGGCTTTTCTTCGATCGAAAGCACCCGGCCAGCAGGATCAAACTCCACCACACCGTAGCGTTCAGGGTCGTGCACGTAGTAACCGAACACCCGTGCTCCTCCCTGGAACTCCTCCACCATCCGATCCAGGTGCATCTTGCCGTAAAAGATATTGTCACCGAGGATCAGACAGACCGGCTCACGGTTGATGAACTGCTCGCCGATCAGGAACGCCTGGGCAATCCCTTTCGGCTCCGGCTGCACCGCATAGCTGAGATTGATCCCCCAGCGGGAACCATCCCCCAGCAAGGCCTGAAAACGGGGGGTGTCGTGTGGCGTTGAGATCAGCAGAATATCCCGAATGCCGGCCGCCATCAGGGTGGCCAGGGGATAATAGATCATCGGCTTGTCATAGACTGGCTGCAGCTGCTTACTGGCCACCAGCGTCAGCGGGTACAACCGGCTGCCGGCGCCGCCGGCCAGCACGATCCCTTTACGTATCGGAGACATGCTACGCTTCCCTTCTTAACTGAGAGGATTAAAGCTTACGTGCAGTAACACAACCTGCCAAGCAGTGTCAAACCGCCAGAATCAGCTCCACCGCAGCAGCCAGATCGTCACAAACCGGCACCCCGTCGGGCAACCCGGCCGATTCCTGCTGGCCATAGCCGGTACGCACCAGCACAGCTCGACAGCCGGCCGCCTGCCCGGCCTGGATATCAACCAGCTTGTCACCCACCATCCATGATCGGGACAGGTCGATCTCCAGTTCACGCGCCGCCTGCAGCAGCATGCCCGGCAACGGCTTGCGGCAATCGCACTGCCGGTTGTACGGCTCCTGGCCTGCCGGATGGTGGGGGCAGAAATACCAACCGGCCACCTGACCACCACCACGAGCCAGCTCGTCAGCCATATATCGATGCAGTACTGCCACCTCCTGCTCGCCGTAGTAGCCACGGGCCACACCGGACTGGTTGGTCACCACCACCACCAGCCAGCCGGCCTCATTCAGCCGCCGGACGGCGTCCACAGCACCGGGGATCAGCACACAGTCAT
The DNA here is from genome assembly GCF_034008105.1 of Trichlorobacter sp. Lineage (NCBI taxonomy): Bacteria > Pseudomonadati > Thermodesulfobacteriota > Desulfuromonadia > Geobacterales > Geobacteraceae > Trichlorobacter > Trichlorobacter sp. Next base: position 113,034 of record NZ_JAVEPN010000002.1, read on the forward strand.
CAACTCGGTACAGATAGTCTTTTTCAACATTCAACGTGCCGTCACGATCGATGAAGACGGCTCGTTTGGTCCCACGAAACCCGTTTGAATTTGACAATGCCCGCCCCCATCCAGTACAACTGCCCAATCAAGCACTACCTTTGCCTGTGAGGCCCGTACCCATGATCAAGACCAACAACCTGAAAGTCACCAGCATTACCCCGATTATCGCACCGGCCGACCTGCGCCAGGTCTTTCCGATGTCGGACAGCTCGCGCGAGTTCGTCTCCCGCAGCCGGGAGCGGATCAAGGAGATCATTCAACGCAGCGATCGCCGGCTGATGGTGGTGGTGGGCCCTTGCTCAATCCATGACCCGGCCATGGCCCTTGAGTACGCTCAACGCCTGGCCGCCCTCTCCCGCCGGGTCGATGACCAGTTGCTACTGGTGATGCGGGTCTATTTTGAAAAGCCCCGCACCACGGTTGGCTGGAAAGGTCTGATCAATGATCCGGACATGGACGGCAGCCACCTGATCTCAAAAGGGCTGGGCATCGCCCGTAGCCTGCTCTGCAAGATCACTGAACTCAACATCCCGGTGGCCAACGAGATGCTGGACCCGATCACCCCCGAATATGTAGCTGACCTGATCTCGTGGGGGGCCATCGGCGCCCGCACCACCGAATCGCAGACTCACCGGGAACTGGCCAGCGGTCTTTCCTTCCCGATCGGCTTCAAAAACGGCACCGACGGCAACCTGCAGATCGCCATCGACGCCATGATTGCTGCCCGGGCCTCCCACAGCTTCCTGGGTATCAACCGCGAGGGCAGGACATCGATCATCCAGACCGCCGGCAATCCCGATGTGCATATCGTGCTGCGGGGCGGTTCACGCAAACCGAACTATCACCCAGAGGATATCCTCCATACCGAAGAGATACTTGCCAAAAACGGCCTGCCGGCCACCGTCATGGTGGATTGCAGCCATGGCAACTCCAACAAGGACTACCGACGTCAACCCGAGGTGCTGGAAGCGGTCATCTCACAGGTGGTGGCCGGCAACCGCTCCATTTCCGGCCTGATGATTGAAAGTTGCCTGGAGGAAGGCAACCAGAAGATCTGCGCCGATCAGAACCAGCTGAAATACGGTGTATCCATCACCGATGCCTGCATCAACTGGGAAACCACCGAAAAGATCCTGCTGGATGCCCATCACCGGCTACAAAAACGCAGATAACCCGGAAGCAGATGATCCTACTCGTAGGTCACCTGCAGGCCGCGTCCAAGCGCCTTGTTCAACACGCCGTCGAATCGTTGCTCGGCCCCTTCAACCAGCAGGTCAAGGTAGTTGACCTTTTTCTTGGGGGGCAGGAGTATTTCAGGCTCACCACTGATACCGGCCAGTCGTCCGGCCTCTTCGACGGCATCCTGCAGGTTCCCCAGCCTGTCCACCAGCTTGACCGCCTTGGCCTGCTCGCCGGAGAGAATCCGGCCATCGGCAAGCTGACGCACCTCCTCAACCGGCAGCTTGCGGCCCTCGGCCACGGCACGCACAAACTGCTCGTGGGTGCTGTCGATCACCGCCTGAAACATGGCGCGGTCTTCAGCGGACAGCGGCCGGTCCGGCGATCCGGCATCCTTGAAGGTGCCGGTCTTGATGGTGGCTGACTTGATGCCAACCTTGCCCAGCAGCCCTTCAATGTTTGAAAATTTGATCAGCACACCGATGCTGGCGGTGATGGTACCCGGATTGGCGTAGATTACGGTGGCCGGAGCGGCAACATAGTAGCCGCCGGAGGCAGCCAGGCTACCCATGGAGACCACCACCTTCTTTTTGGCTGCCAGCCGCTTGACCTCCTGATAGATTTCCTGCGATGGTCCAACAACGCCACCCGGTGAATCCACCCGCAGCACCACCGCCTTGACGTTGTCCTTTTTCAGGAAGTAGCGCAACTGGCGTACCGGCTCACTGGGATCAACGATCATCCCCTTGATCTCTACCAGGCCAATCCCCTGGCCTCGGGGGAAGTCGGAATCATCACTCTTCAGGAGCAGACGGCCCAGCATGACTGCACTGACCAGCATCAGCAGCAGTGCAGCAAAAAGGCCGACTATGATCAGCAGAATTTTTTTGGCGGACATGTATGCTGCCTCCGGATAGAACCATCACTACGAAAGGAAAGGGAATGCGTATTCTGGTAGTTTCAGACAGTCACGGTAATGACGGCATGCTATTCAGAGCCCACCAGCAGGCTGGCCCCGTCGATGTCATCATCCATACCGGCGATGGAGAGCTGGACGCTCAACTCCTTGAGGAAACCCTTGGTGAAACGGTGCTGCGGGTGGCCGGCAACTGTGATCATGGCTCCAGCGCGCCGCGCGAGCTCCTGATCACCCTGGCCGACCGGCGAATCCTGATTACCCATGGCGACCGTTATCTGGTCAAAAGCGGGCTTGAACAGCTGTTGAGTTACGGCAAGCAACATGACGCCGACGTGATCCTGTTTGGCCATACCCATCTGGCGTTGTCTGAGCAGCGCGACGGCATACAGCTCTTTAACCCGGGTACCCTGTGGGGCCGCGCCCCCTTCCTCTCCTACGGCATTCTTGAGCTCACACCGCAGCAGATCAGGGCAACCATCCATCAGCTGGAATGAGTCTGCTCCTCATGCCCCTTGTGCATCGCCTTTTCAAGCCGCATCCGGCGCGGCAGGCCAACAAAAAAACCGATCGGCCCTGACAGCACGTAACAGAGCATGATCACGAACACCATCACGGCCGGTTCAGCAGCCACAATGATCAGCAGCACCACCGCCAACACCAGAAAACCGAACGGCTGCCGCTTGATCAGCTCAGGGTCTTTAAAGGAGTAATACTTGACGCTGGAGACCATCAGGAAGGCCAGCAGATAGATCAGGGCCAGGATGGCCAGCCGCTTATAGGAACTGGGCCAGCCGAAATGGTTGAATAGCAGCACGGTGGAGGCCACCATGCTGGCTGCAGCCGGAATCGGCAACCCCACAAAGCGCTTGCTTTCAACCGTTTCAACCTGGACGTTGAATCGGGCCAGCCGCAGGGCCCCACAGACTACAAACAGAAAGGCCGCCAGCCAGCCGAGACGGCCAAAGGGCTTCAACGCCCAGGCATACATCATCAGGCCCGGCGTCACACCGAAGGCCACCAGGTCGGCCAGGGAATCAAACTCCACCCCAAACTGGCTGGTGGTGCCGGTCAGACGGGCCACCTTGCCATCCAGACCATCGCAGATGGCCGAGATGAAGATCCAGACCGCAGCGGAACCATAGTTGCCGCTCAAGGTCTCGATCATGCTGTAGAACCCCGCAAACAGGCTGCCGGCTGTGATCAGGTTGGGCAGGATATAGATGCCACGCCTGATGTTTTCCTGTCGTGCCTTGACGGTGACTACCGTTTCTTCAGCTGGTTCCATAGACGCTTGCTCCTTGCTACGGCTCACGAAAGCTTGGTCAGCGCAGTGACGCCGGCAGTGGTAGTCTGCCCCACCGCCACCATCGGCTCACACATGGTCGGCAGATAGACATCCACCCGGGAACCAAAACGGATCATACCGTAACGCTCAGCACGCTCCAGCCGATCCCCTGGTTCCACATAGCACAGTATCCGTCGTGCTATCAGACCAGCGATCTGCACAAAGGCCACCTTCACGCCGCTTGCGGTCTCCATCACCAGGCCACACTGCTCGTTTTCAGAGGAGGCCTTGGCATGGCGGGCATCGTAAAACCTGCCCTGCTTGTAAAAATGTTCCACCACGGTGCCGGTCACCGGAGCGCGATTGACATGCACGTTGAAGACCGACATGAAGATGCTGATCTTGAGACAATCGCCCAGATGCTCCTGATGTGCCGGCCCCACGTAGACCACGGTACCGTCGGCCGGAGCCACCACCAGACTGCTATCCGCCGGCGGTTGCCGTTCTGGGTTACGGAAAAAGGAGATAATGAATAGCAACAGCGCAAAGGTAATCACTGCCGGCACGGCCAGGGCCACCGAGTGCAGCAGCAGGGCGCCGACACTCAGAAACAGGAACAGACCGCCGCTATAGGCGATAAACGGGTATCCTTCGGGGGTAATCAAGGCATTGGATGGGCGCATGGCATACCAGTTACAGATAAATTCTGTAGAATGTAGAAAACCCCGCTCCCAAAAGAGCGGGGTTCGAACTCAACAACAAGGCTGATTAGTTCTTTGACTTATCAACGATTTTCTGGATCCAGGGCATCATGGAACGCAGTTTTTCACCGACCTGCTCGATCGGGTGGGCAGCGTTCAGGCGACGACGGGCCGTCATCTCGGGATAGTTGGACATCCCCTCCAGAATGAAACGCTTGGCGTACTCGCCATTCTGGATGTTGTTCAGGCACTCCTTCATGGCTGCACGGCTCTGGTCGTTAATCACCCGGGGGCCGGTGACATACTCGCCGTACTCGGCGTTGTTGGAGATGGAGTAGTTCATGTTGGCGATGCCGCCTTCATACATCAGGTCGACGATCAGCTTCAGTTCGTGCAGACACTCGAAGTAGGCCATCTCCGGGGCGTAACCGGCCTCAACCAGGGTCTCGAAGCCGGCCTTGACCAGCTCCACCGCGCCGCCGCACAACACGGCCTGCTCACCGAACAGGTCGGTCTCGGTCTCGTCCTTGAAGGTGGTCTCGATGATACCGGTGCGACCGCCGCCGATGGCACTGGCGTAGGACAGGGCTACTTCGCGGGCCTTGCCGGAGGCGTCCTGGAATATGGCGATCAGGTCAGGGATGCCGCCGCCCTTGACAAACTCGGAGCGCACCGTGTGGCCCGGAGCCTTGGGAGCGATCATGATCACGTCCAGGTCGGCCCGCGGCACGATCTGGTTGTAATGGATGGCAAAACCATGGGCAAAGGCCAGGGTGGCGCCCTTTTTCAGCTTGGGCTCGATCTCGTTGCGGTACAGCTGCGACTGGAACTCATCCGGGGTCAGGATCATCACCACGTCAGCCGAAGCCACAGCCTCGGCGACGCTTGCCACTTTGAGGCCGGCGTTCTGGGCCTTGACGGCGGAGGCGGAACCTTCGCGCAACGCAACCGTCACATCAACGCCGGAATCCTTCAGGTTGCAGGCGTGGGCATGGCCCTGGGAACCGTAACCGACAATGGTTACCTTCTTGGATTTAATCAATGCAAGATCACAATCCCGATCGTAATACACATTCATGGCTGTTACATCCTCCTCAAAATATCCGGAAAACCGGTAATGAATCTACGACAAAATGAGCGAAATAAATACTATGTTTCCATACCCTTGTCAATCAGATAGCTGTTTTGCACCCGGAACAGAGGGCACGAGTCAGCCACCTGGCAGAACAACAACTATTGACCATTAAGTCGCTGTAAAAACTCTCGATACAACCACTTGCCGGCACGGTCACCGTCGGCCTCGCCAACCACGATACTCTCCAGCACGCATTGACGATCGGATGAAGCAACGAGAAAGCTGCGTACATCACGTGGCGGCACATCGAGGTAGAAACGCTTCGGCAGCCGGTCCAGCATGGCATTGGTGTCCCAGCGGTCCACCAGGGCATTCCTGAATCCGGCTCGATAGGCATCAACGTCACATATCCAGCGGCTGGGGCGGAAGGTCAGATCTTTGAGCTGATACCGCGTTTCCCCCACCGTGCCGATCATCACCGGGTCCCCCTGCCAAGCGCCTTCATCCGGGCGCAGATTGAGCAGTGAACAGCCACTCATCAGCACACCCAAGGCCAACAGCAGGCCATATCGCCGCATCCTGTTCAGCTTCATGCCATCCTCGTTAACAACAGCAGCAGGCTGATCACTAATGTCAAAGGCCGCCTGTGCTCGACACACAGGCGGCCTTACACGTAACGTCCTGAGCGAGAGGAATCCTACCCCTTCCAACCTTTTGCGCCACGGCCGATGGCAACCGCCCCGGTCCGCACCAGCTCCTTGAGCCCCAGCGGACGCAACAACTCCATAATAGCATCGATCTTGATCGGCGCGCCGGTGGCCTCGATGGTGTAGGACTTGGGCGTAACATCGATGATCTTGGCCCGGAAGATATCCACGATCCGCAGCACCTCGGCCCGACTCTCGTCCTCGGCCGTGACCTTGATCAGGGCCATCTCACGCTCGATGGCGCTGCCGTCGCTAAAGTCGATTACCTTGATCACATCCACCAGCTTGTTGAGCTGTTTGGTGATCTGCTCCAGGATATTGTCATCGCCCCGCGTGACGATGGTCACCCGGGAAAGCCCCTCTTCATTGGTGGGGGCCACGGTCAGGGAGTCAATATTGAACCCCCGTCCCGAAAAGAGGCCGGAAACCCGGGCCAGCACCCCAAACTCGTTTTCCACCAGCACTGATATGGTATGACTATGGTGCATGAGCTTCATTTCCTCCGCTACACTAGGCGTTCAGAACCATTTCATTCAGGGATGCACCGGCCGGAACCATCGGCAACACCTTCTCCTCACGGGCGATCTTGAATTCCATCACCACCGGACCGTTGTGGGCCAGGGCCTCCTTGATCACCTGCTCAACCTCAGCCGGCTTTTCGGTCCGTAGGCCTTTGGCGCCATAGGCCTCGGCCAGCTTGACGAAGTCGATCGGCAACTCCATGCAGGTCTGTGAGTAACGCTTGTCGAAGAACAGCTCCTGCCACTGACGGACCATCCCCAGGAAGTTGTTGTTGAGGATCACGATCTTGACCGGCAGACGGTTCTGGACCATGGTGGCCAGCTCCTGAATGTTCATCTGCACACCACCGTCGCCGCAGACGCAGATTACCTGGCGTTTGGGGAAGGCAGCCTGGGCCCCCATGGCAGCCGGCAGACCGAAGCCCATCGTACCCAGACCACCCGAAGTCAGCAGGGTGCGGGCATGGTGGAATTCGAAAAACTGGGCAGCCCACATCTGATGCTGGCCCACGTCGGTGGCCATGATGGCATCGTCGTTGGAGAGTTCACGCAGTTTCTGGATCACGTACTGCGGTTTGATCACGCTGGTGCTCTGCTTGTAGGAGATCGGATGTTTCTCTTTCCAGCCGCTGATGTCCTCATGCCAGGCGGCCAGATTCTTCAGCAGAGCCTTGATGCCCGGAGCCTGCTTGTCCAGCTCGGCCAGCATCTTGGCCAGCACATCTTTCGTATCGCCCACGATCGGCAGATCCACCCGCACGTTCTTACGGATCGAGGTGGGATCGACGTCGATATGGATGATCTTGGCATGGGGCGCGAAGGTGGCGATCTTGCCGGTTACCCGGTCGTCAAAGCGGGCACCCACCGCCACAATCAGGTCGGAATGGGTCATGGCCATGTTGGCGGCATAGGCGCCGTGCATCCCCAACATCTTCAGGGCCAACGGATCGTTTTCCGGGAAGGAACCTAGCCCCATCAGGGTGGTGGTCACCGGGAACTGCAACCGACGGGCCAGGGCGGTCAACTCATCGGCCGCATTGGCCAGGATCACGCCACCGCCGACGTACATCACCGGGCGGCGGGCAGCCAGCATCATCGAGATCGCCTTCTCCACCTGGCGCGGATGCCCACCCAGGTTAGGCTTGTAACCACGGATGTCCACACTCTCCGGCCACTTGAACTCGGCCTGGGCGATCTGGACATCCTTGGGGAAGTCGATCAGCACCGGACCGGGACGGCCGGAACGGGCGATATAGAACGCCTTGCGGACAATGGTCGGGATATCCTTGGGGTTGCGCACCAGGAAGCTGTGCTTGGTGATCGGCCGGGTGATGCCGATCATGTCCACTTCCTGAAAGGCGTCGTTGCCGATCAGCGGAGTGGGCACCTGGCCGGAGATGATCACCATCGGGATCGAATCCATGTAGGCCGTGGCGATGCCGGTCACGGTGTTGGTGGCGCCGGGGCCTGAGGTGGCAATGGCCACCCCCACCTTGCCGGTGGCCCGGGCGTAGCCGTCGGCGGCATGGGTGCCGCCCTGCTCATGGCGGGGCAGGATATGCCGGATCTCCCGCACATTCATCAGTTCATCATAGATATTGATCACGGTGCCGCCGGGGTAGCCGAACACCAGATCAACTCCCTCGCGCTTCAGGGATTCAAGGAGGATACGCGCGCCATTCATTTTCATACGAAAACCTCGATCAGTTTAGAAATTGTTAGGGTTGCCGGTCAGGATGTTAATGACCGTGTATTGCACGTCGCCGTTGGCATCCACCAGCTTGCGCTGCTGGCTGACGTTGTCGAAAAAGACCTTGTAGCAGGCGCTGGGGGCATAGCTGCTATTCCAGTTGCTGAAGCAGAGCTGCCCCTCGGGAGTGATGTTCCAGTTGGCCTTAATCTTATCGCCGTAGGCACCCTTACCCACCACCACACCGCTGCGGTCAAAGTAATAGACCTTGCCATCGGCAGAGGTAACCGTATTGCTGACAAAGACATCCTTGACCTCACGGGCCGACAGCAACAGCGAGCTGGAATCACGCAGAGCCTGCTCATCGGTGGTGCAGGCTGCGACAGTCAGGGCCATAAGCAAAGCAGCACACAGGGCCAGTAGCTTTTTCATGGCAGGATACCTCCGTTCGAGTTAGTAGTTAGTCCGCAGTTGTCACTGCGCCAGTATAGGCGGATGTCACCACCTTGGCATAACGTGCCAGCCAGCCGGTCTTTATCTTGGGCTCCGGGGCTTTCCAGGCTGCCTTACGGGCAACCAGGGTGGCCTCATCCACCAACAGGTCCAGCTTACGGTTCGGGATGTCCAGCAGGATCCGATCGCCGTCCTGCACCAGGGCGATCGGACCGCCTTCGGCCGCCTCGGGCGAGATATGGCCGATGCAGGGACCACGGGTGCCTCCGGAGAAACGGCCGTCGGTGATCAGGGCCACCGAATCGCCCAGTCCCAACCCCATAATGGCGGCGGTGGGGGCCAGCATTTCGCGCATACCGGGGCCACCCTTGGGGCCTTCATAGCGGATCACCACCACATCGCCCGATGTCACCTTGCCCTCCATCAGGGCGGCCATGGCCAGTTCTTCCGAATCAAAGCAGCGGGCGTTGCCCTCAAAGAGCATCATCTTGTCCGAGACGCCGGACTGCTTGACCACCGCGCCCTTGGGGGCGATGGAGCCGAACAGCACCGCGATGCCGCCCTCTTTCTTGACCGGGTTGGTCAGGGGACGGATGACGGTTTCATCGACATTCTCGATGCTGGCGGCCAGCTGGTGGGTGGTCAGGCCGAACAGGGTCTGGGTGTCATTGATCTTGTCCCCCAGTTGCTTCAGCACACCGCTGACGCCGCCGGCAATATCCAGGTCTTCCATGAAATGCTCACCGGCCGGATTCATGGAGGCCAGCTGCGGGGTCTCCTTAGCCAGGACATCGAAGGTCTCCAACGGCAGTTCCACACCAGCCTCGCGGGCAATGGCCAGTAGGTGCAGCACGGTATTGGAGGAGCCGCCCAGGGCCAGATCAACCCGGATGGCATTCTCAAAGGCCGCCCGAGTCATGATATCGCGGGGCTTGACATCGTTGTGCACCAGCTCAACGATCTTCTCACCGGAGGCAAAGGCGATCCGCCGCTTCATGGCCGATACCGCCAGGGCGGTGCCGCAACGGGGCAGACTCATCCCCAGCGTCTCGGTCAGGATCGCCATGGTGTTGGCGGTAAACAGGCCCTGGCAGGAACCCATACCGGGGCAGGCGTTGTCCTCGCAGACCTGCAGCTCCTTGGCATCGATCACCCCGGCCTTATAGCGGGCCATGGCCTCAAAGGTGTCGGTCACAAAGGAATAGGCCCGCCCCTCCCGCCCTCTCCCGCTCATCATCGGACCGGCGGTCACGATGATACAGGGGATATTGAGGCGGGCGGCAGCCATCAGCATGCCGGGGGTGATCTTGTCGCAGTTGGTCAACAGCACCAGACCGTCCAAGCGATGGGCCTCAGCCACCGACTCCACCATATCGGCAATCAGCTCACGGGTCGGCAGGGAGTAGTGCATCCCCTTGTGGCCCATGGCAATACCGTCACAGACACCGGGAATACCAAAAAACTGGGCATAACCGCCGCCACTGTGGATGCCCTTTTCGATAAAGCGCTCCAGATCCCGCATGCCCACATGGCCGGGGATCAGATCGGTAAAGCTGGTGGCCACGCCGATGAACGGCCGATCCATCTGGCTCTGCGGTATCCCGGTGGCCTTGAGTAATGCCCGGTGCGGTGTCCGCTCCAGGCCTTTCTTGATCATATCACTCCGCATAAGCCGCTCCCAAAAGCCAAAAATTAGTTTGCCGCTGTCAAATCAAGCGGTTGCCTGGCAATTAAAGAAAATTACTTTAATACAACCAAGCCAGGGGTGTCAACCGCGATGCCACCAACCTGCGCCATGAGACACAGCGGACCGTCACACGTCCGGCACCATTCTTTTTAAGGCGCTTTACTTGAAGCCCTCCCGGTTTGCCAGTATACTTCAAGGCCACTGACACCAACTTAGCCCGGCAAAGGTTATCCCATGCTCCCCAATCAGCCCCAACAACAGCCCTGCACGCCCCCCACCACCGATGAGCTGCGGCGGTCATTCCTCTACCACCTGCACCACACCCTGGTAAAGGACAAGTATTCCGCCACCAAGCCTGATCTGTACATGGCCCTGGCCTATGCCGTGCGTGACCTGCTGGCCGAACGCTGGCTGGATACCCAGCAGGCCTACTACCGCAATGACGCCAAACGGGTCTATTACCTCTCAATGGAATTTCTGATGGGGCGCACCCTCAATAACGCCCTGATCAACCTGGGACTACGGGAAGAATGGGATACCGTACTCAAGGAGTTGGGGCTGGATATTGCCGAATTGCAGGAAATGGAGTGGGATGCTGGCCTTGGTAACGGCGGCCTGGGGCGGCTGGCGGCCTGTTTTCTCGATTCGCTGGCCACCATGCAGCTGCCGGCCTATGGCTACGGCATCCGCTACGAATACGGCATGTTCTATCAGAAGATCGCCGACGGCGCCCAGGTCGAGGTGCCGGACAACTGGCTGCGCTATCCCAACCCCTGGGAGTTCGACCGCCAGGAACACCTGCACCCGGTCAAGTTTGGCGGGCGGGTGGTTGAATTCACCGACCGTGACGGCACGGTGCGCCACTCCTGGGTCGACTGCGACGAGGTGATGGCCCTGGCCTATGACTTCCCGATCCCGGGTTACCGCAATGACACCGTCAACACCATGCGGCTCTGGAGTGCCAAATCCAGCCGTGATTTTGACCTGCGCTTCTTTAACGAGGGCAATTACATCGGTTCGGTCGAATCCAAGATGAAGACCGAAAACATCTCCAAGGTCCTCTACCCGGCCGACCATATGGCCGAAGGCAAGCAACTCAGACTGCGTCAGGAGTATTTCCTGGCCTCGGCCACGGTGCAGGACATCTTCTACCGCTTTGCCAAAAAGCACGACGATCTGTCCCAATTACCGGACAAGGTGGCGATCCAGCTCAACGACACCCACCCGGTGCTGGCAATACCGGAGTTGATGCGAATCCTGGTCGACGAAAAACGCCTCAACTGGGAAGATGCCTGGCGGATTACCACCCAGACCTTTGCCTATACCAACCACACCATCCTGCAGGAGGCCCTGGAAACCTGGCCGGTACCGATGCTGCAACGCCTGCTGCCGCGTCATCTGCAGCTGATCTTTGAAATCAACGCCCGCTTTATGACCGAAGTTGCAGCTCGCTTCCCCGACGACGCTGCACGGCTGCAACGGATGTCGCTGATCGACGAGTTTGGCGAAAAACGGGTGCGGATGGCCCACCTGGCCATCGTGGCCAGCCATTCGGTCAACGGTGTCTCGGCCCTGCACAGCGACATCCTCAAGACTGATCTGTTCAAGGATTTTTATGAGCTCTGGCCGGAACGGTTCAACAACAAGACCAATGGCATCACCCAGCGCCGCTGGCTCAAGCATTGCAACCCCTGGCTGTCGGATCTGATCAGCGAGGCGATCGGCGACGGCTGGACCCGCAACCTGGATGAGCTGCGCAAACTGACGCCACTGGCTGAAGACAGCGCCTTCCGCACGCGCTGGATGGAGATCAAGCGTCGCAATAAGCAGCGTCTGGCCGAACATATCTACAAGCGTAACTGCATCCAGGTATCGCCTGATTCAATGTTTGACTGCCAGACCAAACGGATCCACGAATACAAACGGCAACTGCTGAACATCATGCAGGTGATTGCCCAGTACAACCGTCTCAAGGAATATCCGGGTCTGGGGCTGCCGCCCCGCACGGTACTGTTCAGCGGCAAGGCGGCCCCCTCCTACGCCAGCGCCAAGCTGATCATCAAGCTGATCAACGGGGTGGCCAACGTGGTCAACAACGACCCGGCCACCAATCAGCAGCTTAAAGTGGCCTTCCTGGCCAACTACAGCGTCTCGCTGGCCGAGCTGATCTTCCCGGCCGCCGACCTGTCGGAGCAGATCTCCACCGCCGGCACCGAGGCATCCGGCACCGGCAACATGAAGTATGCCCTGAACGGGGCGCTGACCATCGGCACCCTGGACGGCGCCAATATTGAGATCATGGAAGAGGTCGGCCGAGACAACATCTTCATCTTCGGCCTGGATGCGGCGGGAGCCGCCAAGGTGCGCAGCGAAGGCTACCGCCCCCAGGACTACTACTACCGCCTGCCGCAGCTGAAACAGGTGCTCGACCAGATCAGTTCAGGCATGTTCTCTCCCGCTGACCAGGGACTGTTCCATCCCCTGGTGGATCAACTACTGAATTCCGATTACTACCTGCTGCTGGCCGATTTTGACGCCTACCTGGATGCTCAGGCCGAGGTGGATCGGCTCTACATGAACCCGGAACAATGGGCCAGGAAATCAATCCTGAACACGGCCGGCATGGGCAAGTTTTCCAGCGATCGCACCATTGCCGAATATGCCGATGATATCTGGGGGATTGAACCGCAACAGATCACACGCCAGGGAGTGTACCACTGGTGAGTAAGAAAAACGTCCCATTGTTCCAAGCTGCACCTCCCGTCCCCTCTGTCGAGACGGCGCCGCTGGCCGAACGGATGCGCCCCCGCTCGCTGGATGATTTCTACGGCCAGGGGCACCTGCTGGGGCCAGGTAAGGCGCTACGCAGAATGATTGAGGCCGACCGGGTGCCCTCACTGATCTTCTGGGGACCACCCGGCTGCGGCAAGACCACCCTGGCCCACATCCTGGCCCAGGAGACCAAGGCCCGCTTTGTCTTTTTCTCGGCTATCATGGCCGGTGTCAAAGAGGTGCGCGAGATTTTTAAAGAAGCCGAGGAAACGGCACGCACCGGTCAGCGCACCATCCTGTTTGTAGATGAGATCCACCGTTTCAACAAGGCCCAGCAGGACGCCTTCCTGCCGGCGGTGGAAAAAGGGTTGGTTACCGTCATCGGCGCCACCACCGAAAATCCCTCCTTCGAAGTGATCGCCCCCCTGCTCTCCCGCTGCCGGGTGCTACGGCTGCAGCAGCTGCAGCCGGAAGAGCTCTCAATGCTGATCCGGCGTGCCTTGGCTGATTCCGAGCGGGGCCTGGGAGGCCTCAACCTGACCATCAGCGACGAGGCGGTGGTCTTTCTGGCCGAAGCAGCCCAAGGGGACGGACGCAAGGCGCTCAATACCCTGGAGGTAGCTGCTGGCCTCACGCTGGACGCAGCCATCTCCCTGGAGGTCATGCAGGAAGCACTGCAGCAGAAGGCGCTCTTGTACGACAAGGGGGGCGAGGAGCACTACAACGTCATCTCGGCCTTCATCAAATCGATGCGGGGCAGCGACCCGGATGCGGCCCTCTACTGGCTGGCCCGCATGCTGGAGGCCGGCGAAGACCCGCTGTTCATCCTGCGGCGGATGATCATCCTGGCTTCGGAGGATATCGGCAATGCCGACCCCCGCGCCCTGCAGATGGCTGTTTCCGCCCTACAGGCTTTTCAGGTGGTGGGTATGCCGGAAGGTCGCATCATCCTGGGGCAGGCGGTCACCTACCTGGCCACGGCCCCCAAATCCAACGCCGCCTACTTGGGGATCGACGCTGCCTTGGCCGAAGTCAGAAAATCAGGCGCCCTGGAGGTGCCGCTGCCTATCCGCAACGCCCCCACCAAGCTGATGAAAGAGCTGGGCTATCACCAGGGCTACAAATACACCCACGACTTTGAAGGAGGGTATACTCATCAAGAGTACCTGCCGGAAAAATTGCAGGGGCGGAAGTACTATGATCCCAAGGGTCACGGTTATGAAAAAAACATCGTCGAGCGGATGGCCTGGCTGAAAAAGCTGGGCAACAAGGACTGAGACAGTACCCAAGCCCCATATATCAACCTACAGGAAGAAAACCATGTCCAAACGGATGAAGATCTGCATCAACACCGGCGGCGGTGACGCACCCGGCCTGAACGCGGTGATCGAGGCGGTCACCATGGCGGCCTACAACCGGCAGTGGGAGGTCTACGGCATCAAATCCGGCTATGCCGGCCTCTTGAACACCGATGAGATCATCCACCTCACCCCGGACAAGGTGGACGGCATCGCCAGTATCGGCGGCACCATCCTCGGCACCACCAACAAGGGCAACCCTTTTTCCATGCCGGTTTGCAACGCTGTCGGCGAATGCGAGTTGCGTGACGTCTCCGACAAGGTGATAGAGAACTTCAGGCGGCTGCGTTTCGACGCCCTGGTGGCGGTTGGCGGCGACGGCAGCCTGGAGATCGCCCACCGCTTTGCCGAAAAAGGGATGCCGGTGGTGGGGGTGCCCAAGACCATCGACAACGACATGGGCGGCACCGTGATCACCTTCGGCTTCGACACGGCGGTCAGCATCGCCACCGAGGCCATCGACCGGCTGCACTCCACCGCCAAGTCACACGACCGGGTGATGGTGGTGGAGGTGATGGGCCGCAACGCCGGCTTCATCGCCTTAAACAGCGGCATCTCCGGCAACGCCGATGTGATCCTGATCCCGGAGATCCCTTTTGATATCGAGAAGGTCTGCGACAAGCTGATGGAAAACGAGCTGAACGGCCGCAAGTACGCCATCGTGGTGGTGGCCGAAGGGGCGGTGCCCAAGGGTGGCGACGTGATCATCAAGGGGGGCGCGGTGGATGGCCGCCAGCATGTGGTGCTGGGCGGCATTGCCGAACATGTGGCCAAGGAGATCTCCAAACGCACCGGCAAGGACTCCCGTTCGCTGGTGCTGGGCCACCTGCAGCGGGGCGGCTCCCCCACCACCTTCGACCGGCTGCTGTCGCTACGTTTCGGCGCCGCAGCGGTGCGGGCCATCGAAGAAGGCAAGTTCGACCAGATGGTGGCGCTCAAATCGCCGGACATCGCCCTGGTGCCGCTGGCTGAGGCCCTGGGCATCCAGAAACGGGTGCGGCCCGACGGCGATACGGTGCTGACCGCCCGGGATCTGGGGATCTGCTTCGGGGATTGACGTGCCTCGGAAGTCACTGGGCGACAATTCTGTATTTTGCTCCTGAACTCGGCAAGCATCTTATATAGGAAACTTGCCGGGTTACTTATATAAGAAACAAATATCCTATATAGTAAACAAGTTTCTTATATAGGAAAACCGTATATAAACGAGTTAGGAGTTGAGAATGAGCAATAATCTTGGAAACAACCTTAATCAGATAGTGTTCTCAGCCAGGGCGGTCATGTTTGACCAAGGCGAGTTGGCACAACTTACATACGGCGCTTTTGATATTGCTGCACGAAGCATGCAGGAAATGGAGCAAGATGAGGTCGAAGTTACTTTCCCTGTAGGGTACAATCCAGATAGAACTCCCATGTCTAGCACCAGGAAATACCGCAAGGATCAGTTACTTTCGAAGTATCAGTTTCTTGCATATCATCAGTTAAGTGTGAATGCGATAGTCCAATTGGTGACAATTGTTGAAACGATGCTAGGCGATGTCCTCCGTGCAGTTATAGCCCGTTATCCACAAAAGCTTGGAGGGAAGAGAACGCTATCAATTCAAGCAGTACTGGAATCGACATCGCTTGAAGAAGTTCACATGCGCGCTACTGACACATTGCTGAATGAACTATCATACAAATCTCCATCAGAGTTTGCTGAAGTGTTCGATCAACTACTGTCGATAAATCTTCTTAAATGTCCAGCATTTCACAGATACATGGAAGTAAAAGCAACGCGTGACATATTCATACATAATCGAGGCGTTGCCAACGATGTTTATGTACGAAAGGCAGGAACACATGCACGTGTAAAATCCGGCATGGGATTGCCGGCTGACGTACAGTATTTTCTTGAGTCATATGAGTATTGCCTACAGATTGCGGATTGGCTTGAAGACGAACTTCATAGCCATTGGCACAGCTCTGAATATGAGGACAGGAAAGCTCCGCAACTGGAATTTCCATTAAATCCAACTTCTATTCCTAACCAGGAAGATGCACCGGCCTAAAATTCGGCTGGTGATCTCCCGGCTCGTTATGCACGAATAAAGAGGGAATTCTGGGGAGAGTATACCTAATTGACAACCACCTCCTGTCTGCCATGTTGATCGCATGACACACATTGAAGGTAATGTCGGTCACAATCCATTACATTCCCTTCAATGCTGGACCGGCACCTCCCCTAGCCGCGTCTCCCCCCCACCGACGTTACAGCCCCACCGTTTGACCACCTATGGACAGCCGCCGGTTTTGCTGTAGTATTATGCAAACAAGGCATACCGCTCCAGCAAGGAGATGCACCATGAAACGTCTGGCCATCCTGACCAGCGGCGGCGACTGCTCCGGCATGAACGCCACCATCCGCGCCGCAGCCCGCACCGCCATCTCGCAAAACGTGGAGATGATCGGCTACCGCAAGGGCTACGCCGGACTGGTGAAGAACGACTTCATTCCGCTGGACACCATGGCGGTGGCCGGCATCCTGCAGCGGGGTGGCACCTTCCTGCAGTCGGCCCGCAGTCAGGAGTTCCGTACTGAAGAGGGGCGCAAAAAGGCCCTGGACAACCTGATGCGCGAAGGGGTTGAAGGGCTGATCGTGGTGGGGGGCGATGGTTCCCTGACCGGCGCCCTGGCCCTTGACCGGATGGGTTTCCCGGTGATCGGCATCCCGGCCAGCATCGATAACGACATCCCGTTCACCGACATGTCGCTGGGGGTGGACACGGCCCTCAACAATATTATCTACGCCGTGGATTGCATCAAGGATACCGCCTCCTCCCACGACCGGGCCTTTATCGTTGAGGTGATGGGTCGCGGCTCCGGCTACCTGGCCTCCACCGCCGCGGTGGCCACCGGCGCCGAGTTTGCCATTGTCCCTGAAATCGAGTTCGACCTGTCGGAGATGTGCGGCCACCTGCGCCAACGGCACCAGGAAGGCCGCAATAACGCCATTATCCTGATGGCCGAAGGGGCCGGCCAGGCCCACGAGCTGGCTGCTGGCATCAAGGATACCATCGGTTTCGAGGTACGGGTGACCGTGTTGGGCCACTACCAGCGCGGCGGTTCGCCCACCGTGTTTGATCGGCTGCTGGGCAGCCGCTACGGCAAGCGGGCTGTGGAACTATTGCTCTCCGGCACCAAGGGAGTGATGGTGGGGCTTTCCTGCCACGCCATGGTGACCACCCTGTTGGAGGCGGTGATCAAGGGCGAGAAACGCCCCCAGGATGAGATCCTGAAGATGGCCGAAGTCTTGGGAATCTGACCATGCGACACGCCAAGCGGGTATTTCGCAGCCGTTCAGCCAAAGAGGGCTTGCCTCCAGGCACGCTGATTCACATCGGCGAAACCAGGACCGCCGCCCCCCAGGTCAGCTTGTTTGAGTACGGTGAGTGGGGTGTGCGCGAACAGACCTTCGACAGGGCCGACTCAACGCTGCCACCCCACCGCGAGGATGCGGTTACCTGGGTGGATGTGGAAGGGGTCCATCAGGTAGAAACCATCCGCAGCCTGGGTGAGTGCCACAACCTGCACCCGCTGGTGCTGGAGGATATCGTCAGCACCGTGCAACGCCCCAAGGTGGAGGATTACGACGACTACCTGTTCGTGGTGGTGCGGATGCTGCTGCCGCTGGAACAGGGAGACTTTGCCGCCGAGCAGGTCAGCATGGTACTGGGCAAGGGCTACCTGTTCACCTTCCAGGAAGGGATTCGGGGTGACGCCTTTGAAGCGGTGCGGGAACGGATTCGGACCGGCAAAGGCAAGATACGCAGCATGGGGGCCGATTACCTGGCCTACACCCTGCTGGATGCCATCATTGACCGCTACTTCACGGTGTTAGAGGGATTTGGCGAGCGCCTGACCAGCATCGAGGAGCAAATCGCACTGCACCCGCAACCCCGGGGGCTGGTACAGTTGAATGAACTCAAAAAAGAGGCGATCTACCTGCGCAAGGCGGTCTGGCCACTGCGGGAGGTGCTGTCGTTCCTGGAGCGTGACGACACCGAGCTGATTAGCGACACCACCCGCATCTATCTGCGTGACGTCCACGACCACGCTGTGCAGGCCATCGATACGGTGGAGACCTACCGCGACCTGCTGGCCGGTATGCTTGACCTGTACCTGTCAAGCCTCAGCAACCGCACCAACGAGATCATGAAGTTTCTGACCGTGATCGGCACGATCTTCATGCCGCTGACCTTCATCGTCGGCCTGTACGGGATGAACTTCAGGCATATGCCGGAACTGGAATGGCCCTACGGTTACTATCTGGTGCTGCTGGTCATGGCCCTGTTGTCGCTGGCCATGGTCGTATACTTCCGCCGCCGCAAGTGGTTATAGCTAGCCGTAGACCGAGAAGCGTGGTACCTTTTGCGAGCCCAGCAAGGCCGCTTTCTCTCGTGCTGAGACCGCTAGGGAAGGCTGCGGCTGTTCCGCTGACGCTGCCACCGAAAGCGTTACCCGGTCCTCCGGCAGGCTGATAGGCCTGCCCTGCCCCTGCGGCGGCTGCCGCTTACGGGACGGCGCTTCATCATCCTGCTGGCCTACCTGCCGCAAAACGGCAGTCGGTACAGTCTGGGACGTCAGTTGAGTCAGGGCGGTTGTTGCCATGCTTGTCACCTATCAGGTCTATCACTAGCTATCATGTCCCAACACAGCCTGCATACATCTGTCGCAAACGCCATCCGGGAACGTAGCCTGGCTGCTCTGGGAGACTGTCTGATCGTGGCCGTTTCCGGCGGTGCCGATTCGGTGGCCCTGCTGGATCTGCTGGCCACCCTCCCCTGCTCTTCTTTTCGGCTGATTGTGGCCCATCTGAACCATTTGTTGCGCGGGCCTGAAAGCGATGCCGACCAACAATTCGTGGCTGAGCTGGCTGCACGCTACCGCCTGCCCTGCGAGATCAGGCGGGTGGATGTGCGCAGCCTGGCCAGCCAGCAACGCCAGTCGCTGGAAGAGGCCGGCCGCGAGGCCCGCTACACCTTTTTTCACGAACTGCGACAACGCCACCAGGCTGCCGCCATTGCCATTGCCCACCACGCCGACGACCAGGCCGAAACCCTGCTGATGCGCCTGTTGCGCGGCACCGGCACCAGTGGCCTGTCGGCCATGGCACACCGCACCGATCAGGCCATCATCCGCCCCCTGCTTGGGCTGCATCGTGATGAACTGCGCGCCCATCTTGCCAACCACGGCATCCCGTTCCGCGAAGACGCCAGCAACCAGGACCGTTCCTTCCTGCGCAATCGGATACGTCACGAACTGCTGCCGCTGCTGACCAGCTACAACCCGGCCATCAGCGAACGTCTGGCCGCCACCGCCGATCTGCTGGCAGATGATGAACGACTGCTGGAACAGCTGACCCAGCAGACCTGGCAGCAGTTGGCGCAGCAGGGCGATGGCTGGGCCAGCCTGTCCCTCGACCTGCTGACAGAACAGCCCAGCGCCATGCGGATGCGGCTCTATCGGACCGCCCTTGCCGCGGCCAGCGGCGACCTGCGCCGGATCGAACGCAAACACTGTCTGGCCGTGGACCATCTGCTGCAGACAGGGCAAACCGGCGGCCGGATCGCCCTGCCCAAAGGTTTGACTGCCCTGCTGACCTCCGATCGTCTGCTGATCGCCCGCCGCGACCTGCTGCGCCCCCAGCCTCCCGTAACGATCACCATCAGCGGACCGGGCCGCTACGACCTGGGCAACGGCCTGCAGCTGCTGGTTGAACCGGCAGACGCGCCTGCGGCCTGGAACCAGCTACCGCCCCACTGCTGCTTTGTAGACCATGAACAGGCCCCTTTCCCGTGGCAGTTGCGGCCGGCAAAGGCCGATGACCGACTTGAGCTCCTCGGGATGAACGGCAGTCGACTGGTGCGGGATATCCTGGTGGACACCAAACTGCCGCGCCATCTGCGGAGCTGTCTGCCGTTACTGCTATGCGCGGAGAAGCCACTCTGGCTGGCGCCGCTGCGCAGGTGCCGGCTGGCCCTGCTGTCACCCGAACAGTCCGGCGGTATGCGTCTGACGCTGCTTGGACGGGAGCGACTGCCGCTTTTCCCCTAGCTCCCCGTGGTATACATGCGGTTAAAAGCCTTGTCCCCACGTGGGAAGATATGTTATTTTTTCCCAATTTAACGCACCCAAACGTCTAAACCACCTTAACTGCTTAGTGGAGGCTCACCCTTGAACCAGTTCTATAAAAATCTCGCCCTCTGGCTGGTCATCAGCCTGATGATGATCATGTTGTTCAACATGTTTCAGAAACCGCGCCAGACCGAGGACAAACTCAGCTTCAGCGAGTTCATGACCCTGATTGACGACGGCAAGGTCAGCAGCGTTACCCTGCAGGGCAACGATGTAACCGGCAAATACACGGCCAAGGACGGCAAGGAGAAGCAGTACCGCACCTATAAGCCGACCTTTGACGCCGACCTGACTCAAAAATTGCTGGAAAAGAAGATCACGATCCAGGCCAAACCCGAAGAGGAGCGTTTCTCCTGGTTCTCCCTGTTCATCTCCTGGTTCCCGCTGTTGCTGCTGGTGGGCATCTGGATCTTCTTCATGCGCCAGATGCAGATGGGGGGCGGCAAGGCCATGTCCTTCGGCAAGAGCCGCGCCAAGCTACTGACCGAGGCCCAGGGCAAGGTCACCTTTGAGGATGTGGCCGGCATTGAAGAGGCCAAGGAAGAACTGGAAGAGATCATCGCCTTCCTGAAAGATCCAAAGAAGTTCACCAAACTGGGGGGCAAGATCCCCAAGGGTGTACTGCTGGTGGGCCCTCCGGGCACCGGCAAGACCCTGCTGGCGCGGGCCGTGGCCGGTGAGGCCGGCGTGCCGTTCTTCTCGATCTCCGGCTCCGACTTTGTGGAGATGTTCGTCGGCGTTGGCGCCAGTCGGGTACGGGACCTGTTCCTGCAGGGCAAGAAAAACGCCCCCTGCATCATCTTCATCGACGAGATCGACGCCGTGGGCCGTCACCGTGGCGCCGGCATGGGCGGCGGACACGATGAGCGCGAACAGACCCTGAACCAACTGCTGGTGGAGATGGACGGCTTTGAATCCAACGAAGGGGTGATCCTGATCGCCGCCACCAACCGTCCCGACGTGTTAGACCCGGCCCTGCTGCGTCCCGGCCGCTTTGACCGTCAGGTAGTGGTTCCCCGCCCCGACGTCAAGGGACGGGAAAAGATTCTGTCGGTCCACGCCAAGAAGGTGCCGCTGACCCCCGAAGTGGATCTCGCTATTATTGCGCGTGGTACGCCAGGCTTCTCCGGTGCCGATCTGGCAAACCTGGTCAACGAGGCGGCCCTGCTGGCAGCCCGTAATGACAAATCATCCGTCAATATGCAGGATTTTGATGCCGCCAAGGATAAGGTCCTGATGGGTGCGGAGCGCCGCAGCATGGTCATCTCCGACGAAGAGAAAAAGAGCACCGCCTACCACGAGGCCGGCCACACCCTGGTGGCCAAGATGACCCCCGGCAGCGACCCGGTACACAAGGTCTCCATCATCCCGCGGGGCCGCGCCCTGGGGGTCACCATGCAGCTACCGATCGAAGACAAGCACAGCTACAATCGCGAGTCGTTGTTAGGGCGCATCGCCGTACTGATGGGCGGCCGCGCAGCTGAAGAACTGATCTTCAAAACCTTTACCACCGGCGCCGGTAACGACATTGAACGTGCCACCGAGATGGCCCGCAAGATGGTCTGCGAGTGGGGTATGAGCGACCGGATGGGACCGGTCTCCTTTGGCAAGAAGGATGAGTCGATCTTCCTGGGCCGCGAGATGGCCATGCACAAGAACTTCAGCGAAGAGACCGCTGAAAAGATTGATGAAGAGATCAAGCGGATCGTGGATGAGAGCTATAGCCGCGCCCTGACCATCCTGCAGGAGAACGAACAGATCCTGCACAACCTGTCAAACTGCCTGGTAGAGAAGGAAAACCTGACTGGCGCCGAGGTAGATGATATCATCGCCGGCATCGCCCCGCTCTGCACCGGTAAAAAGCCTGAAGCAGAAGCCACGCCGGAACCGGCTGCAGCTGAACAGCCGGAACAGGCCGACGAGCCGGCCAAACCGGTGGATATCCAGGCGTGATCCGCCCCCTGATCCTGCGCAGCACGGCAGAGGCCCGCCGTGAGCTGGAGCGGATCGGGGTCGACCCGGCCGGTATCGCACGGATGCTGCCCAAGCTGGAACCGTTGCCGATCCTGGTACCTGGGCTACGGCCAGCGGCCGCCAACATCCTCAAGCAAGAACTGCTCTCCCTGGGCGGGGACGCCGCTGTGGCCCGCGGCACGGTGGCCTGCAGTATCGACAGAACCGATGTCCTGCTGATCGGCACCCGCAAGCAGCTATCCGGCCTGTGCGCCAAGCTGGCCCAGCAGCCGTTTGGCCTGGCGGCACTGGCTGAGCAGGTGCGCCAACTACTGGCAACACTGGCAACCCCCAGGCCGACCTGGAGGCTTGCCAGACGGGAACTTCCGCTGCAGCGGCCGTTGATCATGGGCATCCTCAACGTGACCCCCGATTCCTTCTCGGACGGCGGGCGTTTCTCAACCGTTGAGACTGCCGTTGCTCATGCCCTGCAGATGGTGGAGCAGGGGGCCGACATCATTGACATCGGCGCCGAGAGTACCCGGCCCGGCGCACCGCTGGTTGCTCCCGATGAAGAACTGCGGCGCCTGCTACCAGTGCTGGAAGCGCTGGCTGGGCGAATCGCTGTGCCGATCTCGATCGACACCTGGAAGGCTCCGGTGGCCGAGGCTGCGCTTAAGGCCGGAGCCGAGATCATCAACGACATCAGCGGCCTGACCTTTGACCCTGCGCTGGCCCAGGTAGCGGCCAACCACCGGGCCGGACTGGTGCTGATGCATACCCGGGGCACACCGGCAACCATGCAGCAGGACACGGGCTATCAGGACCTGCTGGGCGAGATTGCCGATTTTTTGCAGGCTTCACTCCAGGCGGCGCTTACGGCCGGCTGCAGCCCCGAACAGCTGGTGCTGGACCCCGGCATCGGTTTTGGCAAAGACACCACCGGCAATCTGGAGATTCTGCGCCGGCTGCCGGAACTGGCCAGCCTGGGCTGCCCCCTGCTGGTGGGCAGTTCACGCAAGCGGTTCATCGGTACGGTGCTGGAGCGGGAAAAACCCGAAGACCGCCTGTTCGGCACCGCTGCCACCGTGGCGCTGGCTGTGGCCCATGGGGCACGTATCCTGCGGGTACACGACGTGCAGGCCATGCGGGATGTGGTCGACATGACCCATAGCATTATTTCTCCAACCATCGACTGACGGCAACGCCATGCAGACACCCCTTGACATAACCGGCTGCCTGGACAACATCTTCCTGGCGCTGCTGGTGTTCGGCCTGGCGCTGATCATCAAACGTGAAGTGGCCTTCCGCCTGCTGGCGGTGATGGCGCTGCTGACCCTGTTGTCGTTTGCCGCCCGACTGGCCGCCATCCAGCCACTGATCCGCTCCATCGACACCGTGATCGCCTCGATGCCGATCATCCTGGCGGTAATCTTCCAGAACGACCTGCGCCGCACCCTGCTGGCCATCGGCAAACGGCAATCCACCGCCCCGGCACAGGACAGTGACGGCACCGTGGATGAAATACTTCGTGCCCTGGCCGACATGGCCGGTCGCCGCATCGGCGCCCTGGTGGTGATCGTACGCCACCAGCCGATCGACCACCTGCTGCAGGTCGGCACCGATCTGGACGCTAAGGTCACCAGCGAACTCTTGAACTCGATCTTTCTGCCCTATTCGCCGATCCATGACGGCGCAGTGATCATCCACAAGGGCAAGATCACCCGGGCCGGCTGCCTGCTGCCCCTTTCCCACAACCCGGATATTGCCAAGAGCTTCGGCACCCGTCACCGGGCCGCCCTGGGGCTATCCGAGCTGTCCGACGCCCTAGTGCTGGTGGTTTCGGAAGAGACCGGCAAGATCTCGGCGGTTCACGACAGCACCATCACCTATGACATCGAAACGGCCGAGCTGAAACGGCTGCTGAAAAAATCCCTCGATCAACGGCGTTCATCCCCGAGCGCCCCTGCTGAAGGAGCATCACCATGAAAAAACTGTTCGGCACCGACGGCGTGCGCGGCGTCGCCAACGTGCACCCCATGACCACCGAGATGGCCATGCAACTGGGCCGGGCTGCGGCCTACATCTTCAAAAGCTCCGGCCCCCGCCGTCACCGGATTGTGATCGGCAAGGACACCCGTCTGTCCGGCTATATGCTGGAGAGCGCCCTATTGGCCGGCATCTGCTCGATGGGGGTCGATGTGCTGCTGGTGGGACCGCTGCCCACACCGGGCATCGCCAACATCACCAAATCGATGCGGGCCGACGCCGGGGTGGTGATCTCCGCCTCCCATAATGCCTTTCAGGATAATGGCATCAAGTTCTTCTCGGCCGACGGCTTCAAGCTGCCGGACGAGATCGAACTGAAGATCGAAAAGCTGATTGACTCCAAGAAGATCGACTCGCTGCGTCCCACCGCCACCGAGGTGGGCAAGGCCTTCCGGATCGACGATGCCGCCGGTCGCTACATCGTGTTCCTCAAAAACAGCTTCCCGGCCGACCTGGACCTGTCTGGCCTGAAGATCGTGCTGGACTGCGCCAACGGTGCCGCCTACAAGGTGGCCCCGGCCGTCTTTGAAGAGCTGGGGGCCGAGGTGATCCCCCTGGGGGTCAGACCCAACGGCAGTAACATCAACGCCGGTTGCGGCTCGCTGCATCCCGAGGTGATCAGCGAGGCGGTCAAACAGCACCAGGCCCATATCGGCATCGCCCTGGACGGCGACGCCGACCGGGTAATCGTCTGCGACGAGTTCGGCAACGAGGTCAACGGCGATCAGATCATGGCGATCTGCGCCACCGACATGCTGGCCCGCAAAACCCTCAAGAAGAAAACCCTGGTGGCCACGGTGATGAGCAACATGGGGCTGGACATCGCCCTGCGCAAGGCAGGTGGCAAGATCATCAAGACCGCCGTCGGGGACCGCTACGTGGTGGAGGAAATGCGCAAAGGCGGCTACAACCTGGGGGGCGAGCAGTCGGGACACCTGATCTTCCTGGACAACAACACCACCGGCGACGGCGTACTGGCGGCACTGCAACTGCTGGCGGTGATGCGCCGCCGTGAAAAGCCGCTCTCGGAGCTGGCCGAGGTGATGATCCCCCTGCCCCAGGTGCTGGTTAACGTACGGGTGCGGGAACGCAAGGATATCATGACCCTGCCCAGCGTGGCCAAGACGATCCGCGACGTGGAACAGAAGTTGGGGGATGAAGGGCGGGTACTGATCCGCTATTCCGGTACCGAGCCGCTGTTGCGGATCATGCTGGAGGGGCAGGATAAATACGAAATCACCACCTGGGCCAACGAGATCGGCGACCTGGTGAAGCAACAGATCGGAGCACACTGACCATGCCGAAGTTGGGACTGAACGTTGATCACGTGGCCACCGTGCGCCAGGCGCGGGGCGGCGCCGAGCCCGATCCGGTCACGGCAGCCGCCATCGGTGAGCTGGCTGGAGCCGAAGGGATCACCATCCACCTGCGGGAAGACCGTCGCCACATCCAGGACCGCGACCTGGAACTACTGCGCCAGACAGTCAAAACACGCTTGAACCTTGAAATGGCCGCCACCGCCGAGATGGTGGCGATTGCCAGCCGCATCAGGCCGGAACAGTGCACGCTGGTGCCTGAAAAACGGCAGGAGCTGACCACCGAGGGGGGGCTGGACGTGATCGCCAACTTCCAATCGGTGCAATCTGCGGTACACTCGCTGCAGCAGGCCGGTATCATCGTTAGCCTGTTCGTGGACCCAAACCCGGAACAGATCAGCGCCGCCAAGAAAACCGGCGCCGAGGCGATCGAGATCCACACCGGCGCCTATGCAGAGGCACGGGATCAGGCCAGCCGCGACAAGGAGCTGGCCGCCATCCGTGAAGCCGTTGGCCTGGGCAATGAACTGGGCATGACCGTCCATGCCGGCCACGGCCTGAATTACGTCAACATCGCCCCCCTGGCTGGCATGCCGGGGATCGAGGAGTTCAACATCGGCCACAGCATCATCGCCCGTGCGGTGTTGGTGGGCCTGGATCGGGCGGTACGGGAGATGGTGGCACTGCTGCGGCAATGATCATCGGCACCGGCATTGATACGGTCGAGGTGGCCCGTTTCCAGCGTTTTCTGGATCAGGGGAACCAGCGTCTGCTGGACCGGCTGTTCAGCCCGCAGGAGCAGGACTACTGCCGCGCCAAGAAACAGGCCGCTGCCTGCTACGCTGCCCGCTTCGCCGCCAAGGAGGCCTTTTTGAAGGCGCTGGGCACCGGGCTGCGGGACGGCATCAGCTGGATTGAGATCGAGGTGGTCAATGATCCGCTGGGCAAGCCTGAACTCAACCTGACCGGTTCTGCCCAACAGCAGCTGGACCAACGAGGGGGTAACCGGGCCCACCTCTCCCTCTCCCACGACGGCGGACAGGCCGTTGCCATCGTGATACTGGAGTAGCCCATGCAGGTCGTCACCGCCCATACCATGCAGGAGCTGGATCGCCGGGCCATCAACGACTATGGCATTCCGGGCCGGCAACTGATGGAAAACGCCGGCCGGTCCTGCGCTGAGCGGATCGCCCGCGACTTCGGCCTTCCCGGCGACAACTACGCCGTGATCCTTGCCGGCAAGGGCAACAACGGCGGTGATGGCTACGTGATCGCCCGCCACCTGCTGGACAAGGGCTGGCAGGTGCTGGTGATCGTACTGGCAGAGCGCCAGGAGATCAGCGGCGATGCCCAGACCATGCTGGAGCTGCTGCCGGCCACGCTGGTCAGCTTTTGCACCGGCCAGAAAGCGCTGACCACTCACCACGCTGCAGATATTCAACGGGCCACCGTGCTGGTGGATGCCCTGCTGGGGACCGGCCTCAAGAACCATCTGCAGGGAATCTACTTGGAGGCGGTGTCACTGATCAACGCTGCAGCGGCACCGGTGGTGGCGGTGGATATCCCCTCCGGCGTGCACGGCACCAGCGGCGCCATCCTGGGACAGGCGGTCCGGGCCGACCTGACCGTCAGCTTTGCCTGTGCCAAGCTGGGGCAGCTGCTCTACCCCGGCGCCCTGCAGACCGGTCGGCTGGAGGTGGTGGATATCGGCATCCCACCGCTGCTGCTGGCCGAGGCCGCAGGGTACGACTACCTGGACGAGGAACTGGTGGCACAGCTGCTCCGCCCCCGCGACCGCCAGGCCCACAAGGGGACCTTCGGCCACTGCCTGCTGATCGCCGGCTCCAGCGGCAAGAGCGGCGCCGCCGCCCTGGCTGCCAACGCGACTGTCCGTGCCGGCGCCGGCCTGGTCACCCTGGCCTGTCCTGCCACCATCAATCCGATCCTGGAGATCAAGACCACCGAGGCGATGACCGCCCCCGTGCCCGACAACGCCAGTGGCCAGCTGAGCGATGCCGCGCTGCCCCTGCTTGAGCAGCTGCTGATTGACAAAAACGCGGTGGCGTTGGGCCCCGGCATCGGCCGCCAGCCGGAAACAGCCAGGCTGGCGCAGCGCCTGATCGAAACAATCACCCAGCCGCTGGTGATCGACGCCGATGGCCTGAACGCACTGTCAGACGATATATCCGTACTGCAACGCACGGTGTCCCCCAGCGTTGTGCTGACCCCCCACCCGGGGGAGATGTCCCGGCTGTTGGGGACAGCGCTGCCCGATGCCCCGGAGGCACGGATCGAGGTAACCCGACAGTTTGCCCGCAGCTACGGTGTGCACCTGATACTAAAAGGGGCCCGCACCATCATCGCGGCCCCGGACGGCAGGGTGGCCATCAACGGCAGCGGTAACCCCGGCATGGCCAGCGGCGGCATGGGTGACGTGCTGACCGGCGTGTTGACCGGCCTGCTGGGCCAAGGGTTTACCCCCTGGCAGGCCTGCCAGTTGGGTGTCTTCGTCCACGGCCTGGCCGGCAATCTGGTGGCCGCCGACAAAGGCGAGATCGGCATGCAGGCCGGCGATGTGGTTGAGTCCCTGCCCTATGCCTTCAAGCAACTCATGCAGAGAAACAGCAGGCACCATCAACCCGAACCATCATCCCAGAAATGAGGTACCAGCCATGAAAACCGTTGCCGATATCATGACCCGCGAAGTGATCACCGTCAGTAAAGAGACCACGGTCCGCGACCTGGCCGAACTGTTCGTCACCAAACGGATCGGCTCCCTGCCGGTGGTGGACGAGGCCGGCAACGTGATCGGTATTGTCACCGAATCGGACCTGGTGGAACAGGGCAAGAACGTTCACCTGCCCACCGTTATCACCCTCTTTGACTGGGTGATCTACCTGGAGACCGAAAAGAGCCTGGAGCGGGAACTGAAAAAGATGGGTGCCCGCACCGTGGGCGACATCTTCCAGCAGGAGCTGATCTCCATCGCGCCGGACGCCGCCATCAGCACCGCCGCCGACCTGATGAGCAACCGTCATGTCAACTCGCTGCCGGTGCTGGAAAACGGCAAGCTGATCGGCATCGTCTCCCGCATCGATATCATCCGCACCTTGCTGGTCTAGCAGCCGTGCTGGTGTTCGAAACCGATTCACCGCTTGCGACCGAACAGTTGGGGGCCCGCCTGGGCTCCCTGCTTCGTTCCGGTGATCTCATCACCCTAGTGGGCGAACTGGGGGGCGGCAAGACCTGTTTCGTGCGCGGCGTGGTGCAGGGGGCCAACCCGGCCTGCGCCGACCAGGTGGCCTCGCCGACCTACGCTCTGATGCACCACTATGACGGCCCGGTGCCGATCTATCATTACGACTGCTACCGCCTGCGTGGAGCCGAAGACGCCCTTGAGATCGGCCTGACCGACCAGCTGACCGGCGAGGGCATCTGCCTGGTGGAGTGGCCGGAGCGGATCAGCAGCGAACTGCCGGCTGACCATCTGGAGATCCGCTTTGACCATGCCGGTGATGATCAGCGACGGATCAGCTTGCTGCCACACGGCCTCCGTGCCCATAAACTGGTCATTCACCTCTCGCAGACCCCATAAAAAAGCCTTGTCTCCATATTCCTGTTCTGCTATTTATAAAAACCTTTATATTTCCCGGATTACTGCATCATCACGCATCATACAAAAGATGCGTTGAAGACTTTGAGCGAAGGAGCGCGGTATGGCACTGGTAGTCCAAAAATACGGCGGCACCTCGGTCGGCACCACCGACCGGATCAAGAATGTTGCCAAGCGGATCATCAAGACCTACGAGGCCGGCAACGAGGTAGTGGTGGTGGTTTCGGCCATGTCCGGCGAGACCAACAAACTGGTGGCCCTGGCCAACGAGATGGTCGACATCCCGGACAACCGGGAATACGACGTGGTGGTGGCCACCGGCGAGCAGGTCACCATCGGTCTGTTGTCGATGTACCTCAAATCCCTGGGCTACAAGGCCAAGTCCTACCAGGGCTGGCAGGTGCCGATCATCACCGACAGCACCTTTGCCAAGGCCCGTATCGAAAGCATCGACGGCAGCAAGATGCAGGCCGACCTGAAGGCTGGCAACATTGTGGTGGTGGCCGGTTTCCAGGGTGTCGACAAAGACGGCAACCTGACGACTCTGGGCCGCGGCGGCTCCGACACCTCGGCGGTGGCCCTGGCAGCGGCACTCAAGGCTGATGTCTGCGAGATTTACACCGACGTAGACGGCGTCTACACCACCGACCCCAACGTCTGCAAGGACGCCCGCAAGGTGGAAAAGGTTTCCTACGACGAGATGCTGGAACTGGCCAGCCTGGGCGCCAAGGTGCTGCAGATCCGCTCCGTTGAGTTTGCCAAGAAATATAACGTGGACGTGCATGTCCGCTCCAGCCTGAACGACAACACCGGTACCATGGTTACCAGGGAGGATAAAGATATGGAAGGGATTCTCGTTTCCGGGGTCGCCTACGACAAGAATGAAGCCAAGATCGCCGTGCTGGGTGTGCCTGACAAGCCGGGTATCGCCGCCAAACTGCTGACCCCGCTCTCCGACGCCGCCATCTCGGTGGATATGATCGTGCAGAACGTGAGCCACGACGGCACAACCGACTTCACCTTCACCGTCACCAAGGCCGACCTGAAAAAGGCCCTGCTGATCACCAACGAAGCCGCCAAAGAGATCCAGGCCAAGGAAGTGCAGTCCGACGAGAACATCAGCAAGATCTCCATTGTCGGCCTGGGTATGCGCAGCCACGCCGGTGTCGCCACCCGCATGTTTGCCGTGCTGGCCAAGAACAACATCAACATCGGCATGATCTCCACCTCCGAAATCAAGATCTCGGTGGTGATCGACGAAAAATATACCGAACTGGCCGTGCGGGTGCTGCACGAGGAGTTCGGTCTGGCCGGGTAGGCACCCGTGTCTAACCAGCAGCAACACGGGGATGTCGGCCTTGCCGGCATCCCCGTTTCGTTTCCTGCCATCACCGGCGCCATCCTGGCCGGTGGCCAGTCCACCCGTATGGGCAGCGACAAGGCGCTGTTGGAACTGCATGGCCAGCGGATGCTGGAACGGGTGCATTGCACCATGTCCAGCCTGTTCGGCAGTACCCTGCTGGTGACCAACCAGCCGGAACGCTACCGTTTCCTGCCCTGCCCTGCCGCGCCTGATCGCTTCGTGGGGGCCGGCTCCCTGGCCGGCATCCAGGCCGCCCTGACCCATGCCACAACCGACCTGGTATTCGTGGTGGCCTGCGATATGCCGTTGCTCAGCCCAGCGGTCATCTGCTATCTCTGCAGCCTGAGCGAGGGCTACGAGATTGTCGTCCCGGAAAGCAGCAGTGGTCTGGAGCCGTTACACGCCCTCTACCGTCGCAGTTGCCTGCCGGAGATGGAGACGATGTTGACCGGCAGCCGCAAACGGATCATCGAACTGTACGATCTCAAAAAAACACGCCGGGTAACGTGGCATGAGATCGCCCCGTTGCCCGGCGCAGACCGCACCTTCCTCAATCTGAATACCCCCGCAGAATTCCAGGCCGTAACCGACGCGTTGACCAGCTGACCACGACAGATAAAACAACCCTGTTTTTAGTACAAACTATGCTATACTTGCAGCTGCGTGGTGATGGTAAATCTGTAACGAATCCAACGGCGTGAGGTGAGCGTATGAAAACCCTGGCTGATCTGGCTCGTACCAAACTGAGTGTTACCGGTGACGTTGAGCAGGCGCACTATGACCATGGCCTGCAGCGTCGTAACCTTGATCTGACCACGCAGGAAATTACCCATTGCTACAAGAGCAGCACCATGTTCGACGGAGAGGGCTCCAACGAGGCCGACCGCTAGTCGGTCAGCCAGCCGTATGGCATTACAACCGGCGAACAGCAACAAGCTATCGATCTGCGACCATCACCACGCCCATACCATCGCCGAGCGGTAACCCTATGCCTCCTGTCACCTTCATCTACACCAACTCCCTTGACCTGACCGCCGACCTGCTGATCTCACGGCTTGGCTCAGAGCATGTCTTCCGCTTTAACATCGACCTCTGGCGCGACTATCAGATCAAGGTCGATGCAGACGGTCTCTTCATCCAAAACCCGGCCGGACGCTCGGTACAGCAGTCAGAGATCGCCAAATTCTACTGGCGTCGCCCCCATACCACGGCACGGCTCTATCCGCAGCGGGAGATACCCAACGAGATCAGCTACATCGAGGAGGAGATCAGCTATGCCATGCGCGATACGCTGAACCTGCTCTGGGCCGACGGCAAGGTGGTGCTGACCGAACCGATGGCCGACTCGCGGATCGGCAAGCTGGTCCAGTTGTCGCTGGCACGCAAGTATTTTGTCGTGCCTGCCTACCGCTTTGTGCTTGGCAGCGCCGACTTGCTCGCCGAGACCACCGCTGCGATGATCGTCAAGAGCCTCTCCTCGGAACGGGTCAACCGTGAAACGACCCTCTTCACCACCCAGGTCGACCAGCGGGAGCTTGACCCGCAGACCCCCTGGTTCATCCAGGAGTATGTCCCGGCCTCCCATGACATCACGGTGGTCTACATCAGGGGCGACCTGTTCGCCTTCGAGCTGGACCGCAGCCCGTTCGTCGGGCAAACCGCCGACTGGCGAGAGGTGGCGCCGGAGATTGCGGTGGACGGGTGGCAGCCGCATCAGCTGCCGAGTGAACTGCAGGGCGCCATACAAGGCTTCATGCAGGACTTAGGGCTGCATTATGGACGGCTTGACCTGTTGCTGACCACGGAGGGCTACCGGTTTTTGGAGGTCAATGCCAACGGTGAGTGGGCCTGGCTTGATTTTGACAACCGACACGGGCTGCTGGAACGGATGCTGACCGAACTGTCCCCCCTGACCCCCTGCCATCCGATCCCGATCAATCGCCAGATCACCCGCTAAACGGTAACACGCCAAGCCGATCCCATGACCGTCAACCAGCGCCACCTCTTAGGCAGTCCCAGCTTCCTCTGCTATTTCAGCTCCCGCACCATCTCGCTGTTGGGCGATACGATCCACTACATCGCCCTGATGTCCCTGATCTACCAACAGACCCGTTCCCCCCTGCTGTTGGGCGGGGCGCTGGTCACGATCCAGTCGTCACAGATCATCTTCGACCTTTTTTCAGGGATCGCCGCCGACCGCTGGAACCGTAAATGGACCATGATCGCCTGCGATGCCTACCGTGCCGCCGCCGTCATCGCCATCCCGTTCGTGCTGCCCTCAACCGGCCTGCTGTTCCTGCTGCTGTTTTCCATGGCCTGTGCCGAATCGTTCTACAACCTGGCCCGCGCCTCGCTACTGCCCGATCTGCTGCAGGGTGAACAGCAGCTGGTGCAAGCCAACTCGCTGTTGCAGGCGGCAACT
Source organism: Trichlorobacter sp. (assembly GCF_034008105.1). Lineage (NCBI taxonomy): Bacteria > Pseudomonadati > Thermodesulfobacteriota > Desulfuromonadia > Geobacterales > Geobacteraceae > Trichlorobacter > Trichlorobacter sp. The sequence goes on from NZ_JAVEPN010000002.1 coordinate 146,316, forward strand.
ACCATCGTCATGATTGCGGGCCCGCTGCTGGCCGCTGCGGTGGTGGTCAACTACGGCACCACTGCGGCATTCCTGCTGGACGGCGGCAGCTTTCTGCTGGCCGGCCTGCTGATCCTGCCGCTCAGAGACCGGCAGGCGCGCATCGTCCGCCTCAAGGACGGCATATTCAAAGAGCTGGCAGACGGCTACCGCTACTTTGTGCGACAACCGCAGATCGTGGGGGTTGCGATCACCACCAGCCTGCTCTTGAGCGCCATGTTCCTGCCGATGAGCCTGAAGATCGTCTTTGCGGATCAGTTTATTACCGGACAGGGCGTTGATGCCACCAGCGTACTGGGCTATCTCAGTACTGCCAGTGGTCTGGGGGGCTTGCTCGGTGCGGCGCTGCTGCCAAAACTGACGCGGCACCAGGCGGTCTGGAAGATGATCGTGCTCGGCGCCGTCTGCGCCAGCATCGAGCTGTTCTGTTTCAGTGTTGCAAGTGATCTGTCGCTGCTCTTGGCAGCCACCCTGCTCTCCGGCTGCGCCTTCAGCCTGGTGAATGTTCCGGCCACCAGCCTGCTGCAGCTAACCGCAGCCGACGAGATGCGCGGCAAGGTCTTGGCCCTGTACAGTGTGCTGCTGTCCGGCATCACCACCCTGGCCGTGCTGGCCGGCGGTTTCGCCGGCACCGCCATCGGCCTGCGGCCGGTCTATTTCATGGCCGGGCTGCTCTGCCTGGCAGCGGGCTACGCCGCCTTTATCTTGCTACGCCACCAGCCTGCAGCCGCTTATCCCTCGCCGTGTAGGACAAACACGCCCCAGTAGAACGGATTGGGGTACGTGCTGCGCATCTGCCCCCGGGCCAACTTGAGTGCCTGGGCGTGGGGCACCCCCTGCTTCAGGTAGCCGTAGAAGTAGGTCACATACTCCACCGCCGGTTCCGAGGCCACCTCCCACAGACTGACCACCACACTGCCGGCGCCGGCTGACTGGAAGGCTCGGGCAAAATTGACCACCCCCTCCCCTTCCACCTCCTTGCCGACACCGGTCACGCAGGCCGAGAGCATCACCAGGCGAGCGCTGAGCCGCAAATCAAGCACCTCACTCAAGGTCAGGAAGCCGTCGTTGCCGCCCTGTTTATCCTGTTGGCTGAGCAGGATGAACGGCTCGTTCACCTCGCGGATCAGGCCTGGCAGCGAGGCATGGGTGGCGAAGTGCAGATAGCGGTAATCCCCCAGCGGCGACCGTTTGAGCATTGCCTCGCTGGCCTGTTGACGCAGCAGCACATCGGGTGGCTGCACGACCGTGCCCAGTAGGGCCGCAACCCGGCGCACCTCGGTCTCGGTCTCCGGCAAGGGGGGAAACAGGATCTGCTGTCCGTGCTGCTTAGGGGTGATGGCCAAGCCACGGAACCCCTGCTGCACCCCGGCTGACGAACCGAAATCCGGATTTCCCAAGGCAAACAGCGTACGGGACGGCTGACCTGCCGGCAGGGTGCGTTTGAGCGACAGCAGGCTGGCCGACTGATAATAGGCGATGGCGAAACGCTCGCCCAGATAGCTGCTGTCGCTGAGCGATGAACCCTTACGACTGGCCAGAATCTCAAACGGCAGCGTCCCCAGGATGCCGTCCGGCACGATAATCAGCCGGTCCGCTGGCCGGGCCGCTGCCAGACCGTCGGCCAGCAGCAGCTGATAGAGTTCGCTGGCCAGTTGCACCGAAAAATCCTGCGGGTGGCGATTGGTGAGTGGCTCCAGGAATCCCTTGATCTTGTCTTCCAGCTCGACCTGTCTAATCGGAAGCCGCAGTACCCGCTGCACGCCCCCCTTGCGCACCACAAACAGGTAGCTGGCCTCCTCGCCCAGGGCATAGGCCAGCAGCAGCTCATCATCGGCCAACGGCAGCTGGTCGGCCGCCACCGGCCGCGGGTAATTGATGGCCGCATACAGGGGATGCTCGCGCTGCAGACGGGCCACCAGACGTTCCAGCTGTTGGTCCAGCTCGCGGCGCTGCTGCTGAAACTGGGCGTACTGGGCAGCACCGCTACGCAGTGCCTGCTCACGGCCGGCATGCAGGGCGGCCAGCTGTTGCCGCAGGCGCTGTTCTTCCTGACGGACAACGTTGGGAATATCACCACCGGCAACCATGCTACGGCCGCTTGCGGCAACCCGCTCGATCAGACTGCGCGCCTTGACGGCCTCGGCAAAGTAAAAGGCAGCCGCGCCATTACTGGTGCCATAGGGGCGCGCCTCGCCGACAACCGGCTCTCCACGCAAGGCCTGCTCGGCAACGCTGGACACCAGGGCCCGGTAGCTGCGAAACCTTCCCCCGGCGCCACCGGCGGTCAGGAAGGTCCCACGCTCGCCCGCTGCACTGCGCAACCCTTCCAGCAGCCCGTAGGCCTTCAACAGTTCCCGGGTGGCTGCTGCATAATCGCCCAGCCCCATCAGCGCCCGGCCGGTCTGCATGGCATATTCTGCCAGGTCGGGGTCTCCGGCCTGTCTATCAGGCGGATACTGTTTCAGTAACGTCAAGGCCTGCTGATAGCGGCCAGTCTGCAGGTAGACCTCCACCAGGCCGGGATGCCGCAGGTGGATACCACTCTTCTGCACCTGTATCTGGCGACGCTCCTCAAACAGCCGCTCGGCGGCTGCCGGATCACCCTTGAACAGGTAGCTGGCCCCCAGGTTGGTCAGCGACTGGGCGATCTCCAGCGGATTGCCCATTGTCCTGCGCAGCTCAAGCACCTGCCGGTGCCAGTGGATCGCCTCGTCATAGCGCTTGGCCTGGTAATGGGCCATGGCGATGTTGTTCAGGTTGATGGCAATCTCCTGCTGGTTACCACTGGCACGATTCAGAGCCAAGGCTTCCTGATAGCGCTGCAGCGCCTGATCCTGCTGCCCCAGGGCGGTAGAGACCTGCCCCAGGTTGTTAACAGCCACCGCCTGCAGACTTTTGCGACCCGCCTGCCGTGCCAGGTCCAACGACTGCTGAAAGTAGCTGCGGGCCTGTTCATACTGACCGACACGCATCTGCACCAACCCCAGATTGTTGAGGATGTTGGCCTGCAACTGCCGATGGCCGATCCGCCGCGCAATGGTCAGCGCCTCATCAAAGGCGCTCAGCGCAGACCCCGTCTTTTTCAGATCATACTCGTTCAAACCCTTGCGATTGAGGCTGGAGCTCAGGTCCCCATCCAGCCGGTTCCTGCGCTGGATCGAGATCGCCTCGTCATAATAGCCGGCTGCTTCCCTGTAGTTACCCGAGCTGTTGGCCACCTGACCAAGGGTGGCCAGCGCATTGGAGATGCCCACCGCGTTGCCGAGCCTGCGATTGATGGCCAGCGACTCCTGCAGGACGCGGGTTGCCTCACCATAGCGGCCCAGCCGCAGCTGCACGGTGCCGATGTGAAACAGCAGCAGGGCGTTCATATCCTGCGCGCCTGTCCGACGGCTCAACGCCAGGGCCTCTTCGAACAGCGGCAAGGCCGGCACGGGTTGATCAAGCCCCTTATAGAGCACCGCCCCCAGGTTCAGCAGGTCGTTGGTCAGGTCTTCCGGCACATTGCGCTGCCGGCTCAGCTGCAGGGTCTGTTCGTAGTAGCTGCGTGCCCGCTCGTTCTGGTCCAGGGCGTCGTAGACCACCCCCAGGCCATTCAGGTTGGCCCAGCGGCAATCAAGCTCACCAGCACACAGGGCCAATGAGCGTTCATACAGCCGGATCGCCTCCTGATGCCGCCCGGCATCGGAGGCCTTGCTGGCCTGCTCCCAGAGGTTTTCTGCCTCGCTGGTGGCAGCACTGCCCGGAACGGCAGCCAGAACTACCACCATAGAGACCAGAACGGCAACGATACGGATCATGATGACACCTCCCGGATACTCAACGACCAGTCCAACCTGCCGTAACCTGCTTGCCCACACCACCTCGGACTTCATACCAGTCGTCCGGCATGGCGAAGCGGTACACTAATCTGAAGGTCTGGTTCTTCTGCCCGATTCCGCCCCCCTTGCTTTCTTCGCCGGGGTCTACAAAGTACAGCATACTGCCCTTAGCGAGACGAGTGCCTGCAGCCGACGGTTCCCAGCCCTCAAGGGTTGTGGGGCATGCCCCGTGAGCATTGCATAACACACTAATTTGATTTCCAGCCTCCAGGATTTCCGCTTTCCCACCGGCATAGAATCGCACCAGATCATGGCCTACAAAAACATAGAGTGCCAAGAGCGCTGCAACGATCATCAGAAGCTTAAGCGGGCTTATCTTCATGGTATCTCCTTTGGCACATGGGCTCTTGCAAACCTTCTTTACCGCCACACACTAGCGTGACCTGCCAACCGGAAACCCCTGACCGCTGATGGAAACGGTGGGGAATTGGGCCCGTTTAAATATCTTCTCAGCCAGGTTAGGCACTTCATCCTCCACATAGGCGGCCAGATCCGTGGTCCTGACATATCCCGTCTTGCCTTTATCGGCCTTCCCCTGCAACCCCTGCACCAGTGCCCAGGTAAACAGACCATGTCCCTGATAGCCTTCCAACGCCTCCTGCACCGAGGTGGAGGCAGACAGGATGGTGGAGCCTACCGCGCGGGACAACACCTTCATGGCAGTATCCTCACTCATGCCGCGGGTCAGGAGGGCGGTCTGCATGGCCTGGCCCAGTTGGCCGGCATTGCAGGTATCAATCACGATCAGCTTCTTGGTGGAAGGGATGTTGGCCACCAGTTCTTTCAACTGTATCTGCGAAAGTGCGTCATTTTTCAGTTTTTGCGTACTCAGAGCGCCGACGTTGGCGGTGATCAGGAAGTACTCCCCTTCGTCAACCGTACCGTGGCTGGCGATATAGAGGATGAACAGGTCATCAGGGTTGATCGTCTGGTAGCGTTGCAGGGCGCTGACAAGCGCATCCCGGCTGGTGGCTTCCCGGGTGGTCAGTAACGTTATCTTGACCTGCTCAAACAGCCCCAAAGCCCCCGAGCGCAGGGTGTCGGCAAACAGGTTGGCATCGGCCACGGCATACTTCAGTTGCAGCTTTGGGTTGCGGAACTCTTGGATCCCGATCACCAGAGCATGCAGGGTCGGCTTGCGGAGTGCGGCAAAGCTGGCCTGTACCTGATGGACAGCCTCGTTACTCTGCATGGAGTTATCGGCATTGAAGGCAACCGCCCGGATACTGTTGCTGCCGGGGGAAAGCTTGAGGGTGTAGCTGCGATAGACGGCAGCGCCGCCCTCCTTCTGCACCGCCTTCAAGGAGCGACTACTGTCCAGCAGCACTGCCGAGCCGTTCAGAAACAGCCGCACATCACCGATACCGCCGCCCTGCTCTTCCAACTTTAAGGTCAGCTTGAAGCTTTCGGTAGCAGACGTCACCGGCGTCTGGACGATGCTGACCCGGGGTGGCTGCTTGATCTCGGCCAGGGTACGGTAGCCCTGCAGTGAGCCGCCGGACAGGGCCAACTTGACCAGATCTGGACGGAAGAAGGCCTCACGGTAGTTTTCGATGCCGTAGACATTGGGACCAACACGCACGTTGAGATGTTTGTCGCCGTTGGCAGAGGCGTTGTAGTAGCCCTCCGGCGTGACGGCAACCCACTCACCGCCCTTAAAGGCAACCATCTGCAGCAGTTCACGGCCCGATGCCAGATCCCATACCCTGGTGGTTGCATCATAGCTGCCGGAATAGACAAACCTGCCATCAGGTGAAAAGGCCACCGAGCGTACCGCTGCGCTGTGACCATTAAAAACCTTGAGCTGTCGGCCGGTGCTCACCTCCCATAGGCGTACCGTCTTGTCCCAGCTGCCGGAGGCAGCCAGCCTGCCGTCAGCAGAAAAGGCGACCGTTGATGCCTCGGCAGCATGATGTCCGGCAAAGCTTCTGATCAAGGCCCCAGTGGCCACATCATACAACCTCAGCATACCTATAAAACCAACGTTTCCCAACTTACTGCGTTCATTAACGACCGCCAGGATACTGGACCCATCGGGCGAGAAACAGACCTTGTGAGCTGACCCCGCAATCTTTTTCAACTCTTTGCCGCTGGCAACCTCCCACAGACGGATAGTTTCGTCCACACTGGCCGATGCCGCCAATCTGCCATCCGGAGAAAAAGCCACCGACCAGACCGGCTCGAGATGTCCCTTGAACCTTCTGACAAGATCTCCTGTGGCAGCATCCCACAGGTTAAGCGGGTTATCCTTAAATTTTTCATGGCCGGAGAGGATGGTGCTGCCATCGGGAGCAAAGGCCAGCGACATGCCGACACCGATATCAGTCATTTTTTCCTTGCCGAACTGCCGTTCCTGCAGCGTCTGCAACCTTTTCCCGGTCTGGGCATCCCACAACTGCATGTTATGCCAGTTCGACGAACTGACTATTGAGCGCCCATCAGGGGCATAGGCAATCACCTCAAGCATGGCAGGATAGTGCTCCTTGCCTTGTATCGACTCGCTCACCTGCCGCAACTGGCTGCCGCTTGTCAGATCCCAGATACTGAGCGGCGCGCCCTTCTCCTGCAGTTCGTTTTGAGCGATGGCCAGTGAACGACCATCGGGGGCAAGGGCCACGGCAGATACACGACCGGTTTCACCATTATAGCTGCGCAGCAACGCCCCTGTAGCAGCATCCCACAGGCGCACCACACCGCTCCAGTCGCCCGACGCGATCTGTCGGCCGTCAGGCGAGAACGACACCGAACTGGTATCGCTAGGCTGATTACCAAAGGCACGCACCTCTTTCCAGCCGGCGACATTGATCAGGCGAATAGTACCACGACTGAATGAACCTGCTGCTGCCACAACGGTCGTACCGTCAGGCGAAAATGCAAGCGAGTTTACATCACTGTCCAGAACAAGTTTCTGCAACTCCCGTCCGGTACGCAGCTCCCACAACCGCACGCTGTTATCTTTGCCCCCACTGCCAGATACAATGAAGGCGCCATCCGGCGAGACCGCTACCGAAGTAACCGAACTGATTTTATTGGTGTACCCCTTTGGAGCGGGTGGCTGTTTGTGCCCGATAAAACGCCTGATCTCTTTGCCTGTGCCTCTATCCCAAAGCCGCAGCGTCGTATCCCAGCTGCCCGAGACCAGGGCTTTGCCATCCGGTGTGAAGGCCACCGCCATAACCTCTTCCGTATGCCCCTTAAACGTTCGCAGCTGCTTGCCGGTTTGTACCTCCCACAGGCGGACGGTCTTATCCCAGCTGGTCGATGCCAGATGACGGCCATCGGGGGAGAAGGCGAGTGCATGCACCGAACCGGTATGGCCCCGAAGCGTTTTCACCTGCTTACCGGACGCCACGTCCCAGAGCGCAATGATCGTATCGCGCCCGGCGCCGGCTACATACCTGCCGTCCGGAGAAATGGCGACAGCAAGGACAAAAGAGGGAAAGCCCTTGAATATCCGATATTCCTTGCCGGTAGTCACCTCCCAGAGCCGCATGGTCGTGTCGTTGCTGCCAGACAGGATATATCGGCCATCGGGCGAAAAAACCACCGCATTGACAAAATCGGTATGCCCCAGACGGGGAGCCACCTCCAGGGTTGCAGCAGACAGCGAAGCTGGTGCCCCCAACCAGAAGAGAAGCGAGCAAAAGATGCCGATGGCTAACTGTTTTGTTTGTACCCGCACTGGCATGACAAACTCCTGACTTTTTACTGCAATCCCATAGGGATACAACCCGAAAATGACCCTGTACAGCCTCAGGTTTTCTGTTGTATGTCCCGCATCCTGCTCAACTTCCGCCACTGTTAATGTATCACAAACCCGTTGTTTTGCAGGCTTCTGTTGCAGATTCAAACCCTGCTGTTATAGTTCAGTCAGTGCCCATTCTCAAGAAAGCGAGATATGACCATGCGTCTTACCAGCTCTCTCGTATTGACCTGCTGCATGACTATCGCTCTGGCAGTGCCCTCCCCGGCAGCCGAACTCCCCGAACGCTGCCGAGAAAAACCGGTTAACGGCCCCTGCAAGGCGCTGATTGAAAAATACCATTTCGACCAGCAGAGCCAGAAGTGCAAGCCGTACTTCTACGATGGTTGCGGTGAGGTGGTGCCGTTCGACACACTAGAAGAGTGCCGGCAGCTCTGTGAAGAAGGCCGGCCGGAACCAAAAAAACGGGGGACGTCAGGACTGTACTATGATCCGATTGAGGAGGACCCCCGTCACGCCGAGGTATTCAGCAAGATCGATGCAGAGGTGAATGAGGCGCTTGGTATCACCACAAAAGGTGGTGGCAGGGGTTACATTCATGTCATCTGGGAAACAAAAAAGAGACTACTGAAACATAAGTACAATATTGACTGGCGTACACCAGCCGAGCTGAATCCGCACGTGATGTTCGACTGATTACCGCTCCTGCAGTGCAGCAGCCACCCGTTCCAGCACTTCGGCCCAGTTGCCGGGCTGCTGCTGACGGAACAGGCGCAGGGTTGGATACCAGGGGCTGTCCTCCCGCTTCAACAGCCAACGCCAATCGGGAGCTGCCGGCAGCAACAACCAGGTTTCAATCCCCAAGGCTCCAGCAAGGTGCGCCACCGCCGTATCAATAGTGATTACCAGATCGAGTTGAGTCACGAGCGCAGCGGTATCGGCAAAATCCTGCACCAGCATGGTCAAATCGAGCAGGTCAATCGCAGGCTGTGCGCTCACCTCTCCCACTTGCAACGAAACAAACGAAGCTGCCGTGCAAGCGGCCAGTGGGGCAAGCATCGCAGCCGGAATGCTGCGACCGGGATCAGGATAGGTCTTGCCAGCCCAACAGAGGCCAACTCGTAGTTTGCCGCCACGCTCAGGCAGTACGCTCTGCCAGAACGGCAATCGTCCTGCAGGCGGTTGCAGATAGGAGACCGAAGCGGGGATGGTCTCCAGGGTAGTGCCAAACAGGCGGGGCAAGGACATGAGCGGCTGGTGGCAATCAAAGGGGGGTAGCGGCTGCCCCATCGCCACAATGGTGAGGCCGGGACTCAAGGTCTCCATCAGGGCGGTCAGTTGCGGATGGCATTCAAACACCACCTGCGATGCGCTGGCCGCCAAAAACGGCAGATAGCGGCAAAACTGCAGGGTATCGCCGAAGCCCTGCTCGGCATGGATCAGGATGGTCTTGCCGGTCAGCGGCTCGCCCTGCCATTGCGGCTGCATAAACTGGCGCTGTGGAGAGGTGAAACGCCGCTTCTTCCAGCGCCATTCGTACTCCTGCCAACCCATGGCGTAGTTGCCCTGCAACAACAGCAGCAGGGCCTGATTCCAATGGGCCTCGGCATGGTCGGGCACTGCCTGCAGGACGATATCGCAGGCCGCCTGTGCCTCGCTCAGATACCCAAGTGACTGCAGGCAGCTTGCCAGGGCCACCCGGGCGTCATGCAGTTCCGGGGCAAGCTGCAGGGCGCGGCGATAACTCTCGGCGGCCTCTGCGTGGCGGGCCAGTTCCAGCAGGGTGGTGCCCCGGTTATTCCAGAGCAGTGCCAGGTTGGGCCAGCGGGAGACGGCATCATCGTACAACTGCAAGGCCTGCTGATACTGCCCGGCTTCATGCAGCGCCACCGCCTCCCTGACTATCCGGTCAAACTCACCCATGCCCTACCTCGTGAACCACCCTGCGTCAAAAGAACGTGCTACAGCAGCTTGCGAATCTTCTCCAGACTCTCTTCCAGCACCGCCTGCTTGGCGGTGACCTCTGCCAACTTTGCCCGTTCCTTTTCAACAATATCGGCCGGAGCTCGGTCCACAAAGCTGGGGTTTTCCAGTTTTTTGGAGAACAGCTCAATCTCCTTCGCCAGCTTGGCGATCTCCTTTAAGAGCCGCTTCTCTTCCTCGGCCACATCCACCAGCCCTTTGAGCGGCACATAGACCTGAATCTCACCGACCACCTGAATGGCGGCATCTTCCGGTTTGGGCAGCTGCAGGCCGCAGGTCAACTGACCGACCCGCGCCAGCCCCTTGATCTTGGACTCGAACTTGGTGACCAGCGCCAACGCCACCTCCGAGCCGCAGGAAAGCGTTACACCGATCTCCTTCGACGGCGGCACCTCCATCTCACCACGGATGGTACGGATGGCGGAGATCACCGCCATCACCTGCTCCATGCGGGCGGCATCGTCGGCGAACTGCCAGTCCTCACGGGGGGTCGGATAGGGGGCCAGCATGATCGAGGGAGGCCAATCGCCACCTGAACCACGCACGGCACAGCGATCGCCCTTGGGCAAGGTCTGCCAGATCTCCTCGGTGATAAACGGCATGAAGGGATGCAAGAGCCGCAGCAGATTCTCCAGTACGGCCCACAGCACATACTGGGTGGTCTGACGACGTTGCTGGTCATCGCCATGCAGGTCCTGCTTGGACAGCTCCAGGTACCAGTCGCAGAACTCGCTCCAGGTGAACTGGTAGAGCGTCATGGCGGCTTCGTTGAAGCGGTATTCATCCAGCGCCCGGTTGGTCTCGCGGGCGGTCTCGTTCAGCCGGTGCAGAATCCACTCGTCGGTCTCGGCCAGCTGCAGCTGGCTGCAATCGATCCGGCTCGGATCAAAGCCTTCCAGGTTCATCAGGGTGAAACGGGCTGCGTTCCAGACCTTGTTACAGAAGTTGCGGTAACCGGAGATCCGCTCCTCGGCCAGCTTGATGTCACGCCCCTGGGCGGCAAAGGCGGCCAGGGTGAAGCGGAAGGCATCGGTGCCGTACTGATCGATCACGGTCAAGGGATCGATCACATTACCCTTGGACTTGGACATCTTCTGCCCCTGGGCGTCCCGCACCAGGGCATGGATATAGACATCCCTGAACGGCACCTCACCCATGAAGTGCAGTCCCATCATCATCATCCGGGCCACCCAGAAGAACAGGATGTCAAACCCGGTCACCAGGCAGGCGGTCGGGTAGAAGGTTTTCAACTCTGCGGTCTGGTCAGGCCAGCCCATGGTGGAAAAGGGCCACAGGGCCGAAGAAAACCAGGTATCCAGCACGTCGGTTTCCTGACGCAGCTCGTCGCTACCGCAATGGGAACACTGCCTGGGATCCTCTATCGCCACCGTCACCTTGCCGCAGTGGTCGCAGAACCAGGCCGGGATGCGATGGCCCCACCAGATCTGGCGGGAGATGCACCAGTCGCGGATGTTCTCCATCCAGTCGTAATAGGTGTTCTCCCACTGTTTCGGCAGGATGCGGGTACGGCCGTCCTTAACCGCCGCAAGCGCCTGCTCGGCCAGAGGGCCCACCTTGACGTACCACTGCAGCGACAGGTACGGCTCCACCACGGTTTTACAGCGGTAACAGCCCCCCACCGACAGGCCGTGGTCGTCGATCTTGTCCAGCAGCCCGGCCGCCTCCAGATCTTCAACGATCTTGGTCCGTGCGGCGAAGCGGTCCATCCCTTCGTACTGATGACCGGCGGCAGTGATCACACCGGACTCGTCCATTACGTTGATCTTGTCCAGACCGTGCCGCAGGCCCACCTCAAAATCGTTGAAGTCGTGGGCCGGGGTGATCTTGACCACACCGGTGCCGAACTCACGGTCCACATACTCGTCAGCCACCACCGGAATTTCGCGGTTGACCAACGGCAGCAGCACCCTGGCGCCATGCAGATCGGCGTAGCGCTCGTCTTCGGGATGCACGGCTACGGCGGTATCCCCCAGCATAGTCTCCGGCCGGGTGGTGGCAACGGTCACAAAACGCCCCGGCTGGCCCACCACCGGGTAGCGGATATGCCAGAGGTGCCCCTTCTTCTCTTCGTGTTCCACCTCAATGTCCGACAGAGCGGTATGGCAACGGGGACACCAGTTGATCAGACGGTTGTCACGGTAGATCAGCCCGTCCTGGTACAGCTTGACGAACACGGTGCGCACCGCCTTGGACAGGCCCGCATCCATGGTAAAACGTTCGCGCTCCCAGTCACAGGAGGCACCCAGCCGTTTCAACTGGCCGATGATCTGACCGCCGGATTCCCCCTTCCATTGCCAGACCCGCTCGATGAACGCCTCGCGGCCTAACTCATGGCGGTCCTTGCCCTCGGCGGCCAACTGCCGCTCCACCACATTCTGGGTGGCGATGCCGGCATGGTCGGTGCCAGGCATCCAGAGTACATTATGGCCGGTCATCCGCTTCCAGCGGCAGAGAACATCCTGCAGGGTGTTGTTGAGGGCGTGGCCCATATGCAGCGCGCCGGTCACATTGGGGGGGGGAATCACGATACTGTACGGCTTCCGCGTTGCATCGCCGGCTGCATCGGCATGAAAATACCCCTTCTGCAACCATTCCGCGTACCACCGTTTTTCAACCTCGTGGGGTTCGTACCCCTTGGCAAGTTCTCTGGTTTCCATCTGCACCCATTCCTAGCGAGTCAAGTAATTGAAGCAAAAGTTGTTTTTTATACACCCAGGCAGGCTGACTGGTCAAGGCTCTGCTGCTGAAAGCCAGGTTGTTGAGCACCAGGGTCTACTCATTAAAAATACGCTTGCTTTTTATTAAACGAATGAATAAGTTTACCTTTAAGGTAAACAATACTATCACGAGTAAAACAGGGAGAACACGACATGGACCACCACGCCATCAAAAACTTCGTTGCTGGGCTGGGTATTGCCGGACTGGTAGCAGGGCTGTCAGCACCCGCTGCAGCAGAGCATGTACACCCGGCACAAAGCGCCGACGGTGCCAAGCCAGCCCCACAGGCAGGCCCCAGCGGTTGCGGCGGCATGGATAAATGCCCGAAATGCGCTGAGATGAAGAAAAACAAGAATGACGCCATGAAGGCACCGGCAGCCGAAGGTGCAGCTCCTGCCAAACCGGGGATGAGCGGTTGTGGCGGTGCGTCCGGTTGCGGCGGTGCTGCTAAACCGGAACCACCCCAGCAATAGACCTATCGCTTTTACCGATTTGACATCTGGCTCACTGTGGTAAAATCTCTGCCTGATCGAAGTTGATCCGGAAGGGGGGTGAGCAGCATGGACAAGGACACGATTAAAAAAGCGGTGGCAGGACTCGGCATTGCCAGCCTGATGGCGGGAGTCGCATTGCCGACGCAGGTCCAGGGAGCCAGTGGTTGAGGCGGGAAACAGGGTGCCGGGAGCACCCAGCAACAGGGTTCGGGCAGTGGTTGAGGCGGCAAAACCGGCGCCGGGAGCGCCGAGGACAAAAAGACAGACAAGGACAAAGCTGCCGAAGAACAGAAACCTGTTCAACAAAAACCTGCTGAAAAACCAGGGCAAAAGCCTGGCGCCAGCGGTTGAGGTGCCAGTGGCTGAGGTGGCGCCACGGGTACCGGTGGTACCCAAAACAAGTAGTTGGCTGCAGCATCCGGGCGGCAGACGTTACTAGAAGACGTCCGCCGCCCGTTCATCGAGGCAAAAGCTGCCTGACGAGGTAACTGCCATTTTCCCCACCACCCGCACATTGATGGGCCAGGCTGCCTGGGACCGCACTATCGGTACTGCACAGAAAACGCTCGCCCTGGAAGACATTCCAGACTACCTGGCCAACGGCCAGGACCCGCACCACCTGCCATGGCTTCCAACGCTGGCCCGACTAGAACTGCTTTGTCACCGCTCATTGACGGCTGTCATCCCATCCCGGGAAGAACTGACCAGCCTCTGCCTGAATCCCTCCCTGGAACTGGTCACCCTGGGCTGGCGCAACCTGCCGCCACTCGTGACAGCCATCAGCGAAGAGCGGCTTGCCCAGGTTACCGCAGGTGAAGAAATGGTCGCGGTCTGGCGAGAGCCTTCGAGTAACCGCCTGCGTTGCACTGCGGCCAAGCCGGAACAGCTACTGGCCATCAAACTGGTGGCCGAGGAGATCAGTCCCGAGCAGGCCGCCCGGACCGCAGGGGTCTCCGTCGCTGTTATCGATGATCTGCTGAGTGCCGCGATACACTCCGGCATTCTGCTATCACCGTCATCCCGCTTGCGTCGCCCCACCGACCGTGCTGCGGCCGAGGTCTTTACCCTGCAGTGGCACCTGACCCAGAGTTGTGACCTGTCCTGCAAGCATTGCTATGACCGCAGTCACAGGGCTGACTTCCCCTTTGATCGCGCCCTCGGGCTGATGCAAGAGTTGCGGGACTTCTGCCGGCAGCGCTTTGTACGCCCCCAGGTAACGTTGACCGGCGGCAACCCGCTGCTGCACCCCCGCTTCTTCGAGCTATACCAGGCAGCCGCCGACCACGGCCTGATGATCGCCATCCTGGGCAATGCCAGCGACCGTGCCACCCTGGAACGGATGATGGCAATCCAACCGCCGGTCTATTATCAAGTCAGCCTGGAAGGGCTCGAACAGCACAACGATCAGATTCGCGGCTCAGGCAACTACCGTCGCACCGTAGCCTTCCTGAAACTCTTAACCGAACTGGGTATCCCCAATCTGGTCATGCTGACCCTGACCAAGGCCAACCTTAATCAGGTGCTCCCGCTGGGCCGCGAGTTGGCCGGGATAACCGGTGGCCTTACCTTCAACCGCCTGGCCCTGTTCGGGGAGGGTGCCAAGCTCGCGCTACCCAGTATTGAAGAGTACCAGGACTTTCTCAAGCGCTATCATGCTGCACTTCCGGAGATACCAGTACTGGCACTCAAGGACAGCCTGCTCAACTGTGTGTTTGAGCAACAGGAGCGGCCACTGTTTGGTGGTTGCGCCGGCTTTGGCTGCGGTGCAGCCTTCAACTTCCTCTCGATCCTCTCCGACGGTGAAGTCCACGCCTGCCGCAAGCTGCCCTCTCCGCTTGGCAACATCCGGGAGCAGTCCCTCGAAACAATCTACGGCTCTGAGTTGGCAACCCGCTACCGCTCCGGCTCTACAGCATGCATCGGCTGCGATCTGCGCCCCGTCTGCGGCGGCTGCATGGCGGTCACCGCCAGCTTCGGACTGGACCCCTTCAGCAACAAAGACCCCTACTGCACAAGAAAACAATAGATTCGTCTGCTTGAACTTTAACGCTTCCGCGATAGACTACCTGCAGACACCTTTTACCCCTTCTGGAGGATCAGCATGCTCACCAAGCTTACCATCGCCACCAAGATGATTATCACCTTCCTGATCGTCATCCTGCTTTCCAGTGTATTGGGCATCTATGCCATCGTACAGAACAGCAGAATCGGCACACTGGCCAGCGAGATCGCCACAACGCAGATTCCGGCCATCCATTCCGTAACCGCCATGAACGCCTTACTGGGCAGCCATCGACGCGGAGAGCTGCTGATGGTGATTGCACCACAACCTGCCGACAAGGAAAAGTACGCCCAGCGAAACGAATCGATGACCGAAAAATTCAAGCAGGAACAGGCCGCGTACGAGAAACTGCTCGCCTCCCCGGAGGAAAAGGCCGTCTATGACGAGTTCAAGCAGGCCTGGGAGACCTATCTGGCGGCCTACCCAGCTATCAAGGACGCTGCCCAGCAAGGGGCCGACCAGGCGACGAGCGCGGCGCTGATAATGGGTGCATCCAGCAAGAGCTTCAACCAGGCTCTGGCCGCGCTGGATAAGCTGGAAAAGTTCGCCATTGACCAGTCGGAAAAGGAGAGCAGCAGGGCCCTGGCCATATCCAAGACCACCCGGGTCTGGATTATCCTGATCATCATCGCCAATATCGGCGTCGGACTGCTGATCATCATCAGCTTTGCACGCAGCATGACCAGACCGCTTAAACAGCTGGCCAGCGGGGCTGAAAAGGTGGCCACTGGCGACCTGGGCGTGCAGGTGGAGGTAGATACCGGCGACGAGGTGGGCCAACTGTCGGTGTCATTCCAGAACATGGTCAATTCGCTGCGAGAGCTGATCGGCACACTCTCTGATTCAGCGACCCACGTTGCCGGCTCATCCCGAGAAATGCAGCAGAATGCCCAGGAGATGGTAAGCGGTGCCGAGGATGTGGCCTCGCAGGCCATCACCGTGGCCACTGCCAGCGAGGAGATGTCCGCCACCTCGGGCGATATCGCCCAGAACTGCATGCTGGCGGCCGAAGGTGCCGACCGGGCCAATGAAGCGGCTGCCCACGGGGCGGCAGTGGTGGAAAAATCGATCAGCGTGATGCAACGCATCGCTGAACGGGTACAGGCCTCGGCCCAGACCGTCGAAGGACTGGGAGCACGCAGCGACCAGATCGGTTCGATCATCGGCACCATCCAGGATATTGCCGATCAGACCAATCTGCTGGCCTTAAATGCCGCCATCGAAGCGGCCCGGGCCGGCGAACAGGGGCGCGGCTTTGCCGTGGTGGCCGACGAGGTGCGGGCCCTGGCCGAGCGCACCACCAAGGCGACCCGCGAGATCGACCAGATGATCAAAGCGATCCAGCAGGAGACCAAAACCGCTGTATCGGCCATGGAAGAAGGGGTTGCCGAGGTAGAACAGGGCACTGAAGAGGCAGCCCGCTCCGGCGAGGCACTGCGGCGTATTCAGGATGAAATCAATGCCGTAAACCTGCAGGTACAACAGATTGCCACTGCAGCTGAAGAGCAGACCGCCACCACCAGCGAGATCAGCAACAACATTCATCAGATCACCACCATTGCCCAGCAGACCATGGAGCACTCCCGGACCACCGTGGGGACAGCCCAACACCTTTCCCGTCTTTCCGAAGAGCTGCAGAAGGTGGTCGGCCAGTTCAAGCTCTCCGAATCGGGTAAACTGATTGTCTGGAGCAACAGCTACAGTGTCACGGTCAAGCAGATGGATCAGGAGCACCAACGGCTGATCGACATCATCAACAACCTATATGCCGCGATGCGCGCAGGCCGTAGCAACGAAGCCATCGGCACCATCCTTGACGAGCTGGTGGCCTACACCAAGACCCACTTCAGCCACGAGGAACAGCTGATGCAGCAGGCCAACTATGCCGGTCTGGCCGACCAGAAAAAGGCCCACGAGGCGCTGGTGAACCAACTCAACGATATTTTGGCCAAATACCGGGCCGGCACCGCCCTGGGGCAGGAGATCATGAACTTCCTCAAGAACTGGCTGATCAACCATATCCAGGGGATGGACAAGCAATACGGACCGACCATGCACAAAAAAGGCATTAAATAAGACAATATGCCCAAACGGGGTTGGAACATAGCGGCGTCGGGACATGAATGGTTGCCGCTGCTCGGGCTGGCCTTGGCATGGACCATGGTGATGGGTGGGTCACTGCTCTGGAACCAGCATCTGGTACAGCACAAGGTGCTCGAAAATGCGCGTCTTGAGGCGGAAACCGTCATCAACAAGGATCTGGCATACCGGCGCTGGGCCACCATGCACGGCGGCGTGTATGTGCACCCCACTGCCGAGACCCCTCCGAACCCGTGGCTGAACCACCCTAAGCGGGATGTGACAACAACCGATGGCGGTCAGTTGACCCTGATGAACCCGGCTTATATGACCCGTCAGCTGATGACCCTATTCAGTGAACAGTACGGCGTCAAAGGCCATATCACCAGCCTGATGCTCAAAAATCCCATTAATGCACCTGATGAATGGGAACGTGAGGCACTGCACCAACTGCAACAAGGGGCTACCCACAGCGTAAGCCAGGTGAGTATAATCGACAGCCAACGCTATCTTCGGCTTATCCTGCCGATGTTTATGGAAAAAGGCTGTCTGAAGTGCCATGCCGACACCGGCATACCGGTAGGTGGCATCCGTGGTGGCATCAGTACCGCTGTTCCGCTACTGAAACACGAGCTGGTTGCCGAAGAGGCGCTGAAAGGCTTACGGGTGGCCCATGGTGGCATCTGGCTGCTGGGTCTGGCCCTGCTGATCGGCGGCAACAACCTCTACCGCCGCCAAAAAACAGTCTTGATGTCAACTGAAGGTGCGCTTGCCAACAGCCAGGTGCGGTTTGCCGCACTGACCCAATCGTCACCCACCGGCGTATTTCAGACCGCCTCTGACGGATCCTGCATCTTTGTGAATGACCAGTGGTGCCTGCTGGCCGGCATCACACCGCAACAGGCCCATGACGATGGCTGGCTTCAGGTTATTCACCCTGACGACCGCGCGAACGTGTTTGGTGCCTGGCAGCGCACCATCAGTGAGCAACGACCTTTCAGACTGGAGTACCGTTTCATGCGCCCGGACGGCAAGACAACCTGGGTTTATGGACAAAGCAGTATCATGCAGGATGCAAACGGCAAGGTAATCGGCCATGTGGGCACCGTAACCGACATCAGTGAGCACAAAGAGCTGGAGCAGACCTTGCGCGCAGCCAAGGAGTTGTCAGATGACGCCAACCGGGCCAAAAGCGAGTTTCTGGCCACCATCAGCCACGAACTGCGCACCCCGCTCAACGCCGTGATGGGCGGCGCCCAACTGCTGGAGATGACTACGCTCAATCAAGAGCAGCGCGATTATCTGACCATGATCACTGTCGGCGGCAAACAGGAGCTGGCCTTGGTCAATGACCTGCTGGACCTGACCGCCATCGAGGCTGGCGGTGTTCAGCTCAGCAAGGCTCCGTTTCTGCTGCGCGACTCACTGACAGCGTACATAAAAAAACGACATAAGGACTGCCAGACCAAAGGCCTGCAGCTCAGCCTTAACATTGACGACCAGGCTCCGGAAACAATCCTGGGAGATGAACAACGCTTCATCCAGGCCATCGACATACTGATGGACAATGCCATCAAGTTTACCGATCAGGGGACCATCAGCCTGAGCATCAAACCGCTGCACCTGTCGGGGGCTCAGGCAACCCTTTCAATCTGTGTGGCCGATAGCGGGATCGGCATAGCCCCGGAACAGCATGAGCAAATCTTCATGCCGTTCGTGCAGGCGGACATGTCGCATACCCGCAAACACGGCGGTACCGGCTTGGGGCTCTCGATCTGCCGTCGATTGGCGCTGGCCATGGGTGGGACGATACGCGTTGAGAGTACCGTTGGCAAGGGGAGTAGCTTCTATCTTGAACTTCCGTTCGACCTCTGCGTAGCACGTCCGCCATCGGCACTGACGGTGTCGCAGGAAGCCGCTGAGCAGGACAGACCATCGGCCTCTCAGGCCACTGGTGGCGCATCTCCCAGATGCAGACCCGACAGCAAATAACCTCGTACATAATCTGCCACGGCATCTTCCAGTGACCGCAGTTCATCAGCATAGCCAGCGGAACGCAGTTTGGCGTTGTCGGCGCAGGTATAGTACTGGTAGCGGGGCCGGATATGCTCCGGCATGTCGATGTAGCTGATCTGGGGCGCCTTGCCCAGGGCGGCAAACAGGGCATGGGCCAGATCGTTCCAGGAACGGGCCTGGCCGGTTCCGATGTTGAAAATACCATTGACCTCGGGCCGCTCCAGAAAGAACAGGGTCATGGCCACAGCATCCTTCACGTAAACAAAATCACGCAGCTGCTCGCCGTCACCGTACTCGGAACGGTGGGAACGGAACAGGGTCATGGAGCCTGCGGCCTGCACCTGCTCAAAGGCCTTCAGCACCACCGAACGCATCTCCCCTTTGTGCTGTTCATTGGGGCCGAACACGTTGAAATACTTGAGCCCCGCCACCTTGTCCAGCATGCCATGCTGCTGCAACCACAGGTCAAACAGCTGCTTTGAGTAGCCATAGCCGTTCAGCGGCCGCAGGCTGGTCAACTGTGATTCGTCATCGCTGAACCCCAGGGCACCGTCGCCGTAGGTGGCGGCGCTGGAGGCATAGATAAAACGTGCGTCGTTCTCCAGGGCAAAACGTGCCAGCCGTTTCGAATATTCGAAGTTGTTGCGAATCAGGTAGCTGGCGTTCTGCTCGGTGGTTGAAGAGCAGGCCCCCAGATGGATGACAGCCTGTACCCGCTGGGTACCAACCGGACAACGATCACCGCTCTCCAACAGCGGCAGCAGATCATCCTTTTCAAGGTAATCCTTGAACCGCAAGGGGGCCAGATTGGCCCACTTGTCGCTGGTTCCCAGGTGATCTACGATAACGATATTCTCATGCCCCAGCTGGTTGAGACGCCAGACCACGGCGCTGCCGATCAGCCCGGCGCCGCCGGTAACGATAATCATGGCTGTTGCTCCTTGTTGATATGATGGTCCACAACCCAGGCGGCAAAGGGAAAGCTGCAGGTAAAGGCCGGTGACACGGCATTCAGCACATGGACACTGCGGCCGTCTCCCTCCACCACGAAGTCCTGCACCAACTCTTTGGTGCCTGTATGTAACAACTGCGCCCGGATGCCGGGCTTGCTCCACTGATTGAACCCGGCGGTATCGATCTGCTTGACCATCTTGGTGGCCAAACCGGTAAAGTAGGCCCGGTCGTATTTTTTCAGCTCACCCAACGCCAGTGAACGGAACCCGAAACTGTCGGCCAGGAACAGCCGTGACTCCCAGCCGATGATCTCCAGCAGTTCTCCAGCGTTGAAATGCTCCAGCCCGGTGTAGTTCTGGCGCCAGAAGGCCGGGATGGCGGTGGGACCGATCTTGATGGTGCCGTCCACGGTTACCGTGTAATGCACACCCAAAAACGGATTTTTCAAGTTCGGTACCGGGTATATGTTGGTGCGGATCGGCTTGTCCGGCCTGGTGTATTTCAGGTAGATACCTTTGAAGGGGATGATGGTGTACTGCTGCGAAAAACCGTAGTCGCGGGCAATCCGGTCGGCATACAGGCCGGCGGCGTTGATGATCAATCCGGCCTCGATTAGCAGACCGCCGGTGGTGACGATACTGCTGTCCCCCTCACGGCGCAGATAGCCCTGGCCGAACAGGAAACGAACGCCGACCTGCTGCAGATCATCTTTCAATGCCTGGCAGACCTGGACCGGGTCAACGGTGGCAGTGGTCGGCGAGTAGAGGGCGATCTGAGTAGTGCGGGCGTTGGGATCGATCTCGGCCAGCTCCTGCTCATCGATAATCCGCACATCCACGCCGTTCCGTTCGCCACGACGCTGCAGTTCGCGTACCCCTTCGATCTCACTCTCGTCAGAGGCCACCACCACCTTGTGGCATTCGTTGATCGCCAGCCCCTTCGCCTTGACATACTCCTTCATCATCCGGTTGCCGTCACGGGTGAAACGGGCCTTCAGGGAATCAGCCGTGTAGTAGAATCCGGCATGCAGTACGCCGCTGTTGCGACCGCTGCCGTGAAAGGCCACATCGCTCTCTTTATCGATCACCAGGATGTCGGCCTGGGGAAAACGGTGGCGTAGTTCGCGGGCCAGGGCCAGCCCGATGATGCCGGCACCGATGATCAGATACTCAGCGCGCAGCGGGCTGTTCACAACTGCACCGGATAGCGGCGGGAAAGCTGCAGAAAATTATCCAGCAACTGCATGCCCCCCTCAGTCAGGATCGATTCGGGATGAAACTGCACCCCCCACACCGGCAGCTCACGGTGGCGCATCCCCATGATCTCGCCATTCTCCACCCAGGCCGTCACCTCCAGGCAATCAGGCAACGTCGACCGTTCCACCACCAACGAATGATAACGAGTGGCATTGAACGGATTAGGCAACCCTGCAAACAGCTCCTGACCATCGTGGTGGATCGGCGAAGTCTTGCCATGCATCAGCGAAACGCTGCGCACCACCGTGCCGCCAAAGGCGGCACCAATCGACTGATGCCCCAGGCAGACCCCCAACAGGGGAATCTTGCCGGCATACTCACGGATGGCCGCCACTGAGATACCGGCCTCTTCGGGCGAACAGGGCCCAGGTGAAACCACGATCCGATCGGGTCGTAGCGTAGCAATATCCGCAACGCCAAGCTCGTCGTTGCGCACCACGTGCACCTCTTCACCCAATTGGGCCAGATACTGGACAATGTTAAAGGTAAATGAGTCGTAATTATCGATCATCAAGAGCATGACAACACCTAAACTCCTTGCCTGTACACGTTTCAGGCCCGACTATACCTGTTGATCCTGCCGAACGCAACCACCTCAAGGATTCGTTCGGTGCACCGCCAGCGGTCCCCAGGCCTGATGAATCGTCATCACCTCCAGGTGGTTGACATTGACATGGGTCGGCTGGTCACTAACCCACTTGATGATACCAGCCACATCCTCGGCTGTTAGCGGCTGGCAGCCCTCATACACCCTGCCAGCCTTCTGCTGGTCGCCCTTGAAGCGGATCTGCGAGAACTCGGTCTCTGCCATGCCTGGCGCAATACAGGTGACCCTGACCATGGTACCGAGCAGATCGGTGCGCAGGTTGCGGGAAAACTGCTCCACAAAGGCCTTGGTGCCGCCGTACACGTTACCGCCGGCGTAGGGCCAGGCACCGGCTGTGGAGCCGATGTTGATAATGTGGCCGCGGTTGCGGGCCACCATCCCCGGCAGCAGACAGCGGGTCATGTAGGTGAGGCCTTTGATGTTGGTATCCACCATGGTATCCCAGTCATCCAGCGATGCCTGTTGGGCGGGTTCCAGCCCCAGGGCCAAGCCGGCGTTGTTGACCAGCAGGTCGATCTCGCTAAACCCTGCCGGCAGTGACGCCACGGCAGCCTCCACAGCCGTCCGCTCCCGCACGTCCAGCACCAGCGGCAGTACCTGGACTCGGTCGGCCAACTCCTGTTGCAGGGCCAACAATGGTTCCAGCCGGCGAGCCGCCACAACAAGACGATTGCCTTCCTCAGCAAAGATACGGGCGGCGGCCGCGCCAAACCCTGACGACGCACCGGTGATCAGGATTGTTTTACCCCTCATAGCAACTCCTTTCAGCAGACCACGCTTGACAGCTTACCACAAAAAAAGCCCGGCGCTTACGCACCGGGCCAATTACATGAACATCGTTCCTACTACTTGGAAGCAGCCAGAGCCTTCTCAAAACCGGTGGCATAGGCCTTCTTGTTCAGCTCCAGGAATGCCTCGGGCACGCGGGAGAGAACGGCCTTCTCACCGTTTTCACGGGAGACGACGCCGGTCAGGGCGATCATGGCGCCCAGGGCAACGATGTTGGCAACGATCTCGCGGCCAACTTCGTTCTTGGCGGTGTTGATGATGTCAAAACCAACTTTCTTGAAGTTGCCAGCCGGCAGCTTGGTTACCAAGTCGGTATCGTACAGCAGAATGCCGTCATCTTTCAGATCGGCACTGTACTTGTCGCATGCCTCTTGGGTCAGGGCCAACAGGGCGTCGACGCGGGTTGCCTTGGGATAGTCAACCGGTGCATCAGCGATGATGACCTCGGACTTGGAAGCGCCACCGCGAGCCTCAGGGCCGTAGCTCTGGGATTGGACAGCCTGCTTGCCTTCATGGATCGAGGCGGCTTCGGCAAGGATGATCCCCGCAGTGATCAGACCTTGTCCGCCGGCGCCGGAAAAACGTAGTTCATACCTGGACATCTATGTTCTCCTTTTCAGAGTGATATTCTCTCTAAGGAAACGAGGATTTTTTCGTCCTGGGTTTGACAGTCAAGTGGATGGTGCGGAGGCGTACTTTACAGTACGCCGCACAAACCAACACGCCGACTGGCTATGCCAGGGCGGAAAAAGACCGTTTCCTACTTGTTGCCGCCGGCGCGCTCAATAACCTTGGCGTACTCTTCGCAGTACTCGGGACGCTCCACCTTGTGCAGCACACCGGTCAGGATCTTGCCTTCCAGTTGCTCGGCAGTCATCTTCTCGGCAGCCTTAACCGGCACGGCAACGTCTTTCAGGCGGTTCATCATCTCGACAACCGACTTGTACTTGTTGCGACGGCCGTAGGTGGTGGGGCAGTCATCCAGGATCTCCACCACGGAGAAGCCTTTGTGCTGGATCGCTTCGGCGATCAGCTTGTCGATCTGGTTGGCATGATAGGCAGTACCACGGGCCACGAAGCTGGCGCCGGCGCCGATGGCCAACTTGGCGATGTCGAAGTTGGGATCGGGGTTGCCGTAGGGCGTGGTGGAAGCCTTGTGGCCGGTGGGGGTAGCAGGAGAGAACTGGCCACCGGTCATGCCGTAGATGTAGTTGTTCATGATGATGTAGGTCATGTTGATGTTACGACGGCAGGCATGGATGAAGTGGTTACCGCCGATGGCGGTACCATCGCCGTCGCCGCCCACCAGGATGACGTTCATCTCAGGCTTGGCCAACTTGACGCCGGTTGCGAAGGCAGCTGCACGACCGTGGGCGGTGTGCAGGGTGCAGCAATCGATGTAGCCGGGCAGACGGGAGGCGCAACCGATACCGGAAACGATGGCGGTCTCTTCCTTCTTCAGGTTCAGAGTGTCCATGGCACGGATCAGGCCCTTCATGACAATGCCGTGGCCGCAGCCGGGGCACCAGATATGGGGCAGCTTGCCCGGACGGATATACTTTTCGTAATCAAAAGCCATGGTTACTTAACCTCCTTGATCTTCTCAACGATCTGATCGGGGTTGATCGGCTCGCCGTCGACCCGGTTGATCCCGAGGATCTGGGCCTTGCCCTGGGCGCAACGCTCAATCTCGAGGCTGCACATACCCAGGTTCATCTCCGGAACGATAAAGCCTTTGACCTTGGCGGCCAGGGCCTTGATCTGCTTGTCCGGGAACGGCCAGAAGGTCTTGATCCGGAACATGCCGGCCTTGATGCCTTGCTCACGGGCAGCGTTCACGGCATAGCGGGCCGAACGGGAGGTGGAACCATAAGCCACCACAACCACTTCAGCATCCTCAAGCTTGAACTCTTCGAAATCAACGATCTCGTCCACATTGGCCATTACCTTGCGGATCTGACGCTCTTCCTCAGCCTGTACGTACTCGGCCTTGGTGGTGGGGAAGCCGTCCGGCAGCTTGTTCAGACCGGTCACGTGGAACTTGTAACCGGAACCGAAGGCAGCCAGGGGAGGCACATCACCAAACTTGGTGTCGTAGGGCTTGTACTCGGCCGGGGGAACCGACGGAGCGGCACGGTCGATCACTTCCAGCTCGCCCGGCTCACGGAATTCAATCCGCTCACGCATGTGGGCCACGATCTCGTCCGGCAGGACGTGGACCGGCATACGGTACTTCTCGGCCAGGTTGAAGGCACGTACCATCATGTCGTAGGTTTCCTGCACCGAGGCAGGCATCAGGGCGATGGTGGCGTGGTCGCCGTGGGTACCCCAACGGGCGCACATCACGTCGGACTGGGAAGGACCAGTCGGCATACCGGTGGAGGGGCCGCCCCGCATAACGTTGTACACCACGCAAGGGATCTCGGCGATGCAGCCGTAGCCGATCAGCTCCTGCTTCAGGGACAGACCGGGGCCCGAGGTGGAGGTCAGGGCTTTTTGACCGGCCAGGGCGCCGCCCAGCAGGGCAGCCATGGCGCCGATCTCGTCTTCCATCTGGATGAACTTGCCGCCCACCTTGGGCAGCTCAGCGGACATTACCTCGGCCACTTCGGTCGAGGGGGTAATCGGGTAACCGGCGAAGAACTTGCAACCAGCGTACAGCGCGCCGTGTGCAGCTGCCTCGTTACCTTGCAGAAAAGCAACTTTCTTGGACACAGTCAATTCCTCCCGTCTTGTTATTCAGCGTGGACTTTAATGGCAAAGTCGGGGCAACGCAGTTCGCACTGCATACACTTGATACAGGCATCCAGGTCCTTGACGGACACGACGAAGCCCTTCATTTCGAGTACCTTCTTGGGGCAGAATTCCACACAGATATGGCACCCCTTGCAGTACTTCTCGATAATTTCAATTCTCGGCAACTTTTTTTCTTCTGACATCGGGATCTGCTCCTTTTATCCGTATTCTGAAGCGTAAAATAGTGGGCCCTTGATGTGGCAAAAGAAGGGCG
The DNA here is from genome assembly GCF_034008105.1 of Trichlorobacter sp. Classification (NCBI taxonomy): domain Bacteria; kingdom Pseudomonadati; phylum Thermodesulfobacteriota; class Desulfuromonadia; order Geobacterales; family Geobacteraceae; genus Trichlorobacter; species Trichlorobacter sp. The sequence continues at coordinate 171,931 of NZ_JAVEPN010000002.1, forward strand.
GATAAATCCGCCCTTCTTTTGCGGCATTGCCAGACCCGTTGAACGGGCTGTTAGCCCTTCAGGATGCTGTCCAGGCTGTCAACCAGACCTTTAACGGCGGCAACAGACTTGTCCATCATGGCTTGCTCGGTGGCGTCCAGCTTGAACTGGAGAACCTTCTCAACACCCTTCTCGCCCAGTACGGCAGGAACGCCAACATAGTAACCGTTGACGCCGAACTCACCGTTCAGCAGGCAGCAGGTGGGCAGCACGCGCTTCTGATCCTTCAGCACCGACTCAGCCATGGCGATGGCGGAGGAAGCCGGGGAGTAGAAAGCGGAACCGGTCTTCAGCAGGGCAACCACTTCGCCACCGGCCAGACGGGTACGGTTTACCATGGCCTCCATCACTTCCTTGGCCTTGTCAGCGCCGTACTTCTGCTCCAGCAGTTCCATAACGGGAATGCCGTTGACAGCAGCGTAACGTACCAGCGGCACCATGTCGTCGCCGTGGCCACCAAGGGTCATGGCGGAAACGTCCTTCACGGACACGCCCAGTTCCCAGGCAATGAAAGCCTTGAAACGAGCCGAATCCAGTACGCCGGCCTGACCAACCACGCGGCTGGCGGGCATACCGGTCACCTTCTGGCAGAGGGTAACCATAGCGTCCAGCGGGTTGGAGATAACGATCACGAAGGCGTTGGAGGCGTACTGCTTGATGCCTTCAGCAACGGAGGTCATGATCTTGGAGTTGGTTGCGATCAGGTCGTCACGGCTCATGCCCGGCTTGCGGGGCAAACCGGCGGTTACGATAACCACGTCGGCGCCAGCGATGTCCTTGTAATCCTGGGTACCCTTCAGGCTGACGTCAAAGCCGTCCACCGGGGAAGCCTCGGCGATGTCCAGCATCTTGCCCTGGGGCATACCTTCCACGATGTCGAACATCACTACATCGCCCAGCTCGCGCAGTGCGCAGAGTTGAGCCAGCACGCCACCGATCTGACCGCCACCAATCAATGCAATCTTCTTACGTCCCATTGGTTCTTCCTCCTCGTTGATAGTGTTGTTTAATCCAACAAACTACAGGCTACATACAAAAGGTAAAACGGGGAACCGGCGAACACCGGCTCCCCGTGCATACACGAACTAGATCGCGTCGACAATGGCGTTCAAGGTAGCACTGGGACGCATTGCCTTTTCAGTCTTGACCGGGTCGGTGTTGTAATAGCCACCCAGATCCTGGGGCTTGCCCTGGGCACCGATCAACTCTGCATTGATCTTCTCTTCGTTCTCCTGCAGCGCCTTGGCCACCTTGGCGAAACGGGCTGCAAGCTCAGCATCCTTGGTCTGTGCAGCCAGGGCCTCGGCCCAGTACATGGCCAGGTAGAAGTGGCTGCCACGGTTATCGATCTGACCAACCTTGCGGGCCGGGTTCTTGTTATTATCCAGGAACTTGGTGTTGGCCTGATCCAGGGTATCGGCCAGCAGTTGTGCCTTCTCGTTCTTGAAGGTAGCTGCCAGGTGCTCAAGGGAGACGGCCAGGGCCAGGAACTCGCCCAGTGAATCCCAACGCAGGTAGCCTTCCTGAACAAACTGCTGCACGTGCTTGGGAGCGGAGCCGCCGGCACCGGTCTCGAACAGGCCACCACCGGCCAGCAGTGGCACGATGGAGAGCATCTTGGCGCTGGTGCCCAGTTCCAGGATCGGGAACAGGTCGGTCAGGTAATCCCGCAGGGCGTTACCGGTAACGGTGATGGTGTCTTTACCGGCCTTTGCACGCTCACAGGTAAACTGCATAGCCTCAACCGGTGCCATGATCTGGATATCGAGACCGTTGGTGTCGTGATCCTTGAGGTACTTGTTCACCTTCAGAATCATCTGGGCATCGTGGGCACGGTTCTTGTCCAGCCAGAAGATAGCCGGTGCACCGGTGGCACGGGCACGACGGACTGCCAGCTTGACCCAGTCCTGAATCGGCAGATCTTTCGCCTGGCAACCACGCCAGATATCGCCTGCCTCAACCTCATGCTGCATCAGCACGTTGCCGGCCTCATCAAGCACGCGAACGGTACCGTCAGCAGCAATCTTGAAGGTCTTGTCATGGGAGCCGTACTCTTCAGCCTTCTGAGCCATCAGACCAACGTTGGAGGTTGAACCCATGGTGGTCGGATCAAACTGGCCGTGCTTCTTGCAGAAATCAACGCATACCTGATACCAGCGTGAATAGCAGCGGTCAGGCACGACGCACTTGACATCGTGCAGCTTGCCGTCGGGACCCCACATACCGCCGGAGTCACGGATCACCACCGGCATGGAGGCGTCGATGATGATGTCGTTACTGGCGTGCAGGTTTGTGATCCCCTTGTCGGAGTCAACCATGGCCAGCGGCGGTTGCTTCTTGTAGACTTCCTGGATGTCAGCCTCAATCTCAGCCTTCTTGGCTTCCGGCAGCTTGGCAATCTTCAGGTACAGATCGCCCATACCCAGGTCCGGGTTAACGCCCAGTTCCTTGAAGGTGGCAGCATGCTTCTCAAAGACGTCCTTGTAGTAAACTTCAACAAAATGACCGAACATGATCGGGTCGGAGATCTTCATCATGGTGGCCTTGAGGTGTACCGAGAACAGCACCCCTTTGGCCTTGGCGTCATCAATCTGCTCCTGAATGAATTTCCGCAGTGCCTTGGCGCTCATGAAGGTACCGTCAAGGATCTCGCCAGCCTGCAGGGCCAGTTTCTCTTTCAGCACGGTGACCTTACCGGCCTTGTCAACAAACTCAATCTTGACATTGCCTGCTTTTTCCATGGTTACAGACTTTTCGTTCTCATAGAAGTCCGAGGACTCCATCCAGGACACATGAGTTTTTGACTCGGGTGTCCATGCACCCATCTTATGGGGGTGTTTCTTGGCGTATTCCTTTACAGCCTTTGCCGAACGGCGGTCGGAGTTGCCTTCACGCAGCACCGGGTTCACGGCGGAACCAAGGCACTTGGCGTAGCGGGCATGCAGTTCTTTTTCTGCATCGGTCTTGGGCTCTTCCGGGTAATCCGGCAGCTTGTAGCCCTGCTCCTGCAGCTCCTTGATGGCAGCCTTCAGCTGGGGGATCGAGGCACTGACGTTGGGCAGCTTGATGATGTTGGCCTCAGGCTTCTGGGTCAGTTCTCCCAGCTCAGCCAGGTAATCCGGCATCCGCTGCTCAGGGGTCAGGTACTCGGGAAAGTTGGCAATGATTCGGCCGGCAACAGAGATGTCGCGGGTTTCAACCGCCACGCCAGCAGCCTTGGTGAAGGCATTAACGATCGGCAGCAGCGAGTAGGTTGCCAGTGCGGGAGCTTCATCAATCTTAGACCAGATAATCTTTGATTCAGTTGCCATGTTATCTCCTTATGGTTTTGTTCCCTTACGGTCGAATGGAAATACTAAACCGTTTTCGGATATATGGAAAAATATATAAATTGCAACATGTTACAATTACAGTAAGTTATATCGTCTACAAAATCCTGTATACAGTATGCAAAAGGGTATGGGCTGTCAAGGAAAAATCGTTATGTTTTTCACAGGAAAGGCGAGCAAAACCTACCGGCAATCACCCGCTTCGAGCTACCGGCGACCTGCCTGACGGCGGGCCTCAACAGCCTCCTCGCGTGAATAGGAACGGGGAATCTTCAAGACCTGCCCTGGCCACAGCTGATAGGGGTCACGCACCTGATCGCGGTTGGCGCGGTAGATCAACGGCCAAAGCCCGGCCTCGTTATAGATCTCAGGGCGGGCCGCTATCTGGGGCAAAGTTTCTCCCCGTCGGACCGAGTAGCTTGCGGGGCGCTCACGAAGAGCAACGGCGTTTTGTTCCGCCTGTGCAGCCTTGGCTGCCGCAAGCTCCCGGGCGGCCTGTTCCTTCCGCTTTCTTTCCTGGGCCTCCTCCTCAATACGCTTACGCTCTTCAGCCTGCCGCTGCCGCTCGATTTCTGCCTGCCGCTGTGCCTCTGCAAGCTGGTGCGCACGGAACTCGTCCAGCTCCATCTTCAGCAGTTGCCCTTTCTGGAAGGCAAGACGATACAGCTGATCGGCCTGTTCAGCGTCTCTCTGCTTCAGGTAGACCGCCTCACCCTGCTCAAAGGCTTCCAGCATGCTGCGATAGGCTTCAGGACGCAGCTCGGGTGCTGTTTCATAGGCGAGCTGCTCCAGAGACCACTGTGCCCGCTCGCGCCAGACCGGCTCAGTGCTGGCGCAACCGGCCAGCAACAGTACTGCCGCCAGCAGTATGCCGCGTGTCAGCAATGGCACCCTAGCTGGCACCACCCGCAACGCTGGCAGCCAAACGGACGCCAAGCTCGCGTAATTGCTTGCTGTCCACGGTTGACGGCGCCTCCGACATCAGACAGGTGCCCCTCTGGGTTTTGGGGAAGGCGATCACGTCACGGATCGATTCGGAACCGGTCAGCAGCATAATCAGACGGTCCAGACCGAAGGCGATACCGCCGTGGGGCGGCGTGCCGTACTCCAGGGCATCCAACAGGAAGCCGAATTTGGCCCGCTTGTCCTCTTCGGAATGGCCCAGCATCTTGAACATCAGCGACTGAACCTGCTCCTGATGGATACGGATCGAACCACCGCCAATCTCGTTGCCGTTCAGCACCAGGTCATAGGCCTTGGCCCGGCAGCGGCCAGGATCAGATTCAACATAGTCCACGTCCTCATCCATCGGCGCAGTGAAGGGATGGTGCACGGCGCACCAGCGCTTATCATCTTCGTCCCACTCGAACAACGGGAAGTCGGTGATCCAGACAAAACGGAACTCATCGGGATTGGTCAGCTTAAGGATCGATGCCAGCTGATTGCGCAGCTTGCCCAGCGAGTCGTTAACTACCTTCGGCTTGTCGGCCACGAACAGCAGCAGGTCACCCTCTTCGGCGCCGAAGGCCTGATTCATGGCGGCTATCTCGGTCTCGTTGAAGAACTTGGTGATCGGCGACTGCCAGCCATCAGGGGTCATCTTGACATAGGCCAAGCCCTTGGCGCCATAAATGGCCACAAAGTTGGTCAGATCGTCGATCTCCTTGCGGGAAAAGCTGGCACAGCCCTTGGCGTTAATCCCCTTGATGATGCCGCCACCTGCGGCCACCTCGGCAAACACCTTGAAGCCAGAGCCCTTGACGATATCGGTCAGGTCCACCAGTTCCAGGCCGAAACGCAGGTCAGGGTTATCCACTCCGAAGCGGCGGATCGCCTCCTGGTAGGTCATACGCTGCACCGGCAGCTGAACGTCAACGCCTTTGGCCTCCTTGAAGACGCGCGCCATCAAGCCTTCCATCACGGTGATGATATCCTCACGGTCGATGAAGGACATCTCGCAATCGATCTGGGTAAACTCAGGCTGGCGGTCGGCCCGCAGGTCCTCGTCACGGAAGCAGCGCACGATCTGGAAATAACGGTCAAAGCCAGAGATCATCAGGATCTGCTTGAATATCTGCGGCGACTGCGGCAGGGCGTAGAACTGGCCCTGATTGATGCGCGACGGCACCAGAAAGTCACGGGCCCCTTCCGGGGTTGACTTGGTCAGAAAGGGGGTTTCCAGCTCCAAAAAGCCGTTTTCTGTCAGATACTGGCGGGTCACCTGGGCCACCTGATGACGCAGGATCAGGTTCTGCTGCAGTTGCGGACGGCGCATATCCAGATAGCGGTACTTAAGGCGGATATTTTCGTTGACCTCACTGTGCTCGTCCAGCATGAACGGCAGCGGCTTGGAGCGGTTGAGCAGCTTGCACTCACCCACCTGAATCTCAACCTCGCCGGTCTTCATGTTGGGGTTAACAGTGCCTTCCGGACGGGGGATGACCGTGCCCTTGACTGCCAGCACAAACTCACTGCGTACCCCTTCGGCCACCTGATGGGCTGCCGCGTTCACCTCCGGGTCGAAAACAACCTGCGCAATCCCCTCCCGGTCCCGCAGGTCGATAAAGATCAGGCCGCCGTGGTCACGACGGCGCAGGGCCCAGCCCATCAATACCACCTCACGCCCAATATCCTTGGCGGTCAGCTGGCCACAATAATCAGAACGCTTCCAGTTGCCCAACGTATCCATAAAAACCCTCCGGTTCGTAGTAAATAAGTATTACTTGATCAGCCGACCGATGTTGCGCCAACGGATGTTAAACTTGTACCAGGGTCCGTCAATGGACCAGTATTTGATGAATGCCAACCCTTTAATCTGGTCGCGGGTCACGAACTTCCAAAAACGGCTGTCGTAGGAACGGTCCCGGTTATCGCCCATCACAAAATAGGAGTCTGCCGGTACCACAACCGGACCAAAGGTGTCCCGCGGGTTCTGCTCCTTGGGGATGATCTCCGTCTCTTTGTGTACCGCCTGGGGCGTGACGTACAGCTGGCCATTGATATACACCTGCTTGTCCTTGCCCTCCACCACATCGCCCGGCAGACCGATCACCCGCTTGATAAAATCCTTGCGAGGGTCTTCCGGATAGACAAAGACGATCACATCACCACGCTTTGGGTCACGAATCTTGAATAGCCGCTTGTCAGTGAAAGGCAGATCAGTTCCATAGATAAACTTGCTGACCAACAAATGATCACCGATCAGCAGGGTATCCTCCATGGAACCGGAGGGTATTTTAAATGCCTGCACAATAAAGGCCCGGATGATCAGCGCCAGGATAACGGCAATAATGATCGATTCGGCGTACTCGCGCACCACACTCTTTTTAGCGGGTCCCTGACCCGCCGTTGGGGACGGTGCCTGTATCTGCTGTTCGGTCTGTTCAGCCATGGGTTCCTTCCTATTTGTCATCCACCTTCAGGATCGCCAGGAACGCCTCCTGGGGCAGCTCCACGTTCCCGACGTTTTTCATCCGCTTCTTGCCTTCCTTCTGCTTCTCCAACAGCTTGCGCTTACGGGTGATGTCGCCGCCGTAACACTTGGCCAACACGTCCTTGCGTAGCGCCTTGACGGTCTCGCGGGCGATCACCTTGTTACCGATGGCGGCCTGAATTGCCACCTCAAACATCTGGCGCGGGATCAGCTCCTTCATCTTGGAAACCAGGTCGCGGCCACGGAAGTAGGACTTGTCACGGTGCACGATCAAAGACAGGGCATCAACCACATCACCGTTGATCATGATATTCATCCGCACCAGATCACTCTGACGGAAATCAAGGTGTTCGTAATCCAGCGAGGCATAGCCCTTGGTGATCGACTTCAGTCGGTCGTAAAAATCCAGCACGATCTCGTTTAGCGGCAGTTCATAGATGATCATCACCCGGGTCGGGGTCAGGTACTTGATCTCCCGCTGCACACCGCGCTTCTCCTCGCACAGTGCCAGTACCCCACCCACAAAATCGTTGGGCACATGGATATGAGCCAGGATGAACGGCTCCTCCATGTAGTCAATATACTGCGGCTCCGGCATGCGGGCCGCCGACTCGATCTCGATCAGGTCACCGTCAGTCTTGTGCACCTTGTAGACAACCGTCGGTGCGGTGGTGATCAGGTCCAGACTGAATTCCCGTTCCAGTCGTTCCTGTATGATCTCCATGTGCAGCAGCCCCAGGAAACCGCAACGGAAACCAAAGCCCAGCGCCACCGAGGTCTCCGGCTCGAAGGAGAACGAGGAGTCATTCAACTTCAGCTTGGCCAAGGCGTCACGCAGCTGCTCGTACTGAGAGGTGTCGATCGGGTAGAGGCCGGAAAAGACCATCGGCTTGACCTCTTTAAAGCCGGCCAACATCTCGGTGCACTGACGGTGCAACAGGGTCACCGTATCGCCCACCTTGGCGTCGGCCACATCCTTGATGCCAGCAATGATAAAACCGACCTCGCCGGCTGCCAGTTGCGGCACCTCAACCATCGCGGGCGCAAACACACCAACTTTAAGCGCCTCATAGCTGCGGCCGGTGGACATCAGGTGAATCTTGTCTCCCTTCTTGAGGGTACCGTCAAAGATTCTCACCAGGATGATCACCCCCTGGTACTGGTCGTACCAGGAATCGAACAGCAGTGCCTTGAGTGGCGCGGCTGGATCACCCGTGGGAGCTGGAATCTTCTTGACGATCTCTTCCAGTATCTCGCGGGTACCGATCCCCTCCTTGGCCGAGGCCAGCACCGCATCCTGGGCCGAGATACCGATGATCTCCTCAATCTCCTGCTTGACCCGCTCCGGCTCGGCAGCCGGCAGGTCTATCTTGTTCAGGACCGGAAAGACCTCCAGATCATTGTCCAGCGCCAGATAGACGTTGGCCAGTGTCTGAGCCTCGACTCCCTGGGAGGCGTCAACCACCAGCAGACCGCCCTCGCATGCAGCCAGCGAACGGGAGACCTCATAGGCAAAATCTACGTGGCCGGGGGTATCGATCAGATTGAGAATATACTCCTGTCCATCGTCGGCGGTATAGCCAAGCCGCACGGTCTGCGCCTTAATGGTGATACCCCGCTCACGCTCCAGGTCCATCTTGTCCAGAAACTGGTTCTGCATCTCACGGGCAGTCAGGGCACCGGTGTATTCCAGCAACCGGTCCGCCAGCGTGGACTTGCCATGGTCGATGTGGGCAATGATTGAAAAATTACGAATCCTGCTGATATTCATGCACTCTCGCCCGTCTTAGAAGATACGAATGGAATTTGGAAGGATAATGGACAACCCGAGGAATGTAAAGTTGAAACAGGGGCAAACACCACAAAAAAACATCTAAAACAGCAGCAATCAGCCGACTTCATCAGCTGGACCTGATTGCGTTTAAGGCCCTAAAATCCAAACGTCAACTGATCAACACGCAATTCAGTCTGAGACTCGTTCTTTACCAGCAGCTTGCTCGTCTCCAGGGCACGCTGCTGCACCTTGCGGAGCTGCTGTCGTATCGCACGCACACGCCGATATTCCGGTGATGCCTGTTTCGCTGCAGCCTTACTCCTAAAAAAATCAGGCCAGGTCTGCTTTGCCTCTTTGTTCAGCAGTGTCAGCGCCCTTGCAGCATCACCTCCAGCCAACCCCAGCAGCCTCGCCACTTCACCCTCAACAGCATCGAGCACAACTTCTGGCGCGTTACGCAGTAGCGAGCCGTATTCAAGAATAACCCGCTCCAGCATCACCTGCTTATGTACGCCGTATTGCTGGGCGAGCTCATCAAGCCTGGCAACAACCGATGCGGACACCACCAGATTAATGCGCCGCTTGCCAGCGTTACGGCCGTTACGCTCACGATAGCGCTTTTGTCTTTCTGCTGCTGTCATGGCCATAGCAATACCTCCTCAACATTACAAATACCAAACCAAGTATCGTTACACCGTAACGATACTTGGCACTAAAAAAGGCCGCATTTTTTGCGGCCTGTTCAGTGTATGCACTTTAGGATTTAGTTTGGTGCCGAAGACGAGACTCGAACTCGTACAGGCTTTCGCCCGCCACCCCCTCAAGATGGTGTGTCTACCAATTCCACCACTTCGGCACAGGGTTTGATGCAGTACAGACACAAAGGTCTGCAATCAAACAAAACTTGTATTTACTTCACCGGCGCAGGCTGTTGAGGTGCAGCAGGCACTGCCGGTGCAGCCTTTTGCACAGCCTTGTTGGACATAATGGTTGAACCGGGGGCATGGCCTGAAATGTACGCCAAGGTCAGCGAGGTAAGCATGAAGATTACCGCTGCCGCCGTAGTGACTCTGGTCATGAAATTTCCACCGCCACTGGCGCCGAATACGGATTGGCTGCCACCGGTACCGAAAGAGGCGCCCATCTCGGCACCTTTACCGGACTGCAGGAGTACCACGCCGATGATGAACAGGCTGGTAAGGATATGTAGTACTGCTATCAGGGTAGTCATCACGTCCCTCTCTCAACGTTAAAAAGGATGACTATATAGCACGCTCTGCCCTTGCTTGTAAAGCACCAAGTTAGGAGTTGAAGCGGACTATCGCTGCAAAGGAATCCGCCTTTAGACTGGCACCCCCAACCAGTGCTCCGTCTATGTCAGGCTGCGACATCAATCCTTTGACATTTTCCGGCTTGACGCTGCCGCCGTACAGAATAAGAATTTGATCAGCATCGGCCTGACTGTACAACTTTGCAACCAGCTGCCGGATAAAAGCGTGTACCTGCTGGGCCTGTTCGTCGCTGGCAGTCTTGCCAGTACCGATGGCCCAGACCGGTTCATAGGCGATGACAACCTGCTTGAGCTCCTCAGCCACCAGGCTCTGCAGGCCACCGGTGATCTGCGATTCTATCACCGTGAAGGTGTCTCCTGCCTCACGCTGCACCAGGGTTTCGCCAACACACAGCAAAACGGTCAAGCCTGTTGCCAAGGCGGCCCTGGTTTTACGGTTGGCGGTTTCATCGGTTTCGCCGAAATATTGGCGACGCTCGGAATGACCAATTATCACATGGCTGCAGCCGGCATCTTTCAGCAGCCCGGGAGCAACCTCACCGGTGAAGGCCCCCTCCTCTTCCCAATAACAGTCCTGTGCAGCCACTCTAATCCGGCTGCCTGCCGCTGCTGCCGCCACACTACTCAAGGCAGTAAACACCGGGGAGATAACCACCTCGACCCCCTGTACCTCTGCTACAAGCGGCTTGAGGGCCGTTACAAAGGCAGTGGCCTCGCTGATCGTTTTGAAAAGCTTCCAGTTACCGGCTATCAGTGGTGTCCGCACGCAGGCCTCCTATTTCTTGACGTCCAGCGCCTTGACGCCGGGCAGTATCTTGCCTTCCAACAGCTCAAGGAATGCACCGCCACCGGTGGAAATGTAACTGACCTGGCTGGCCACGCCTGCCTTGTTGACGGCTGCGTCGGTGTCGCCGCCGCCAATCACGGTGGTGGCGTAACAGTTGGCCACCGCCTCAGCCACGGCATAGGTGCCACGTGAGAAGGCGTCCATCTCAAAAACCCCCATCGGTCCGTTCCAGATCACGGTCTTGGCGTCACGCAGCGTCTCGGCAAACAACGTGGCCGAGGCCGGACCAATATCCAGCGCCATCCAGCCTTCAGGGATCTCCTGTACGGTCGTCACGAAATTGGTGGCGTTGGCCTCAAAGGCGTTGGCTACAACGCAATCCACCGGCAGATAGAAGGTGACCCCCTTCTTCTTGGCCTTGTCCATGATCTTCTTGGCTGTGGCGATCAACTCGTCTTCCACCAGCGATTTGCCGACGCTGTAGCCCATGGCCTTGAGGAAGGTAAAGGCCATGCCGCCACCGATCACAATCTTGTCGACCTTATTGACCAACGTCTCCAGCACCTCAAGCTTACCGGACACCTTAGCGCCTCCCAGGATTGCCACCAGTGGTCGCACCGGGTTGCTCATCGCCTTGTCAAAGAACGTCATCTCGTTCTTCATCAGAAAACCGGCGGCAATGGTGGGGACGATCTTGGTGATCGCCTCCACCGAGGCGTGGGCGCGGTGCGAGACGGCAAAGGCATCATTGACATAAATCTCGCAGCCGTTCACCAGTTGCTTGGCAAAAGCTGGATCGTTTTTTTCTTCACCGGCATAGAAGCGCACGTTTTCGAGCATGACCACATCACCGGGCTTCATGGCATCAATCAGTTTGTCCACCTCAGGGCCAAAACAATCCGGGGCCTGGACAACCTTTTTACCGAGCAGTTGTGAAAGACGCTTGGCAGCCGGGGCCATGGTGTATTTCGGTTTTTTCTCCCCCTTCGGCCGCCCCAGATGTGACGCAAGCACCACTTTTGCCCCTTGCTCAACGGCATATTTGATGGTGGGCACTGCACCAGCAATCCGGGTATCCTCAGTGATATTCCCCTTTTCATCCTGCGGTACGTTAAAGTCAACGCGGATAAAAACCTTCTTGCCCTTGATGTCCTTGAGTTGGTCAATATATCGAATTGGCATTGCGTATTCTCCCCAATCGCACGTGTCTGTAATAAAAAAAGAGGGGGATGACAGATCCCCCTCGACTTACTTAATGCACACGGTTACTTTTTGCTGGCAACCAGTCTCATCAGGTCAACCACCCGGTTCGAAAAACCACACTCATTGTCATACCAGGAGAGTACCTTGACCATGTTGCCATCCAGCACCTTGGTGCAAGACGCATCGACAATTGATGAATTGGGATTGCCGTTAAAATCGATCGAGACCAGCGGCGCCTCCTCAAAGCCCAGCACCCCCTTCAAGGCTCCTTTAGCAGCCTTTTTGAGGGCCGCATTGACCTTGTCGACATCGGCCTTTTTCTTGAGTGTTGCCACCAGATCCACCACCGAGACGTTGGGGGTAGGCACACGAATGGCCATGCCGTCCAGCTTGCCCTTCAGTTCGGGCAACACCAGGGCCACTGCCTTGGCAGCACCGGTGGTGGTGGGAATCATGGACAATGCGCCTGCACGGGCGCGACGCAGATCCTTGTGGGGCAGATCAAGAATGCGCTGGTCGTTGGTGTAGGAGTGTACGGTTGTGATCAAACCCTTCTCAATTCCAAAAGTTTCATGCAGCACCTTGGCCACTGGTGCCAAACAGTTAGTGGTGCAGGAGGCATTGGAAATGATATGGTGCTTCTTGGGATCATACAGCTGGTGGTTGACCCCCATAACAATCGTGATGTCCTCGTTAGTGGCAGGGGCAGAGATAATGACCTTCTTGGCCCCAGCCTTCAGATGCAGTTCCGCCTTGGCCCGGTCGGTAAACAGACCGGTCGATTCAAGGACCAGATCGACCTTTTCCTTTTTCCAAGGCAACTCCTCAGGATTTTTTATAGCCAGTATCTGAATTGCCTTGCCGTTGATGATCAGCTTTGAATCGGCAGCCTCTACCTTTCCAGGAAAAATACCATGCACTGAGTCGTATTTGAACAGATGGGCCAAGGTCTTTGCATCAGTCAGATCGTTGATGGCAACGCACTCGATCTCCTTGTCCTTGCAAATGGACCGCAGCACCATTCTACCGATACGTCCGAAACCGTTAATAGCAATACGCAATGCCATACCCTATCCTCCTGGAAATAAAGTAGTAGAACCCAGCATAGGCCACTAATGGCCTGTTCGTAAGGTGAAAATATAATAAAGCATAATCATGAATCGTCAACCGTAAAGTATCCATAAAAGCCGTATTCACGGGGTCGACATCGGTTTTCACCGTTTCAAATACTATGAATACATGGTATTAGTGGACGCATTCTGATGATGGCGGGATTCGTGCGCAATTCACTTGAACACAGGATTATACTTTTTGCCTTCATTATTCTCTCGCTGACCACCCTGGCCACGGCAGGGGTTAATATTGCCGGCTTCCGTCAAGACTACATTCAAGCCCAGATTCTCCGTTCGCAGAGCATCGGGCTAGCCATGAAGTCAGCTGTTGAGAAAGTTCTCAGCCTGGGGCTGCGCTTGCACGACATCCCTGGACTGGACGAGAAATGCCGCGATGTTGTCGTATCTAACCCTGATATTACCTATGCCGTGGTCACCTCACAAGAAGGCCATGTGCTGCACAGCAGTGACCCTATCTTTAAAAACGTTCATATCGGCACTAATCCCCACGGACACGGCAACCGTACGACGCTACTGACACTCGGCCCACGGACGTTTTACAACACAGCTATCGCCCTGCACTCGTACGACGGCTCGGTCACTGGCTATATCCACATCGGACTCCCTTCATCGAGCGTCAGCAGCAAGGTTTACAGCATGGCGCTCAAATCAGGGGCGGTATTCGTCGTTTTTTTCCTGATCTCGTTTGCCTGTGTCGTCATCTTTGTCAAACGCTACATAAGTGGCCCGATCGGAACGCTGCTAGCCGGGGTCAAAACCGTAGCCGAAGGTGACTTCAAACTTTCTCTGCCCGAAATGACAACCCGCGAATTCAAGGAACTAGCCGAAAAGATTGAGACCATGGCTGCATCGCTCGCCAGTCGTGACGCTGCGCTCCATAACAACTACGAAGAACTGGCAACAACCCACAACCAACTCAGGGACTCATTCCAAAAACTTGAACAACTCAGTTCGCAGCTTGAAAAATCAGAAGAACTCTACAAGACGCTGTTGGAAGATGCTGGCGACGCAATCATCGTTCTCGACCAAAATGAGACTGTCGCACTAGCCAACAAAAAGGCTGAAGAACTTTTAGGTTACAGCGCCAACGAGCTGATAGACAAACATATCTCGTCACTACTATTGTCGCTGCAGGTCGAAAACATCCCCCATATCCTGCAGATCATTAATGACGCCAAGACAGGCACGCCCATTGTTGAAGAGCTGACCATGCACACCAAACAACAGCTCAAGGTGATCGGTCAGATGCAGATCGGCTGCATCAAGGCTGGAGGGCAGACACTGCTGCAGGTAATCATCCGCGATGTGACCCGTGAACGCCAGCTGCTCAACAACCTTGAGACCAGTGCGGCAGAACTGACCCGACTCAACAAGATGAAAGACTCCTTTTTGGGGATGGCATCACATGAACTCAAGACACCGCTGACGGTCATCATGGGCTACACGGAACTATTGCTTCAAGACATGCACCACGACCTGACTCCTACCGTCTACGAGATGACCCAGCACATATCCACCGCAGCCTTACGTCTGAACAGCATTATCAGGGATATGGTCGATGTCTCGATGATCGACCGTAAAAAGATCGCTCTCAAGCTGGAGCCGGTCAATATTAACGAATTGATCGAGCAGGCAACCCAGGAGCAACGCCTCTTTTTTACGATGCGCAAACAGGTGCTCAGTCTGCACCTTGACCCTGAACTACCGGCCATAAGCGGTGACAAAAGCCGATTGATACAACTACTGGCCAATCTGATCAACAACGCGATAAAATTCACTCCAGATGGCGGTGAGATCAGGATACAAAGCAGCACCCGTGAGATTTTGCACAGCAAGCAACCACCCGGACAGGATCAGTCGCCCTCACTGTTGCACATCGGCCGCGAGCCGCACCGCTATGTTGAAATCAGTATTGCCGATACCGGCATCGGCATTGCCAAGGAAGAACAACTGCACATTTTTGACAAGTTTTACGAGTCAGGCAATATCGAGGAACACAGCTCCGGCAAGGTTGCTTTCAAGTCACGTGGAGCCGGACTTGGCCTCTCTATCGCCAGAGGGATGGTGGAGATGCACGGCGGGGAAATATGGGTTGAATCCAGCGGATACGATCCGGAACAATGCCCTGGAGCAACGTTTTTTATCCTGCTGCCCCTTGACCAGTTGAAAGGTAATGGTACGATTGAGTATCAGCAAGACTAAACACCACCAGTTCGCAGCATGTACCGAAAGGAGGCTCGTTTCCCATGGCACTCAAGAAGTCAGTGAAAAAGTCTACTACCAAGGCTGTAGCAAAGAGCAAACCAGCTCAGAAACCAATGGCAGCAAAGGCTGCAGCAAAAACTAAGGCAATTGCTGCCAAACCTGCTGCAGGTGCGGCCACAAAGAAAACTCCCAAAGCAGCGAAGGTTGCCCAACTTTCAGGCGAAGAGCTCATGGTTGAAAACCTTTCAACCCTTTCGTCTCTCGTACGAACCATCAGCGAAACCCTTGATGTTCTGGTGCAAAAGGTAGAGAACATGGCCTACCACTTGATCGCTACCGAGGAAACGCTGGCTGAAGTGGTAGCCACCACCGGCGTCGACTTGGCGCAGGTAAACAAACGGATCCGGACCAAAATCGCGAAAGGCACTGATCGGGCAGGCGATCCCAGCCGCGCCATTGATGTAGCTGCCACCATTGCTTCGCCTTTGCCACGTTCACAAAAATAATAGGACAAATCTTGAGCGCGACGAGGGGGCATATCCCGTACAGAGGTATGCCCCCTCGTCTACAAAGGAAACCATTCATCCATGTATCCAGCAGCTGTGATTTTTGACTTTGACGGTGTTATCGTTGACACAGAGCCACTACACTACCAGGCCTTTCAGAAAATTCTGACCCCCCGAAATCTCGGTTACAGCTGGGATGACTACCTCGCTGTGTATATGGGCTTCGATGACCGGGATGCCTTTCGAGAAGCATTTGCGCAGGGAGGCGTCGCACTTTCAGAGGGAGAACTTGAACAACTGATCGCACACAAGGCGGTCATCTTCCAGGAAGTTATAGCCAGCGGTGTAGCCCCGTACCCCGGCGTCACAGCACTCATCCATAAACTGCACGAACAGGGAACGCCACTTGCAATCTGTAGCGGGGCGCTACGGAGTGATATTCTGCCGATCATAGATCAGCTCGGCGTCGCCAGCTTCTTCTCGCTGATCATTACCGCTGATGATGTTCCGCACAGCAAACCTGATCCCACCTGCTATCGCATAGCAGCACAGCAACTGATTGCTGCCTATTCCGATCAACTAAGCCCAGACGCGCACAACATTATCGCCATTGAAGATACACCGGCTGGTATCAGCTCGGCAAAAGGCGCCGGGCTCATGGTTGTTGCTGTAAGCAACAGCTATCCCGCTGAGCGCCTACAGCAAGCTGATAGAATTGTAGCTTCGCTTGAAGAGCTACAAACCGGTCACTGGATCTGAATAATCACGTAAAGCATGGCAGCTAGGGACGCACACACGCATCCTGTTCACGATCGAACAGTTGTCCTGCTGGACAACTTTGTACCGGACGGCACTGGTTCATACGCTCATTCCAGTAGCACCGCGCTACACAGGTGTCATGTTGCCGGTCAAACATCTGACCAGGCGGACAGGCCCGCACCGGCCTACAGATATTCTGACTCTCACTCCAATAAAAGTTGGGACGGCACTCACAACTGCTGCCGTTCCATAGCTGCCCGCCGGTGCAACGTGCGACACAGGTATCCTGCTCACGATCAAACTCCTGGCCGGGTGGACACGTGCGTACAGGACGACACTGCTGTTTGCGTTCATTCCAATAGTAGTTGGGTCGGCACTCACAACTGCTACCGTTCCAGACCTGTCCACCGGTACAAGCCTGGCCAACACAGGTATCCTGTTCTCGATTAAACTGCTGACCTGGCGGGCACGTGCGTACAGGTCGACACTGCTGCTTATGATCATTCCAGTAGAAGTTAGGGCGGCACTCACAACTGACACCATTCCACACCTGACCACCACGGCACTGCGGAGCAGTAGCTGGCATTTTTTCAGTTGCTCTGACCAACGGCTTGCGAGGTTGAAGACCCTGCACAGACGGTTGTTGCACAGTGATGGGTAGCTCGCGTTGGGTTTCAATACTGAAGGCTGATCCAGGCAGACTGACAACAAACAAGAGAACAATCGCGAGTACCGATCTCATATTCCACCTCCTGACAACACTCAAACGCTAACTGTTACGTTGTTTATAGCACCAGTTATCGTTACGTCAACAACCGCAGGTTATGGAACAAAACGCAAACGCCCCGCTTCTCGAATTGAGGAGCGGGGCGTTTGGTTATTAATTCTGGCGGCGACCTACTTTCCCACACAGCTACCCGTGCAGTATCATCGGCCCTGAGGGGCTTAACTTCCGTGT